>DRQF01000123.1 GCA_011369445.1 Planctomycetota bacterium | reverse complement strand
GGAATCGCGTCCAAGGCGCAGTCCCTCAGCGTGGTCCAAGGAACCGTGCTTCACATCAATCCTGCCGACAACAACGACGATCAGTTGATCGTGGCTGGAATGGGGGGCGGCACGCCCATTGGCTCTGAAAGCACTCAGCTCTCTCCCGGTGGCACGTTTGGTGATCGCTTCCGCGAGCAGCAGATCCGCCCTCTGGTCTCCATCACCCCGCGCATGGGTCGCAGCACCGCCTCCAACGTGGTGATCACCGCCCGCCTGGACACCGTCGGCGGTCCCGCCTCTCCGTTCGGTTTCGACTACACGAAGGCGAGACTTCTTGTGAATGGTGCGACGTACACTCTTCCCGCCCCCACGGTGACGTCCACGGCTCCGGGCTTCCCCACCATCGTGCCCGCTCCAGGAGCGGCCCGGTGGACGATTTCCATGGCGACCCTCGTCGCTTTCGCCGGCGTGACCAAGAATCAGCCCATCAATCTGGTGTGCCTCGTCCCTGCCACCATCGTGGCCACGAGCCCTCCCCAGGTGTTTGGGATCGACCCCGGGAACGTGGCGCAAACACGCACCATCGTTCTCGGCGTGGGGCGCAACGATGTGGTGCTTTGACATGCGCCGTCGCGTGGGCGTCTACGTCTGGACGATTCTTCTCCTCGTCGTTCCCATCAAAGTGAGCTGGTGCCAGGACGCCATCCCCCTCCCGATCGGGGGACAGATCACTGGGCCGATCGGAACCGGCGCAACTCACGTGGGCCTCGCTCAGGCGGTACTGGGCGACATCAATGGAGACGGTGACACGGACTTCGTGGTCTCGGCGCCGACGAACCTTCAGGGAGGCAGTACGGAGATTCGCGCCATTTCGGGTGCGGACCTTTCCGTCCTGTATTCGATAGCCAGTGCACCCATCCTGGGAGAACGTCTTGGGTTCGCGATGGGCGCAGTTGGGGACCTTGACCTCGACGGTATCACTGATTTTGCATCCTTGGATTGGCGTCCGGGCCCTTCCGGGGGGTTCATTCGGGACCTGGTTCTGCGGTCCGGCGCGACAGGGCAGGCGATCTACACGCTCTTTGGCGTCGCCCAGGAAACGAGTGCCTACGCGACCCTCGGCGATCTCGACGGCGACGGCGCCAGCGAGTACGCCGTGGGCAACTGGGGATTTAACGGCGGCGCTGGCCAGGTCACGCTCCACGATGGGGCGACGGGGGCGGTTTTTCAGACGATCGCGTCCTTGGCTTCCCAGTTCGGACATGAAGTCGAATCGCTCGGGGACGTCAACGGAGATGGGGTCTGTGACTTCGCTGTGAAGGGCATCGTCCCGTGGGCTCCGCTCACACCCATAGCCTTCAACGTGTTCCTCTTCGAATCCGTGGGAGGGCTCGCCAATTATCAGATGACCGCCCAGTACACTCAGGCATCGGGTGCCGCGCGCATCAAGGCGTTTGCGGACATCAACGGGGACGGCTGCAATGAGTACATAGTTCTTCTCGCGGAAGGCTGCCCGTCGGGAACGAGCAATTCGGTCATTGAGTTGCATAGTGGAATCGATCATTCCACGATCTGGGCCGCTCCGAATCCATCGGTACCAGGGAATGGTCTGGGCGGCGGCGGTGGTGGCATCGCCATGCAGGACGTCGATGGCGACGGTATTCCCGAAGCCGCCATAGTGGCCACCTTGGAGGACCTCGGCGGCGGACTGTTCGGCCCGCGCATCTACGTCTTCTCCGGCGTGAGCGGTCGACTTCTGTTCCGCGCGGACGGGGACGGAAGCACCACGCCGATCTGCACGAGCGGTGTTCAGGTCGCGTTCAGCTACAACATGGACACGGGCGATTTCGACGGAGACGGGCTGGGGGATCTGTTGGTGTCGAATGCCGGCGCCAACAACAACCTGGGCTACGTGCGGATCTATCGGGGGACGACTCTCTTCGATCCTCAAGCCGCCGCAGGCAACGTGACCCCACTTCTTCCGGGAGGGAGCACCGTGGACGTGTTGCGGATGGGAATCTCTGGGAGCGGGGCGCCCACCATGGGGGGCGCCGCCCGCTCGGTGTTCTTCGGCGTCGGCGACGATCTAGGCGTCTGGATGGCGAGGCCGCCGCTCAACCCGGGGCTGCCGACACCGTTCGCGATCTTCGGCAAGGTGATGACGGGAGGCGATCACACGACCCACGCCTTGCCGTTCGGCGTGGGAGCCATGTGCTTCACGCCCAAGTTCCTGGATCCCTTCGGCACGGTGCCGCTGTTCACCTTGATGAACACCTTCGGCGGTGCGCCGGCTTTGCTGCCGGGAAGCCTCGCCTTCTTCGGAGGACCCGGCCACGAGGTGGGGCATTCGGGACCCTTCCCGTTCCCCACCGAGTTCTGGCTTCAGGGGCTCGTGGCCGACACGCAAAAGCCTTGGCCCCAGGTGTCCATCACCAACGCCCTGCGCGTCGTTGTTCGCTGACCGTGCTCCCTCGATGGAGTCGGGACGTCCTCGTCCCGGGAGGGGCACCCGGCCTCCATCAGGAAGACGAGGGGGACCTCGTCAGTCTAGGGGAGCGAAGCGCGGATCCGTCGTGGGATCAGAAGTTCAGAAGATCGGAGATGTCGTCGGCGTCGAGGGCGGCTTCGAAGAGACGCTTCAGGGTCTCGGGAGAAGCCCCCGCGATACGGTTCTCAAGCTCTTTGGGAATGCTGCCGAAGCG
>DRQF01000122.1 GCA_011369445.1 Planctomycetota bacterium | reverse complement strand
TCCCAGCTTCGCCGCTGCGCCCTTTCTGCTGGAGCCGGGGCGCCCTCGCCCCGCGAAGGTCGTTGGATGAGATCCATGGTTCTGGGGAGCTTTGGGGCTCCGGTCGGTTTGTAGAATGAGCGTCACCCCTTCGCCTTCGGCTCCGTCTTGGCAGTGGAAGCCCGCTTGTTGCGGCACTCCCTGATTCCCAAAGGCGACTCCATGGCTCAACCCCACGATCGACTGGTGCGTGCTCTCCTGGACGATGTCGATCGCATGGCGGCGATCCTCGATGGTCTGGCGGAACCGCCCCTCCCGTGTGGCCCCACCGAGGGGCGGCTCGTGCGTCTGAGAGACGTGCTCATCGACCCGGACCTGCGTCGGAGCGAGCCGGATTTCCTCTACGCCTTGGACGGGGGAGAGGAGCCCCGTGACCTCATCGTCGTCGAGCACTTGAGTCGACAAACCCCCAACGTTCCCCTCAGGGCCTTGGCCCACAAGACCACCCTCTATCAGGACGTCGAACGGTCCCTGGGGCCGAACGCGCGCTTTCCCAATGTTCACGTGGTGGTCCTGTATCACGGGGCCAGTCGGTGGTCGGCGCCCCGCGAATTCGAGGAACTCTACGCCCGCAAGGAGGGGAATCCGGGATCGAGGACGAACGTGATCGTCCACGTCATCGACCTGGGTCGCTTCGACGATGGGGAGATCCGCAGGCGTCTGGGGAGGTGCGCCGCGGCCCTGCTGGTTCTTCTTCTGAATCACGGCCGGGGAAAAGAGATTCGAAGCCGGCTTCGGGAATGGGATGATCTGTTTCGGGCCACGGTTGAGGAGAAGGGAGGACTTTCGCTTCTCAGGGCCATGGTGTGGTATCTTTACTTCGTGTCCGACATCGCCCCCGAGGAGGTGCACGCCCTCCCTTTCGCCCAGGAATCCGAGGAGACCAAGACCATGATCAAAACGACAGCGGAACGGCTCAGGGAAGAAGGACTCCACGAGGGCCTGGAGAAGGGTTGGCAGGGGGGGCTGCAGGAGGGCCTGGACAAGGGCCTGCGGGAAGGGCTCCGGAAGGGACTGGAGACCCTCCTCGTCGCCCGATTCGGGGAGATCCCTCGGGAGCTCGCGGAGCGGATCGCTTCGTCCGATGCGGACACCCTGGAAGCCATGCTCCGTCGCGCTCCCGCGGTGGACGCCCCCGCCGATCTGCTGGATGGTTCTGCCCCCTAATCTTCGCCTCTCTTGGACCGGCGACTTGGAGCCGGGACGTCCCCGTCCCGCGAAGGCCGGGCGGTGATCCAAGCCATGCGGCGTCAGGTGAAGCCTGAAGCCTCCGCCTTGGATTCCTCGGCAGGCGGGAGTTGGGCCTCGTGCGCGACGCGGAACCCGGCTAACATGGGCCCATGACCGGACCGGGAGACGGATTCACTCACTTCGATGAGCAGGGCAAGGCGCGGATGGTGGACGTGGGCGGGAAATCGCCCACCCAACGATCCGCCCGGGCCGCCGCTCGTGTTCGCATGGCGCCGGAGACACTCCGGGCCATCCGGGAGGGCGACGTCGCCAAGGGAGCCGTCCTCGGGGTGGCTCGCGTGGCCGGCATCATGGGGGCGAAGAAGACCTCGGACCTGATTCCTCTTTGTCATCCCCTGTCCCTCACCCACGTCGACGTGGATTTCGCCTTTCCGGCCAAGGACGTCCTCGAGGTCGTCGCGACGGCCCGCGTGCTCGACCGGACCGGCGTGGAGATGGAGGCGCTGACGGCCTGCGCCGTAGCGGCCTTGACCGTCTACGACATGTGCAAGGCGAAGGATCGGGGTATGTCGGTGGAGGAACTCCGGCTTCTGCACAAGTCCGGTGGAAAGTCGGGGACCTGGAATGCTCCCTCCCGGGAGGGCCCTGGGACAGCTTGAATGTTTCATCGCCCCGTGTTTCGATGACGTCGGACCGGGACCGTCACTCAGACAAGGAAGAACAATGGATCTCGAGGACCTCCAAAAGCTCATCGAGCTCATGAACGAGAACGACCTGGTGGAGGTCGAGATCGAAGAGGGCGAGAAGAAGGTCCGCCTGAAGAAGGCGGGCGCCGATCAGCCGGTGATGCCTCCCCAGGCCTTCTGGGCCCAGCCGTCCCCAGCGGGCCAGCCCGGTGGCGGCGGTCCGGCCGAGTCCGTCGCGGCCTCGTCGGTCGAGGGCGATTCCGTGACTTTCAATTCTCCCATGGTGGGCACCTTCTATACATCTCCGTCTCCTGGCGCCGAGCCTTTCGTCAAGGTGGGTGACCGCGTCAGCCAAACGACAGTGCTCTGCATCATCGAGGCCATGAAAGTCATGAATGAGATCCAGGCGGAGATGGAGGGGGAGATCCTCGAAGTCCTCGTGGGCAACGGCGAAGCCGTCGAGTACGGCCAGCCCCTTTTCACCATCAAGCCTCGCTGATCCGCCATGTTCCGACGCATACTTGTCGCCAATCGAGGGGAAATCGCCCTCAGGATCATCCGAGCTTGCAAGGAACTCGGAGTCGAATCCGTGGTGGTCTATTCCGAGGCCGATGAGGACGCCCTGTACCGGCGTTTTGCAGACGAGACCATCTGCATCGGTCCGCCGCCCAGCGCTTCGTCCTATTTGGACATCCCACGCATCATCAGCGCCGCCGAGGTGGCGAACGTGGACGCGATTCATCCGGGCTACGGATTCCTCTCGGAGAATTCGGATTTCGCGGATATCTGTCGCAGTTGCAAGATCGCGTTCATCGGCCCCTCGCCTGAGACCATCGCCATGGTGGGCCACAAGGCCCGTGCGAAGGACCTCGCCCGGCGCGCCGAGGTCCCCGTGGTTCCCGGGAGCGACGGGCTCGTCGACAACGACGAGGACGCCGTCGGGATTGCCGCCGACATCGGTTATCCGGTGATGATCAAGGCGGCGGCGGGCGGCGGGGGACGCGGCATGCGGATCGCCCACTCCGAGTTGGTCCTGAAGAAGGAGTTCATGGCCGCCCGAACCGAATCGCAGGCAGCCTTCAATGACGGGAGCCTGTACCTCGAGAAGTTCATCGAACGTCCTCGCCATGTCGAAGTTCAGATTCTCAGTGATCATCACGGAAACGTGGTTCACCTGGGGGAGAGAGACTGCTCCACCCAGCGTCGTCACCAGAAACTCATCGAAGAGGCGCCCTGTCCGGTCCTCACCGACGAACTCCGTCGCAAGATGGGCGAGGCGGCGGTTCGTCTGACGCGCGCGGCGGAGTACACGAACGCGGGCACCGTCGAGTTCCTCCTGGACGCCAACGGCGATTTCTACTTCATGGAGATGAACAGCCGGCTGCAGGTCGAGCATCCGGTCACGGAGATGATCACCGGGATCGATCTCGTGAAGGAACAGATCCGAATCGCTGCCGGCGAGCCCCTGAGTTTTTCCCAGGAAGACGTGGAGATCCGGGGGCATGCCATCGAGTGCCGCATCAACGCGGAGGACCCGGATCGAAACTTTCGGCCGTCTCCGGGGCGGGTGGGTCTTTATGTCCCGCCTGGGGGGCCCGGCGTGCGCGTGGATTCCCACCTTTTCTCCAACTATATGATTCCCTCACATTACGACTCGATGGTGGCCAAGGTCATCGTGCACCGTGCCACCCGAGAGGAGGCCATCGCCAGCATGGAGCGCGCCCTTTCGGAATTTGTCGTCGAGGGCATCAAAACGACCATCCCCCTCTACCACCGCATCTTGCGCCACGCCTCGTTCCGCGCCGCCGACATCGACACCAGCTTCGTGGAGAAGCTTCTCGGCTCCTGAGAGTCGATACCCGTCGGCCGCATGGGCTCATCCCCGACGCATCCGACGGCCGAAGAAGGGAGAAGGATCGGTTGTGGACCGCCGGGTCGCTGCTATCATGCGCGGCCCAATCATTCCCATCCATTGTTATCCAAGAGGTTTAGGACATGAAGCGCGTCCTGATCACCGGCGGGGCCGGGTTTTTGGGATCCCATTTTTGCGATCTCTTCCTGGAGCGCGGGTTCGATGTCATCTGCATGGACAATCTGGTCACCGGCTCGCCCGACAATATCGGGCATCTGTTCGGAAACGCCCGATTCCATTTCATCCAGCATGATGTGACCCGCTTCGTCTACGTGGATGGCCCGTTGGACTACATCCTCCACTTCGCATCCCCGGCCAGCCCCCTCGACTACTTGGAGTTGCCGATCCAGACCCTCAAGGTGGGAAGTCTGGGAACCCACAAGGTTCTAGGTCTGGCGAAGGCAAAAGGCGCCCGGTTCCTTCTGGCCTCCACCTCCGAGGTCTACGGCGATCCCCTAGAGCACCCCCAAAAGGAGACCTACTGGGGCAATGTCAACCCGGTGGGACCGCGAGGCGTCTACGACGAGGCCAAGCGTTTCGCCGAGGCGATGACGATGGCCTACCACCGGTTTCACGGAGTCGATACCCGCATCGTGCGGATCTTCAACACCTATGGTCCGCGCATGCGCCTCAAGGACGGCCGCGCCCTGCCTGCCTTCATGGGCCAAGCCGTACGGGGCGAGCCGATCACGGTCTTCGGTGACGGATCGCAGACCCGCAGTTTTTGCTACGTCAGCGACCTCTGCGAGGGGATCTATCGTTTGCTCATGAGCGACGAGATCGAGCCCGTGAACATCGGGAATCCGTCCGAGATCTCCATTCTCGAGTTCGCCAAGGAGGTGATCAAGGTGACGGGCTCCCCCAGCACCATTGCGTTCAAGCCCCTTCCCGAAGACGATCCGAAAGTCCGTCAACCGGACATCTCGAAGGCGAGGCGTATCCTTTCCTGGGAACCGACCGTGGGGCTCGAGGAAGGACTCAAGGCGACCCTCGAAGACTTCAAGCCCCGCATCCTTGCGGGCGAGGCGCGCTGACCCATGTGCGGCATCGTGGGGTGCATCACCAACGGGACGGAGGCCCCGGAGATTCTCCTGAAGGGACTGAAGCGGCTGGAGTACCGGGGCTACGACAGCGCCGGGATCGCCGTCCTCAATGGGGCCGACATTCGCACCATTCGCGAGGTCGGCAAGCTGTGTCAGCTCGAAACGGCACTCGCTGACCTCGACCTTCCGAGCGCCGTGGGGCTCGGGCACACCCGCTGGGCCACCCACGGGCGCCCCACCGAAGTGAATGCACATCCGCACAGGGATGCCTCGGGCAAGATCGTCGTCGTCCACAACGGCATCATCGAGAACTTCCGCCAGCTTCGAGATGAACTCGAGAAGGAGGGCGTGACCTTCACGTCGGAAACCGACTCCGAGATCATCGCCCACCTCATTGCGCGGTTCTACGAGGGAGATCTCGCCGAGGCGGTTCGGTTGGCGACCCGTCGACTCCGGGGCGCCTGGGCGATCGGAGCCATGCACGCTGACCATCCCGAGATCCTCGTCGGGGCCAGGAAGGATTGCCCGCTCGTCGTAGGCCTTGGCGATGACGAAATGCTGCTGGCCTCGGACGTGACGGCCGTGCTCGATCGCACGCAGAAAGTCGTTTTCCTGGATGACGGGCAGACCGCGAAGTTGACCCGCACATCGTTGGAGATCGTGGACGAGGAAGGCCATCCCGTGGATTGGACGGCCACCGTCATCGGTTGGTCCCTCTCGCAGGCCGAGCGAGGGGGGTTCCCTCATTTCATGCTGAAGGAGATCTTCGAGCAGCCCACCGTCGTTTCAGACACCCTTCTCGGGCGTCTGGAGGACGACGGTGAGCACGGGGTCCTGGCGGACCTGGGCATGAGCGCGGATGAACTGACGACCGTCGGCCGGGTTCATATCATCGCCTGCGGGACATCCTGGCACGCCGGACACGTGGCGAAATTCCTTGTCGAGAGAATCGCACGGATCCCCGTCGACGTGGACTACGCTTCGGAGTTCCGCTACCGCGAACCGGTCCTCGGCGAACACGATCTCGTCGTGGCCGTCAGTCAGTCGGGCGAGACGGCGGACACCATCGCCGCTCTTCGCATGGCGAAGGCGGCGGGATGTCGCACGCTGGGCATCTGCAACGTCATCGGATCGACTATTCACCGCGAAGCCGACGGGAGTCTCATGACCCATGCGGGGCCGGAGATCGGGGTCGCCTCCACCAAGGCGTTCACCGGTCAGCTGACCGCTCTCGTGCTTCTGGCCCTCGAACTCGGGCGGATGAACGGGCGTCTCTCACAGGAAGAAGACGCCCGGTGGTCGGATCGTCTTCGCGCCCTTCCCGGTCAGATCGAACTGTGCCTCAAGCGCGCCGACGACGTTCACGAGGTCGCTCTCAAGTACGTGAGCGCCCAGGATTTCCTCTTCATCGGCCGGGGGATCAACTATCCCATTGCCCTCGAGGGGGCGCTCAAGTTGAAGGAGATCTCCTACATCCACGCCGAGGGATATCCGGCGGGAGAGATGAAACATGGGCCGATTGCGCTCGTGGACTCCCGGATGCCGATCGTCGCCCTTTGCACCCACAGCAACGTTCGCGAGAAAGTCATTACGAACGTGGAGGAGGCCCGGGTCAGAGACGCCCGCGTCATCGTCGTGGCCAACGACGGAGACGACGAGGTCCAGCCGATCGCGGACGATATCCTCTGGGTGCCCCGCGTGGATGATCTGCTCTCGCCCATCATCAATGTGGTTCCTCTGCAGCTGCTTTCCTACTTCATCGCTAGGGAACGAGGCGCGGATGTGGACCAGCCACGCAACCTCGCGAAAAGTGTGACCGTCGAATGAAACTTCAGGAATCGAAACCCATGAGTGACCGATCCGAATCCGCGCTCGAGTTGGAGCGCCGAATCGTCTCGAAGGAGGTCCGCCTGGCGGTTGTCGGGCTGGGCTACGTGGGACTCCCCCTCGCTGTCGAATTCGCCAAGGAAGGCATTCACGTGGTAGGGATCGACGTCTCCCAAGACAAGATCGATGCCGTGATGCGGGGTGAATCCTACGTGGGGGACGTCGATTCCTCCGAATTGAAGCGGCTCGTCGACGAAGGGATGATTACGGCATCGCTTCCCGGACCCGTACTCGGGGAAGTGGACGCGATCAGCATCTGCGTGCCCACCCCACTGCGGAAATCCAAGGATCCGGACATCTCCTACATCGTCGCTTCCGCCGATGCCGTGGCGCTTCATCTACGGAAGGGACAACTCGTCGTGCTGGAGAGCACGACGTATCCCGGGACGACCGAGGAGGTGATCCTGCCCCGTCTGCAGGAAAAGGGACTCGTGGTGGGGGAGGACTTCTTCCTGTGCTTCTCCCCTGAGCGTGTCGACCCCGGCAACCCGAACTACAACACCCGCAACACCCCCAAGGTGGTGGGGGGCGTGACTCCCGTCTGCACGGACCTCGCTCGAAAGCTCTACGGCCATGCCATCGACACGATCGTTCCGGTTTCGGGAACTCAGAGTGCGGAGATGGTCAAGTTGCTGGAGAACACCTTCCGCAGCGTCAACATCGGTCTTGTGAACGAACTCGCCATCATGTGCGATCGCTTGGGAGCCAACGTCTGGGAGGTCATCGGAGCGGCTGCGACCAAGCCCTTCGGTTTCATGCCCTTCTGGCCCGGTCCCGGCCTGGGAGGGCACTGCATACCCATCGATCCCCACTACCTCTCCTGGAAGTTGAAGACGCTCAATTACCACGCGCGATTCATCGAACTCGCCGACGAGATCAACAGCCATATGCCCACCTATGTGGTCGAGAAGGTCATGGCCGCGCTCAACGATCGGGGAAAACCGGTCAAGGGGTCGGCGATCCTGATTCTAGGGCTCGCCTACAAGAAGAACGTGGGAGATTGCCGAGAATCACCCGCCACGGAGATCCTTCGGGACCTCGCGGAACTGGGCGGGCGCATGTCGTGGTGCGATCCCCACGTGGAGCCCGCTCTATCCGGCTTCTCGGACGTCTCGAACGTCGAGTTCTCCGCCGACGCTCTGAGGGGTTTCGACTGCGTCGTCGTCGTCACGGACCACGATCAATTCGACCCGGCTGTCGTCGTCGAGGCCTCCGACTTGATCGTGGATGCGAGAAATCTCACAAAGGATTTCGACGCGCCCGCCAAGATCTGGAGGCTCTGAAGACCCATGGCTCGCTATCTCGTGACGGGAGGAGCCGGTTTCATCGGCTCGCATCTCGTGGACCGGCTGCTGGCGCGCGGAGACGAAGTCGTCGTCCTCGACAATTTCAACGATTTCTACGACCCCTCTCTCAAGCGCAGGAACTGCGCCCCTCACTTGGAGAACCGCGCATATCGACTGGTTGAGGGAGACCTCAGGGACGCCCGAGATTGCCATCGGGCGTTCGAAGGCGGTATCGATCAGGTGATTCACCTGGCTGCGATGGCGGGAGTCCGGCCGTCGTTGAAAAACCCCGGTCTCTACGTGGACGTCAACTTGAAAGGGACGGCGAATCTCTATGACGCCGCCCTCGAGGCGGGTTGCAAGAACATCGTTTTCGCCTCCTCTAGTTCCGTCTACGGCGCCAACGAAAAGGTGCCGTTCTCCGAGGAGGACCCCGTCGATTTTCCCGTCTCGCCCTATGCGGCCACCAAGAAGGCGGGTGAACTGCTTTCGCACACCTACCATCACATCCACGGAATGGACGTCGCCTGCCTGCGGTTCTTCACGGTCTATGGGCCGAGGCAGCGGCCGGAGATGGCCATCCATCTTTTTTCCCGACTCATTCTCGAGGGGAAGCCCCTGCCCGTGTTCGGTGACGGGCACTCCCGTCGCGACTACACCTACATCGACGACATCGTGGACGGGGTCGTGCGGGCGATGGAGCGCTCCAGCGGCTACCGGATCTACAACCTCGGCGAGTCACAGACGATCGAGTTGCGGGAACTGGTGTCGGTTCTTGAGGAGGCACTTGGCAAGAAGGCGGTCATCGACTGGCAGCCCGATCAGCCGGGCGATGTACCGCGGACCTGGGCAGATGTGACCCGTGCCCGTGAAGAGCTGGGGTACGCCCCCTCCGTCGACATCCGGGAGGGCGTGCGGCGATTCGTCGCTTGGCTTCGGGGGGACGACGGATGACTCTTAGCATCCTCGCGATCGTGGGGGCTCGCCCCAACTTCATGAAGGTGGCTCCCCTCGCGTGGGCCGCGACGAAGTTGGAGGACGTCGAGGTCAAGATCGTTCACACGGGTCAGCACTATGACCGCAATATGTCGGAGCTTTTCTTCGAACAACTTCGGATCCCGAAGCCCGTGCACAACCTGGGCGTGGGGTCGGGGTCGCATGCCGTCCAGACGGCCGAGATCATGACTCGATTCGAGCCCGTGCTTCTGAAGGAGAAACCCGACCTGGTTCTCGTGGTGGGAGACGTCAATTCGACGATCGCCTGCGCCATGGTCGCTACGAAACTCGGGTTTCCGGTGGCGCACGTGGAGGCGGGGCTGAGGTCGTTCGACCGCGACATGCCCGAGGAGATCAACCGGGTGCTCACGGACTCGATTTCGGATGAGCTGTTCGTCACGGAGCAAAGCGGCGCTGACAACCTCCGACGGGAAGGCGTGCCGGAGGACCGCGTCCACTTCGTGGGCAACGTGATGATCGACACGCTGCTTTCGTGCAGGGATCTCGCGAACGCCTCCGATGTACTCGACCGCCTGGGGCTCGAGAAAAGGGCCTATGGCGTGGTGACTCTGCATCGGCCGTCGAACGTTGACGATCCCCGGACCTTGGCGGGGATCTGGCGGGCACTTTCTCGAATTTCCGAAGAGATGCCGCTGGTCTTTCCCGTCCATCCACGCACGCGAAGAAGGCTCAGCGATGCAGGGCTCCAACCCTCGGATTCGATGCGGCTTTTGGAGCCTGTCGGATACGTCGATTTCTTGAAGCTGCAGGCCGACGCGGGCATGATCCTCACCGACTCCGGAGGCATACAGGAGGAGGCCACGATTCTCGGCGTCCCCTGTCTTACGCTGCGGCGCAACACCGAGCGGCCGGTGACCATCGAAGTCGGTTGCAACAAGCTCGTCGGGGACGACCCGGAGACCATCACGCGGGAGGCTCTGGCGATCGTTCGGGGCGAAAACCCCGTTCGGAAGGTGCCGAAGTATTGGGACGGGCGGGCCGCGGAACGCACCATCGACATCCTCGTCGAGCGATACGGAAAGGACTGAGTCGTGGCAAAGATTCTCATCACGGGCGGAGCCGGTTTCATCGGTTCGAACCTGGTTCGTGCGTTCATCGAGAGTGGAGACGATGTCTCGGTGCTCGACAATTTTTCCTCGGGCCGCCAGGAGAATCTGGAGGGACTCGAGGAGTCGATTCAGGTCTTCGAGGCAGACATCACGAGGCTCGACGGGATTCGTCCCGCCTTCGAAGGCGTCGAGTACGTCTTCCACGAGGCCGCCGTTCCCAGTGTGCCGCGCTCCATGGAGGACCCGGAACTGTCTCACGAGGCGAACAGCCGAGGGACGCTCAATGTTCTGATCGCCTCCCGCGATGCAGGGGTGAAACGTGTCATCTACGCGGCGAGCAGTTCGGCGTACGGCGAGAGTCCCACGTTGCCGAAGATCGAAACGATGCTACCGGCCCCCAAGAGCCCGTATGCCGCCGACAAGCTGCACGGTGAGTACCTCTGCCAGGTCTTCAACTCGGGGTTCGGCCTCGAGACCGTGGCGCTTCGCTACTTCAACGTCTTCGGCCCGCGCCAAGCTCCCGATTCCGACTACGCGGCGGCGATCCCGAAATTCATCACACGCATCCTGAGCGGGCAGGCGCCCATCGTCTACGGGGACGGTGAGCAGTCGCGTGACTTCACTCACATCGACAACGTCGTTGCGGCGAACGTGGCGGCCATGACGTCGCCGGGCGCTCCGGGGGAGGTCTTCAACGTGGGGATCGGCGAGCGAATCACGATCAATGCGCTGATCCGGACCATCGCGGAGGTTCTTGGACGCGAGGTGACGATCGACTATTCCGCACCCCGCAAGGGTGACGTTCTCCACAGCTTGGCGTCCATCGAGAAGGCCCGTGAGCTTCTCGGCTACGAGCCGAAGGTCGATCTTCGCTGCGGCCTCGAGCGGACGATCGCGTGGTATCGCGAGGCGGCGGATCGCAACGAGGAGGCGCGGTCATGAAAGGCGTGATTTTGGCCGGGGGTTTGGGAACCCGATTGAGTCCCTGCACACGGGTGACGAACAAGCATCTGTTGCCCGTCTACGACAAACCGATGATTTACTATCCCCTCCAATGCCTGGTGAATGCAGGCATCGAGGACATCCTGGTCGTGACGGGGGGGAACAGCGCCGGGGACTTTCTGAGATTGCTCGGCAACGGCAAGGAGTTCGGACTCAAACACGTGAACTACACCTACCAGGAGGGCGAGGGCGGCATCGCGGAAGCTCTTTCCCTGGCCGAGCACTTCGCGGCTGGAGACTCCATCTGCGTCGTTCTCGGCGACAACATCATCCAGGGCAACATCCTCGAGGCCAGGAAGGCGTTCGACGCGCAAGGCGGGGGGGCGCGCATTCTCCTCAAGGCCGTCGAGGACCCGGAGCGATTCGGAGTGCCGGTGATCGATGGAGACAGGATTGTCGAGGTCGTGGAGAAGCCCGCGAATCCACCCAGCAACTTCGCCGTCATCGGAATCTACTTCTACGATGGCACCGTCTTCGACTTCATTCGTCAGTGCGAACCCTCCGACCGTGGCGAGTTGGAGATCACGGACGTGAACAACCACTACATTCGAGCCGGTCGCATGGAATGGTCCGAGCTCGATGGATGGTGGACGGATGCTGGCACGTTCGAGTCCCTCCATCGCGCGAGCGTCCTCGTCAAGGAGGGCGGGGCGAACCGGATGTCGCTGTGAGAGTTCTCGTCACTGGTGCCAACGGAATGCTGGGCCGCAGGGTCGTGGAAGCCTTTTCGGCGGCTCATGAAGTGATCGCCACGGCACGGTGTTCGGGGGACGGAGTTGAAGCCCTCGACGTGACCGACCATGCAGCGGTGGGTTCGGTTCTGCGCCGCGTGCGGCCAGACGTCGTCGTGAACTGCGCGGCCTACACGGACGTGGATGGCGCGGAGTCGGATGGCGATGCCGCCTACCGCTTGAATACCTTGGCGCCGGGCCACCTCGCGTGGGCCTGTCGCGACGTCGAGGCGGCCCTGTTCCACATCGGAACGGACTATGTGTTCGATGGGGAAAAGGGGAGGGCGTACGATGAGTGGGACACTCCCCGACCGCTCTCCGCGTACGGCCGCTCCAAGCTCGGCGGGGAGCGAGCCGTCGTGGAATCCGGCGCGCGCTTTTGGATCGGGCGCGTTCAGTGGCTCTATGATGATCGGACGCCGAATTTCGCCACTCGGATTCTCGATCTGTCGCGCCGTCACCCCATGTTGCGAGTCGTGGACGACCAGATCGGCTGCCCCACCCATGCGAGGCATGCGGCCGAACAGGTCCAGCGGATCGTGGAGTCGGGTCGATATGGCCTCTACCACATGAGTTCGCGAGGCGAGACCTCCTGGTGGGGCTTCACGCGGGCCCTGCTCGACGCCGAGGGGCGTGAGGACTATCTCGTGGAGAAGGTCACGACCGACGCTTTTCCTCGTCCGGCGACCCGCCCTCGCAATTCGGCGTTGCGCAACCGGGCGCTGGAGCTGACCATCGGTGACGACATGCCCAGCTGGGAGGCTGGGGTCGAGGAGTTCACGCGCCGCCGGCAGGAGATGAATTGGTGAGTACGATTCTTGTGACGGGCGGCGCCGGATTCATCGGCAGCAACTGGGTGCGTCTGAGGCGCGAAACCCATCCCGACGATCGCATCCTCAACGTCGATCTTCTGACCTACGCCGGAAACCTCGAGAACCTGGAGGGCATCGACGAGGGGCCCGGGTATCGTTTTCTTCGGATCGACGTTGCCGACCGGCAGGCCCTCGAGGAGGCCGTCGACGAGCCCGTGGACGCCGTCGTCCACTTCGCGGCTGAGAGTCACGTCGATCGGTCGATCGAGGATGCGAGTGCGTTTCTCCGCACGAACGTCATCGGCACCCAGACCCTTCTCGACTTCGCGCGTGCCCGCGGCGTGCGCCGGATGGTGCAGGTGTCCACCGACGAGGTCTACGGAAGTCTCGGTGATGAGGGGAAGTTCACCGAGATGACATCACTCGCTCCCAATAGTCCGTACTCAGCCAGCAAGGCCGCGGCAGACATGCTCGTGCGGGCCGCCCACGAGACCCACGGGATGGACGTCGTCATCACCCGCTGCTCGAACAACTACGGTCCGTACCAGTTTCCCGAGAAGTTGATTCCCCTGATGATCTCCAATGCTCTGGAGGGGAGAGCCCTCCCGGTCTACGGTGACGGGTTGAACGTCCGGGACTGGATCTGGGTCGAGGACCACTGCCGCGGGATCGATCTCGCACTGGATAAGGGGCGGGCCGGGGAGGTCTACAATTTCGGCGGAGATGCCGAGCGGACGAATCTCGACGTTGTGAGAGGCATTCTGGCCCTGCTTGGGAAGCCGGATTCTCTCATCGAGTTCGTCGAGGATCGCAAAGGGCACGATCGCCGCTATGCGATCGACTTCTCCAAGGCGGCCCGTGAACTGGGTTTCGCCCCCACGGTGAGTTTCGAGGGTGGCCTCGAACGTTGCGTTCAGTGGTATCGGGACCACGATTCTTGGTGGCGTCGCATCAAGTCCGGCGAGTACATGAATTGGTACGAGACCATGTACGGGGATCGGGGAGACGCATGAGTTCTGAATCCGACCAGAACCCCACCTCGGCACTCCTGAGCGTCGTCATGCCCGTCTACAACGAGATGGCCACGTTGCGGACCATCGTGGACCGGGTGCTGGCGGTCGACCTGGGCTCCGACGTCGGTGTCGAGCTGATCTGCGTCGATGACGGTTCAACCGACGGCTCCCGCGACCTGCTCGACGAGTTGTCCGCCGAGGACGCACGGATTCGAACCGTTTTCCACGAAAAGAATCAGGGGAAAGCAGGTGCGCTTCAGACCGGCTTCAAGGCCGCCGAAGGGGACATCGTGATCATCCAGGATGCGGACTTGGAATACGATCCCGAAGAATACCCCCGCATCCTGGCTCCGATACTGGATGGTCGCGCGGACGTGGTCTTCGGGTCCCGATTCCAGGGGCCTCAGCAAAGGGTGCACCTTTTCTTCCACTACGTCGCGAACCGTCTGTTGACGCTGCTCTCCAACATCTGCACGAACCTGAATCTCACCGACATGGAGTGCTGCTATAAGGCCTTCCGCAGGGAAATCCTCCAGGCCATCGAGATTCAATCCTCCCGATTCGCGGTGGAACCGGAACTCACCCAAAAGGTGGCGAAGATGGGAGTGAAGGTGTACGAGGTGGGCGTGTCCTACCACGGCAGGGACTACAGCGAAGGGAAGAAGATCGGTTTCTCGGACGCTCTGGAAGCGGTTTGGGCGATCCTCCGGTTCAAGGTGGCCTGGAGGCCGCCTAAGGGATTTCATCTCGAGCGGAAGGTCTGGAGGTCCGGGCCGGGCACCCCTTAGTTGCCGAAAAAAGAACTTTGCGTGGAAAAGTAGGCAATCAGGGGGCAAAATGACACCCGGGAACCCACTCTCGGAGCCCCGATTCCTTGTCGGAACCAAGGCAACGGTGTCTATACTTCGGTGACTGGATGACGTACCGAGACGCCGGAACGGCTGATTTCACCCCTGCTTCCGTCGGCTGGGGTGCATTTTCTCCGCCCGAACGGCCGATAGACCCCTTGGACCCGGCTGGTTCGGTGTCCGGGGAACAGGCGGGCGAGCTCTCTTGACGGAGGGGCCGTCCGAACGGAAGGGACGATGATGAAACCGCTTCTGGCGTTGCTCATGGTGATCTTGACCGTGGGCTGTAACGGGCCGAACAGTAAGTACGAGGAGTTCGGAAACCGGGTGAACACCCGTGCCTTTGGACACAAGTACGCGCAGCCCGAATATGAGGACGAATGGACCCTCGGTCCCGGCGACGTGATCAGCATTCAGATCGCCAACAATACGGACCTAGACTCCCTGCAGCCCATTCTCGCCGACGGCACCGTCCAGGTCTCCTACGTCGGTCCCGTGAAGGTGGCGGGGCTCACGACCGAGCAGATCCAAAGCAAGATCCAACTGCTTCTCAGCCCCTACATCCGCGGGGTCTCTGTCGTGGTGACGCCTCAGCGCATCGTCAGCAAGAGAATCTACGTCTTCACGACCGAGCTTCGCGGTGGCATCCGGGCGCGGGCGCTGCCTCTTCAGGGAGACTATACGGTCCTAGATCTCGTCGCGGACGTGGGGGGGATCGACTTTTTGGCCGATGATTGCCATCTCAAGGTCATTCGAGGAGATCCGCGGCATCCGCAGGTTCTGGACATCAATGTCTATGACATGTTTGTGAACGGCTACACGGCGGGCAATATCCAACTTCGTCCCGACGATATCGTATATTTCCAGCCCTCGTTCTTTGCCAGAATCGCCCAGACTCTCTACCAGGCCACGCTGCCCCTCAAGTCCCTCTCACTCAACCTGAGCGAGGCGGCGGACACGGTCCTTTTCATCCAGACGGGCAGACTCCCGCGGCGCCGTCGCGGAACGGGTTTCTGAGGAGCGAATGATGGCTGTCACCGAAGTCAAACAAGCGCTTCCGACGGAGGTCGAGGGGCCAGGTCTGGTCGAGTACTTGGGGGTCTTCACGCGGCGACCCAAAACGATCATCTTCCCGCTGCTCATCATGACCGTCGTGGCGGGGCTCATCGCCTACGTCATCCCGCCCAAGTACGAGTCGTTCACCCAGTTCAAGGTTCGCGACCCGGGCCTGACCCGCGGGCTGCTCGCAGGAACGCAGGCCGTCGTTCCCCACAAGCCGCTTCTCGCCACGATCGGTACGGACATCATTCGTCCTGGGTTCTACATGGAGATCGTGCGCCGCGTCGGATTGACGGAAGGATTCAACCTGAACGACCCGGAGGAACTCTCTGATTTCTTCAAGTACATCGACAAGAACCTCGTCGTGAAGCCCTCGTTCACGAAGTCGGGGTCGGACCTCGTGACGATCAGCTATCAGGGGCGTGACCGGAAGAAGGTGGCACTGTTCGTCAGCGAGGTGCTGGACGGGTATCGCAACTATTTCAAGAATCGCTATCGGGGCCTCGCCGAACGTCTCTATCGCGCGGCCGAGTCCAGCTTGAGGTCCCACGAGCGCACCCTCGTCGACCTTCAGGCCGAGTACAACGCCTTTCGCTCGAGTCCCGACTATTCACTCGTCTCCGTGAGGCGCCAACTCGCCAACGAGTCCGGGTCGCTTCGGGAGCGGCGCACCGAACTGGAGGTGACGCTCAATGGGCTTCAGGGGCAGCTTCAGCGCGTCTTGGCCCAGATTCGCGACCAGAAGACCAGCTCCGTCACCGTGAAGTTCGTTCCCAACCCGGAGAGGAGCGATCTGAAGCTCCTTCTGGATCAGGAACGGGCCAAGCTGAACGTCATGCTCACCGTGAACGGCTTGACGGATCTCACGCCCACGGTCAGGGCGCAAAAGACGAAGATCGAGAGCCTCGAGCGGCGCTACGCCGCGATGGACGAACTCATCCCCGGCGGTCAGGAGGTGGGGCCGAACAAGCTCTACCAGACCCTCGTCGAGCGTCGCGACGATGTGTTGGCCCAGATCGAGGGCGTCAAGCGTTCCCTCGACAAGGTGGAGAAACGGCTCATCACCGTGCGGAAGAATCTGGAGCGGATTCCGGATCTCCAGGCGCAGGATGACAAGTTCCGCCGCGACATCGGCCGCGCCAACGAGCGGGTCATCCAGGCCCAGAAGAAATTCGCCACCATCGAAGGTGAGTGGAATCGCATCAAGTCAGAGGGGGGCGACCTCTTCGACGTCCAGGAATATCCGCGTGACTCGGATCCGCCTGTCTTCCCGTCAGTTCCACTCTTTCTCGGACTCGGCGCCGCCGCAGGACTCCTTTTGGGGCTCGGCTTGGCTTTCCTGAAAGAGTTCTCCGGCATGACCTACACGTCATCCAGTCAGGTGCAGGCCACGCTGCCTCTGCCGATCCTGGGCGAGGTGGCCTGCATCCCGACGGACGAAGAGATCGCGGAGCAGAAAAAGCGCAATCGGAGCCTTTGGATCATTCTGGGCTGCGTCGCGTTGATCGTCGGTGCGCTCCACGTCTTGTACTTTTCGAAAGGGCTTCAGCATTTCCTGCCGCCCTTCCTCGCGGATCTCATGGATTCGATCTACAAGGGGAGATGAGGCGGCATGTATGAGGAATGGTTCGGGTTTTCGCGGCCGCCCTTCAACAACACGCCGGATACGAGCTTTTACTTTCCAAGTGAGAGGCACAACGAGGCTCTGGCTCAGTTGATGTACACCGTGGGACAGCGAAAGGGTTTCGCTGTCCTGACGGGAGAGATCGGCGCTGGGAAGACCACCGTTTGTCGGAGCCTGTTGCGGGAACTCGAAGAGGACGGCGCAGCCACGGCATTGGTGACGAACCCGCGGTTGAACGGGGTCCAACTCCTGTACACCGTGGCGCGAGAGTTCGGACTCGAGCTTCCCGACGAGCGGGTGGACAGACTCGCGATCATGGACGCCATCAACGAGTTTCTCATCGAGATGTTGTCTCAGGACCGCAACGTGGTCCTCGTGATCGATGAGGCGCAGAATCTCCCTCTCGCCACGATGGAGGAAGTGCGCCTGATCAGCAACCTCGAGACGGAGCGGGATAAACTCATTCAGATCCTCCTGCTTGGCCAGCCCGAACTGCGCCAAAAACTGGCCCATCCGAGCCTGGTGCAGCTTCGGCAGAGAATCGTGATGCGGTATCACCTCGAAGCTCTCGGCGAGCGAGAGATGCTGGAGTACATCCAGCATCGGATGAGAGTCGCCGGATCTCACCATGCCGCCAGATTCTCGAGTCGAGCCATTCACATCATCTATAGATACAGTCATGGGATTCCTCGGTTGATCAATCTGGTCTGCGATCGGGCCTTTCTGGTCGCGTTTACCGAAGAGACCCACAAGATCACGAGCCAGGTCGTCATTACGGCGATCAAGGAGATCGAGGGTCCGGAATGGTCGTTCAAGCAGACGGCCATCCAGGAAGAAAAGGCGCGAAAGAAGAAGTCGTTCTTGCGGCTTCCCTTCTTCGCGGACCGAACACGATGAATCGGGCGAAGGAAAGATCGATGCCACTGCCGATAGGAATCGTCAGAGGTCATTCGCCGAAACGAGGGCACTGAGCATGGGACGGATACACGACGCGCTCAAGAAAGCCGAACGGGAGCGAGCTCGGAGGCGTTCCGAAGCCTCCGGCGGCCCCGAGAGCGGCGGCGCCTCGTCCAGCGATGTGGCTCGCACTCCCAAGGCGCCGAGGAGCTCCACGCCCCCTGCGCGCCCCGAGCCGGTTCGACGAGCGGCGACCTCCCCGCCGCGGTCCGAGGAGAAAAAGGCGGCTCCGGCGGGTCGTGTGGCCCGGGTGTTGAACCGAGTGACCGAATCCGTCCCCACCATGGGGAGCGTGACCCCGTTCGCTGATGCCCTGCTGTCCTGGCACTCTCCCGCGGACTTTCGCAGCGAACAGTTCCGTTCGATCCGCACGAATCTTTCCGTTCTCGATCCTTCCCCGGAGATCCTCGCGTTGACGAGTGCCGTCCCCCACGAAGGTGTCGCCGTCGTAACTGCGAATCTGGCGGTGTGCTTCGCCGAAGGGGGCAGCGAAAACGTCCTGATCGTGGATGCCAACTTGCGTTCCCCCGAGGTCGAGTCGATCTTCGGGCTCGCCCGTGACAATCCCGGCCTCAGCCAAGTGCTCGCCGATCGTGCTCTTCCGGAGGAGGTCGTTCGCCCCACAGGCATCGACGGGTTGTCAATCGTCTCGGCGGGCCCGGCCGTCGCCAATCCCGGCGGATTGATCACCGGACTTCGGGTTGCGCGGGCTCTCAGCACGTGGAGGAGCGCGTTCGATCGAGTTCTCATCGTCACCCCGCCCGTGTCGGTCGCCAGCGATGCGTCGGTCGTCGGTCACGAAGCGGACGGAGTCCTCTTCGTAGTCAAGCTGGGCGCCACGCCGCGCCGGATGACCGAGCGTGCGATCGATTCCTTGGGGATGACCGGAGTTCGATTGGTGGGTTGCGTCCTGACGAATGCGGACCGTTCGGACGCCCTCGACAGCGTCTAACACCATGCGCATTCTCTACCTTGTCCATCGAATCCCCTACCCGCCGGACAAGGGGGACAAGATCCGTTCTTTTCGCTGGCTCTCCCATCTTGCGGAGAACCACGAGATCCACTTGGTCACCCTTCTGGATGACGAGGGGGATCGGCCCCATGTCGCGGCATTGGACCAGTATTGTCGAAGTGTCCATGTGGCGGCCATGCCTCGCCTGGCGTCCGGCCTCTCGGCAGCGAGACGACTCCTCGGGAGCGATCCTCTCTCTCTGGCATGGTTTCATCAGGCCGAGTCGCAAAGAGCCGTGGACGCGATCTTGGCGAAGGAGGACGTCGACGTCGCCCTGTGCTTCTCATCGACGACGGCCGAGTACCTGAAGCGTCACCCGTCGCTTCCCCGGGTGATGGACATGGTGGACGTGGATTCCTCCAAGTTTGCGAGCTACTCCGAACGGGAACGTCTCCTCCGTCGGCGTCTCTACGCCATGGAAGGGAAGAGGCTCGCCGCTTACGAAGAGGATATCGCTCGGGATTTCGACGCGACCGTTCTCTGCACGGAACCTGAGGCCGCCATGCTGCGTGCCCGGGTGCCCGAGGCGCGCATCGACGTCATCGGGAACGGTGTCGACTTGCCACCGTCGAGCCTCATCCCGGAGGATCGGCCGGAACCCCGATTGCTTTTCATCGGCGCCATGGACTACCTTCCGAATGTCGACGCCGTTGTCTTCGGGGCGAAGGAGATCCTTCCGCGAATTCGCGAGGTCATTCCGGAAGCGAGCTTTCACATCGTTGGGCGTAATCCCACCCGGGACGTCGTCGAGCTGGGAGGCCTCCCCGGCGTGGAGGTCCACGGTGCCGTGGACAGCCTCGAGCCTCACTTGGCGAAGGCTTCCGCGGCCCTGATTCCGCTGCGGATCGCCAGGGGGATTCAGAACAAGGTCCTCGAGGCGATGTCCTGGGAACTCCCGGTCGTGACGACGCCCAAGATCCTCTCTTCGCTGGGAGCCGAGAGCGGAAAGCATCTCGAAGTGGGGGAGAGCGCGGACGCCTTGGCACGCGCCGCGATCAAGGTTCTCGGTGACCGGGGAGCCGCCCGGGCCATGGGTGAGGCGGCGCGACGCTTCGTGGCGGATCGTTTCGAATGGCGGTCCTGCGAGACGGCCATGGAGAGGCTCCTCGAGGAATGCGCCGCCGCGGAGGCCTGCTCATGAGCCTCCGCGTCGTCCATCTCGTGACCTCCTTCGACACCGGCGGGCTTCAGAACGGGATCGTGAACCTGATCAATCACTCCGATGCCCTCCGGGTAGAACACGTCGTCCTCTCCATGTGGCCCGAGACGGACCTCTCTTGGAGGCTGAACGCGGGGAAGGTGCAATCGCTCGGGCTCGAGCGGGGCCGCGTCCCCCGCGCATGGCGGCGTGTGGCCGAAGCTTTGAAGGAACTGTCACCCCAAGTCCTTCATACGAGAAACTGGGGGACCTATCCGGATGGCATTCGCGCAGCGCGGGCTGCTGGCGTCAAGGCATGCGTCCACGGATTTCACGGGAGGGATGTTCACAACGCGCGGGGCGAGATCCTGCGAAGGCGGGTCTTGGGGCGGCTTCTTGCGTTCCGAACGGACCGGATCGTCACGCTCACTCCCACGATGAAAAGGGAATACGTGAGGGACTTTCGCGTCCCCGAGCGAATGGTCGAGGTGATTCCGAACGGCATCGATTTGGCGCGTGTGGGCGAGCACGAGGCCGACGAGGGGCTGAGGTCCTCGTATACGGTCTCCGCCGTGGGGCGTCTCGATCCGGTCAAGAACTTTTCCCTCCTCATTCGGGCGTTTCACGCGTGCCGCAATCGAGCGCCCACGGACCGGCTCGTGATCGCCGGGGACGGACCCGAGCGGGGGCGATTGGAAGCGCTCGTTCGCGATCTCGGTCTCGGCTCCGCCGTCGTGTTCTTGGGCCTCCGCAAGGACGTTCCCGCCGTCCTGAAGGCAGCGGACGTCTTCGTCCAGCCCTCCATCTACGAGGGCATGTCGAACACGCTCGTGGAGGCGATGGCCTGCGGCGTGCCGGTGATCGCCACGGACGTGGGCGGCAACGCGGATGTGGTCGGTCGCGATGACGAGGCCGTACTCGTCCCCTCGGGCGACACCACCGCTCTGCGGTGTGCGCTCGAGCGGTTGCGGGACGACGCGGACGAGCGCCGTCGTCTCGGGGCGGCGGGGCGGGATCGTGTGACGGAGAGGTTTACTCTGGAGCGTATGGTGGAGCGGTACACCTCACTCTACGAAGAGGTCGCGGGCAGCGCTGTCGGGCGCCCAGTCATGGAGGGGCGATAGATGTCACTGCGCTTTGCGGTCATGCTCGTCATCGTGCCGATCCTCATGATCGTGGCCCTCAGGAAACCCCTCTGGGGCGTCTACTCCACGATGCTGCTCTACTATTTCCGACCGGGGGTCTGGCAGCAGCCGAGTTGGTGGCAGCCCGTCTACTGGATCACGCTTTGCACCATCGCCGGATGGGCGATGAGGGCCAAGGATCTGAGAATCACGCCCTCTTTGGTCGTTTCGGGCCTCCTTTTGCTTGGCATGCTGGTCTCCAGCGCGACGGCCCGTGTGAGCCCCGACATCTCCTATGACACGACAGTCATCATTCTGAAGCTCGTCATCGTTCAATTTCTGGTGATCCAGCTCTTCAGGCATCTGAAGGATATCGAGTACTTCCTCTGGGCGAACATCCTCTTCAATCTGTGGACCCTCAAGTCCGTCGTGATCATCACCCTCGGCTCCGGCGACGCTGCCCGAGCCAACGTTTCGGCGGCCCAGGGCGGGGGCTCCAACTACCTCGCCATGACCTTCGTGATGGCTCTACCCTTGCTCTACTTCCGATTTCTCTACGGGAAGAAGTGGGAAAAACGATTTGCGATCGCGCTCACTCCGCTCCTGCTTCTAGCCGTCACCGGGACGGGCTCTCGCGGCGGTGTGCTGACGCTTGCCATGATCTTCTTCTTCCTGGTGGTCCGATCGCGTCGCGTGATGCTAGGTGCCGGGACCGCATTGCTGTTCGTGGCCATGTTCGTGGCCATCACTCCCGAGGCGAAATGGGAGCGCTACAAGACGATTTTCGCGGGCAAGGAAGACCGAGGTTTCGCGGCGCAAAGCCGGATTGAGCTGTGGAAGGCCGGGTGGGCGATGTTCAAGGAGTCACCCATCACCGGCGTCGGGCATGACAACTTCCAGATTCTCTCGCCTCGATACACGGGATTTTTCGCAGGCGACACACCACGCCCTTACGATCCGGCTCTGGAGGGTGTGAAGGGCTACACCGGGTTCGTCTGTCACAACACGTTCATTCAGGCCCTGGCCGAGGGAGGGTTGATCGGCGCGATTCCGTTCTTCCTCCTTTTCGTGATGTACTTCGTGAATTGCTATTCCGTGCGCAGGATTCATTTGCCGGAGGAGCTGCGATTGCGCGTCTGGATCACGAGTCAGGTCATGGAGGCCAGCATGTGGGCCTTCATCATCGCATCGGTGTTCGGGAGCCACTTCAAGATCGACTTCTTGTGGTGGTACTTCGGTGCATCCACGGCCTTCGTCTTGGTCGTGAAGGACCTGGCCAGGCGGCAGCGGCCCGCCGTCGGTCCCTCAGCCGTTCGAACACGGCCATGGGCGTCCACGTCGCCCTCCCTGGAGTCCTGATCCAGTGTGTGGGATCGCTGGGGTCATTGCTCCCGTGGGGCGTCTGGCGAGAAGCCGCGTCGAGGTCGAGCAGATGTGTCGGGCTCTGGAGCTTCGTGGTCCCGATGGCACCACCCAGGAGAGCTATGGCGGTGTCGTTCTCGGGCATGCGCGGCTGGCGATCATCGACCTCGAGACCGGCGACCAACCCCAGGGGAACGCGGATGACTCGATCGTCACCGTCGTCAACGGCGAGATCTACAACTACGTCGAGCTGCGGAGGGATTTGGAGGGTGCGGGGGTTCGATTCAGGACGCGGTCCGACGTCGAGGTCATCCCGCATCTGTATGAACGGCACGGCCTCGACTTCGTGGATCACTTGCGCGGCATGTTTGCCATCGCGCTCATGGACCGAAAGAACGATCGCCTCGTACTCGTGCGTGATCGCCTGGGGAAAAAGCCCGTCTACTGGACCGAGATGGGTGGACGATTCCTATTCGCGAGCGAGCTGAAGGCCCTTCTCACCGTTCCGGACCTTCCTCGCGACGTCGACCCCCGGGCGGTGGATGCGTTCTTCACGTTCCAGTACATTCCGGCTCCGCTCACCGTCTTTCGAAACGTCCAAAAACTTCCGGCGGCCCACTTGCTCGTGCGTGATGCCAAGGGGATTCGCGTTCGAGAATACTGGCGCCCTCCGACGGAAGATTCCGTGACGGACGAGAAGGTGGCCCTCGAACGCATCGAGGAGACCCTTCACGAGGCGACACGCATTCGGCTGAGGTCCGACGTCCCTCTGGGGGTCTTCCTCTCGGGAGGGATCGATTCCGGGTTGGTCGTCGAGGAGGCCCAGTCTCTATCTCCGCGACCGCTGAAGGCCACGACGATCCTTTTTTCCGATGACGACGACGCGGAGATGGGGCGCATCGAGCGACTGGCGAGCCGGCTGGGGCTCATCCACGAGAAAAAGCGGATGTCCGACGACGTGTTGAGCGTACTCGATGCGGTGACCTCCTATCTCGACGAGCCCTTCGGCGACTCCAGCGCCCTCCCGAGTTTCATGGTTTCGCGGGCCACGCGAAGCGAGGTGAAGGTGGCCCTCTCGGGGGATGGCGGGGATGAGACCTTCGGTGGGTACGCATGGCGATACGGCCAGAATCTGGCAATCGATCGGGTTCGCGCGCATCTTTCGCCGACGCTTCGCCGGGTGGTAGGCGCCGTGGCGCGCGCCTACCCGAAGCTCGACGGTTTCCCCAAACCGCTGCGTCTGAAGTGGGGGTTGCGCAACCTTTCCGTTTCCCCGGAAGAGGCCTACTTTCTCGACATGTCGATCTTTCGCCCGGAGGACAAGCAGGAACTCTACGGGGGCGACTTCCGGGCCTCCTTGGGGGATTGGTCGGCGCGCGCCCTCATGGAGGAACGATTCCGCGATGCGGGTGAAGGGGATCTTCTCCGTCGGCTCCTGCATGTGGATCTGAAGAGCTATCTGGCGGACGGGGTCCTCACGAAAGTCGACCGCATGAGCATGGCGAACTCGTTGGAGGTGCGATCTCCTCTTCTCGATCAAAAGATGGTGAATCTGGCGTTTCGGATTCCCGCCGAACTGAAGATGCAGGGAAAACAGTCGAAGTACCTGCTCCGAAGACTGGCCGCGGAAAAGCTAGGCGACGACTGGGCGTGGGCTCCCAAGCGCGGGTTTGCGCCGCCCCTCGCTGGTTGGATGCGAAGGGACCTGGCCGACGTCTTCCGGGACCGAGTGCTGGACACACCAGGAGGCCTCGACAGTTTCTTGAACCTCTCGGCTCTCGCGAGTCGTTTCGAGGCCCACCGACGTGGGCAACGGGATCATGCCCGGGTTCTCTGGTTGGCTCTCGTCTTCGCGACCTGGTTGGAACGGTTCGGACGAAAAGGATCATGAACGTCCTTTCGCTCAGCACGATTTTCCCCTCGGCGGTTGCCCCCGCGCAGGGAGTCTTCATCAAAGAGCGGCTCAAGGGCTTGGCGGGGCGGCATGCCCTGGAGGTCTGGCGGTGTCGTCCTTGGTGCCCGGGGTTCCGCTGGTTCCGCAAGGAAGCGAGACGTCCCTTTCCAAAGAAGGAATCCGTCGACGGCGTCCTCGTACGAGACCTGCGTTTCCCCTATGTCCCGGGCGTCTTCAAGACCTGGGACGGGCCCAGTCTGGCCGTGTCCGTGCAGCGGGCCCTTCGCGATTCACCGTTCCGGCCCGACCTCCTCGACGCCCACTTCGCTTACCCGGCCGGCTACGCGGCCGTCCGTGTCGCGGAACGTTTGGGAATCCCCTCGGTGATCACTTTGAGGGGCACGTTTCCGAGCTATCTGGCCGATCGCAGGAGAGGGCGCATTCGCGAGGCCTTGCTGGGCGCAACGCGCGTCGTCGCGGTGTCTCGATCCCTGGCGGACGAGGCGCGACGCCTCGTCGGCCGCGACGTCGACTTCGACTGTCGCGTGATCCCCAACGGCATCGACACGGGTCTGTTTCGGCCTGGGGAGAGGGACCAGGCGGTGGCGCGACTGGGTCTCCCTCCCTGTCGGCCCCTTCTTCTGACCGTGGGGGGGCTCGTACCGAGGAAGGGGGCCCATAGAGTGATTCGCATCCTGCCACGCCTGTTGGAACGGCACCCGGACTTGCTCTACGTGCTCGTGGGGGGAGGGAGTGTCGAGGGCGATTTTCGAAGGGACTTGGAGGCCTCGATTCGCGATCTCGGTCTGGGGGACCGCGTCCTCATGCTTGGCGAGCGACCCCACGAGGAACTCGCCGATTTCTACCGGGCCGCGGATCTTTTCGTCTTGTCGACGAGCAACGAGGGCTGGGCGAACGTGCTTCAGGAATCCCTGGCCTGCGGCACGCCGGTGGTCACCACCGATGTGGGCGGCAACCGGGAGGTCGTGGGAGCCGAGGATCACGGGCTCGTCGTCCCCTTCGACGACGAGGATGGAATGGCCGCGGCGATTCTTGAGGCACTCGATCGGTCCTGGAACCGCACGGCGATCTCGAAGTGGGGGCGCCGCCAGGACTGGGACGATGTCGCGGAGGACGTCTCGACCGTATTCGAGGAGGCCCTGGGTGAATTCTGAGCGGACGCCGAAGAAATGGTTGCTGCTGGTCTTCGTGGTGGCATTCGGCCTGCGGCTCTCCGGGATTGCCGGGAACGGCTACCCGATGAGCTTCTATCCAGACGAGATCAACAACGTCGAGCGCTCCGTCGCATTCTGGAATCCTTCGACCGGACTCGACCTCAATCCCCATTGGTTCAACAAGCCTGCTCTCGGCTACTACCGGCATTTCTTCGAATTCGGCGTCTATTACCTCATCGGCCGTTACGTCATCCACGAGTACGATTCACCCGCTGATTTCGCCTCCCATTTCCTGAATCGGGAGCGGGGTGCGTTCTATCTCATCGCCCGTGCGAGCAACGCTTTTTGGGGCGCCTTGACCTGCGTGCTTCTGCTGGGAATCGGTCGACGATGGGGGTCGTTGAGGGTCGGTCTGCTTGCGGCGTTGCTCTTGGCCATCACACCAGGGCATGTGTTCTGGGCACAGGTCGCCAAGCACGACGTCCTCGCCACGTTCTGCGCCGTGGCCGCTTTTTCGTTCATTCTCGCCATCGGCAAGGGCCGGGCCGTCCCAAGGAACTACATCGGCGCGGGCGTTTGGATCGGACTGGGTTGGGCCGTCAAGTACAGCCCAATCGCTCTCGTGGCGACACTTCTGGCTGCCCATTTCATGAGCGTCCGCAAGAGACCGGAGAGCGCGCCGAAGGGAGCGTTTCTCCTGGGGTCGGCCTTCCTGGCCATGGTGCTCGCTGGCTTCGTCGGTTCACCCTACAACTTCTTGGACCCGACCTACTTCGAGACGATCCTCAAGCCCCAACTCCAGCATCTGGGCAGGATGATCGGTTTCGCCGTTGGCGAGGTGGACCCCGCGACCTCGCCCTTATGGGTGCTGCTCGCACGAGCGCTTCGAGAACTTGCGAGCTGGTCGGTGGCCACCCTCCCGTTGACCATACTGTCAGTCCTGGGAGCTGTGATGGCGATTCGCGACCCGAAGAGGAGGCCGGGAGCCGTACTGGCCATGACCAGCGTTCTCGTTCTTCTCTTCCTCCTTACGGCCGCCAATTTCCTCTATACGCGGGCCAACCATCTCGTGATCCTTCTACCTTTCATGGCGCTCTTCGCGGCCGTGGCGTTGGATCGCGTCTGGGAGAGCCGGCGTCGCCTTGTGCGGTGGGGTCTGTCCGCTGTTCTTGTGCTTCCCTTGCCTGGGTTTCCCGTCTGGTCTCACGCGACCCACCTCCAAAACGTTTACCGCGAGCACAGCTATCGGCGGGCTTGGGAATGGCTCCAAGACAATGTCCCCGCCGACTCCACCGTCGTCAATGATGGAGAGATCCTTCCCCTGATCCCGAACACGGAGCGCTTCGACTGGATCCTCGCTCGCATCGATGACGAGATCGAGCGGTCGAAACGGCGCATGAACGTGCTCGAGGAGGGGAGCGGGGGCTGGCGTCATCACCAGCGCCGGATTGCCGAGTTCGAACACGATCGCGTGCGGTACGTGGCCGAGAAAGAGGCCGCGCGACGCTACGCTCATCGTCGGTACGACGTCATTGTCATGCTCAAGCCTTGGCAGTCGGAAAAGGGACCGAGTCTCGATCCGGGGGCGTACACCGGATACGACGGTCTTTGGGACATCCTTCCGCCCGTATTCCCAGGAGGGCCGAAGGCGCCGCCCGTGGAACGTCTGCGCATCGCGAGGGCTGCTCTTCCCAAACGAACTCCCGCCTTTCTCAAGGAACCGGGTCGCGCCTGGGAACGGCGCCAGTTCCATCGGGAGCAGAGGGCTCATCCTGTTCGAGAGGGCCATCCCGCGGAATGGCTCGTGACCAGCGAAGTTTCCTATGACAACTACGTGAGCCGTCACAAGCGCACACGTTTCCCGCATTGGACCGCCTTCTACGACGACCTGAAATCACACTACGACTGCATCGAGATTGTCGGCGGTCATCGACGCATCCACTGGACCGGATGGCCCATCCCTTTTCGGGGCGGCCCCGACACGCCGGATTTCGAGAGGGACGCCTGGCGGTGGACCGGCGCGTGGAACGTGAGGGTCTACGATCTGCGGCGACGCATCGAAGATCGCCGACCGATCGTCCGCAGGCTTCACTGAACGCGCGAGCCCGTCGGGGGACGCACCCTCAGTCCTTCCGAGCGGACCAGGCCGGCATCTTGGAGAGATGTTCTTTCGCGGCCACTTCCGCCTGGGGGCGCTCCATGTTCTGCATGCCCATGAAGTAGCCTTGAATCGTTCCCTCGAGGATCTCTTCGTACGGCTTCAGGTTGCCGTTGTCGTCCGTGCAGTAGGAGCAATACATCTGGCCTGGCTTCGCGTCGGTGAGAGGCATGCCGCAGGATTGGCATGTGCTCATGGCGATGGGCGTGTAGAAGACGAGATGGTAGCCGTCGGGATCGACGACCCCGAATTCCCGCAGGCCGTAGAACTGGTTTTCGGGGGTGGTGGCGGGGGAGCCACCTTTCTCGATGATCGACGCGTGAAGGGCGTCCACATCGGGGACGGTGAAATACAGGGCGACGCCCACCCCTGCCGGGTGGGATTCGAAGGCCTTCTTCAAGTCAGACCACCACGCGCGACGATCCTCGGCGAGCTCCTTGGCGGCACACATTTCCTCCTGAGGGGGGCAGCCCACCATGAGGCACTGGCGGTCCTTGGAGAGGCTCGCCCACATCGGATGGGCCTCGTCGGGCCAACATTCGTCGAGGGAGAAGCCCAGTATCTTCGTGTAGAAATCCAAACTTTTCCGGACGTCGCGCGAGGTGAGCATGGGACTGTTCGGATAACGATCGAGGTGTTGGCCCATCGGGGATGCCTCCATTTTGTCGCAGGTTGCGGGACTGGCTGAACAGGAACCTAGCAGCTCTTACGTCCCGGGCGAAGCGAGCTTTCTCGGATCCGGTCCGGCTAACTACTTGTTCGACAGAGCCTTCCACGGACGATGCTGCGCCGGTGCACGGGTTTTCTCCAGGCTTGCAGCTTTGCGCTGGCGAAGGTCGACAAGAATGTTGAGGTGGTGCCGCGACCGTTTTCCGCAGGACGGCTCCCGTTCCAGGGAATTCGCGTCCCCTCAGTAAGTTAGCAAGCGTCTCCCTCTATGGGAGGGGGTAAGGTGTTTGACGAACCCGTTTCGAGGTGTTTCTAATTGATCCCGATGCGCCGCGGTGTATACTGTGCAGCACTTCCAGGGCATCCTGGAGACTCTTTTCGTTGCCAGACACGTCTTCAAACCCAACTCGGCCGGAGCCGTCGACTCCGGTGCCTGAATGTCTCCATGGGAGACGATGGGAAGCACGCTTCCTCCGACGTGGAAGGTGAGTGAGGTAGGATGATGGCGGCTGCACAGCCCGGAACACGACAACATCGTTTCATGCTCTTCAAAGAGGTCTCGGATCGAGTTCTCGCGTTGGTCGCATTGATCGTCTTGTTGCCAGTTCTGGCCATTCTCGCCCTCCTCGTGAAACTCACCTCCCGCGGTCCCGTGTTCTTTCGGCAGCAACGTGTCGGCCAATACGGCCGTCCGTTTTACATCCTGAAGCTTCGCACCATGGTCCTCGATGCCGAGAGCAAGACGGGGCCCATCTGGGCCGTCGACAACGACCCGCGGGTCACGCGGATCGGTCGTTTCCTCCGCCTCTCCCATCTGGACGAGATCCCGCAACTCTTCAACGTTTTGATGGGGCACATGAGCTTGGTCGGCCCTCGCCCCGAGCGTCCGGTCTTCGTCGCGCAGTTCAGGCGTCAGATTCCCAACTATGAAGATCGCCTCCTCGTGAAGCCGGGAATCACGGGCTTGGCCCAGGTCTACCACAGCTACGACGCCACCCTCCGCGACGTCCGCAAGAAGCTCGCCTACGACCTGCTCTACATCAAGCGGATGTGCATGATGACGGACGTCATCATTCTTTTCCTCACGGTGCGCTGCCTCACCGGCCGAGGCGCGAAGTAAGCTTCCTCACGCCCGTTTGAGATCCGAACTCGAGCCTTCCCGGCTTTCTCGACGTCGTCGTCCAGCGCCATCCCGGCAGGATCCGTGGGAACGTCGACCCGCAGAGTTGGTAGATTGGGCCGTCGATGAAACGACCACGCACGTGTGGTCTCCGCTGGTCGAGTCACTGGAAAGAGATTCTTCATGTCGTCCTTCCGACCCCTCCATGCCCTGACGATCGATGTGGAGGACTACTTCCAGGTGGGGGTGTTCCAGGGCAGCATCAAGGTGGAGGATTGGGACACCTTCGAATGCCGCGTCGAGCGCAACCTGGACCGTATCTTGGAACTCTTGGACGCTCGGGGCATCAAGGCCACGTTCTTCGTGCTGGGTTGGGTTGCGGACAAGTATCCCGCCGCCGTAGCTCGTCTCGTCGCCGAAGGCCACGAAGTGGGGAGCCACGGATTCCACCATCAACCCCTCTGGAAGCTCACGCCTGACGGGTTTCGGGAGGACCTTCGCCGCTCTCTGGACGCCCTGGAGACAGCGACCGCGTTGCGCCCCGACCTCTACCGCGCCCCCTGCTTCAGCCTGACTCCGTCGACGTCCTGGGCGTTCGCGGTTCTCCGAGAGGAGGGAATTCTCAGGGATTCCAGCATCTTTCCGGTCCGTCATCCCGAATATGGCTGGCCAGGGGCTCCGAGCCGGCCTCATAGAATTCTCGTCGACGGCTTCGACGAGCTGGTGGAACTCCCTCTGCGCCCGAGCCGTCTGTTGGGCGCGCCCCTGACGGTTTGCGGAGGGGGTTGGTTTCGTCTGATGCCCTACCGGTTGACGCGAAAAGCCCTTCAGGGACACGAGAGGAGGGGCGAGAGTTTCGTCTTCTACCTCCATCCGTGGGAGCTGGATCCGGGCCAGCCGCGGTTGAGGGAACACACGGGAGCCACGGGCCGTTTCCGGCACTACGTCAACCTGGGACGGACGGAGCGGCGATTCACCAGGCTTCTCGATGATTTTCGTTTTGGCACGGTGGGCCAAGTCCTGCAGGCCGCGGGGGCTGCCACGGACCTTCCGCGAGTGTCCTACGAAGGGGAAAGGCCGGGCTGAGCCCCCCCCTTGGCCCGAAATGACCGCGATTTCGGCATTTTTCTTTACTGAACCGATCCACGCCCGTCGTGGATAATGGTTCCAGGGGGTGCAAAGCGAAGTCACGAGGGCCGCCATGCGGTGGATCGAAAGACAACTGAAGCAGCGAAAGGTTGCCGACCCCGAAACGGACCGGCGGGTTCGCTTCGATCTGCTCGTCAATCTCCACGCCCGAGAAATCCGGCGTTTTCTGGAGAGGCTGTGCGGCAATCACCATGACGCCGAAGAGCTGGCCCAAGATGTCTTCGTGAAGGCCTACCGGGCCCTGGACAGCCTCCGCGACCCCCAAGCTGCGCGGCGGTGGCTCTATCGGATCGCCGCCCGACATTTCAACGACTGGCTGCGTCCGGCGGGGCGTCGTCGCGCCCGTTCCATGGCCGAGTTGCCCATCGACGGGCCCCAGGCTCGCGACGAGGACCGGCCCGGGCCGAGGCTCATGGCCGATGAGCTGCAGGAGCGGATTCAGGCATGGACTCGGGAACTCCCCGAGCGACAGCGCACCGTTTTGCTCATGCATGCCATGGCGGGCTTCGACTACGCCGAAATCGCTCACGCCTTGGGAATCTCGCCCGAGGCGGTGAAGGTCAATTTGTTTCATGCTCGGGAGAAGCTCCGCCGCAAGGTGGAGCGGTTCATGGAATCATGATGGCTTGCCCGGAACCTCTCGAACTCTCCGCCTGGATGGACGGCGAACTCTCCGAACAGAGCGCGAAGCTCCTTCGGGAGCACGTGCATTCCTGCTTCGAATGCCGCAGCCGGGTCCATGCCTATCGCCGCCTCGCCCACGGTCTCGAGAAGGACATCGGGCCGCCTCTTGAAAGCAACTACGAAGAGAGGTTCCACGCTCGACTCCTGGCCCGGATGTCCACGGGTGAGGAGATGCGCAGGGCCAGGTCGCTCGTGCGCCCCGCTGCGGCTTTGGTCGCCGGCTTTCTGCTGACTCTGGGAGGAGCCCTCTGGCTCCGACGTGCCGAGACGTCGCCGAATCCGCCGGGGTCTTCGATCACGGTGGGCGCGGCCATGGATTCGAGCGCCGAATTGGCGTCGGTCGAGCGCGAACTGGCCCAGTGGCTGGAGGGTCATCCTGATGACGACGAGATCCGTCCGCGTCTTATCGGTTTCGAACGCCGTCTGCGCTCCTGTGGCAGTTCACTCTCGAGAACTCTGATCGGTTGGATCAGAGGAGGCCGGGGAACGCCCGCCCTCCCGGCGGTGCTGGCCGCGATACGGAATCGGGATCAAAGGCACTATCTCGGAGCCTTGCGCGATCTCGTTCAGGACACCACGCGCTCCGCCGAAGAACGGTTTCGCGCTCTGGACGTCCTCGCCGATCTCGACGTGGACGCCGTTCGTGGGCTGCTCGGACCGGCTATCGCCGCGGGCTATCCCGTCGATTCGGCCATCGATCACTGGATGAAGCTCGGAAAGCGACGCGACCTTATTCGGCTCGAGGAGCAATTGAGCCGTCTCGAAGGGGAGGCCTTTCGGCGAGCGGTCGTGCATCTTGCGCGCTCGACGGCGGGGGCGAAGGTTCTTGTCGACCTCTGGGTGGGTGGGCGCCAGGAAGAGAGTCTTGTGGTCGCGATCAGCTCCCGCTCGGACGTCGTTCCCCATCTCCGCAGCCTCGCCTTCGGAGGCGCGACCCGGCAGAAGGACAGAGAGCGGGCCATCGAATTGTTGGGGATTCTCCGCGACAAGGAGAGCTTGCCGCAGCTCGAGAGGTTCTTTCTCGAGGGAAGATTCCTTGTGGCGACCACGGAGGCGCTCGGCCGCATCGGGGGCGCGAAGGCCGCTCTGCTTTTGCCACGCCGGATTCGGCTGAGCGATTGGGCGCGCCCCGGCCGTCAGTTGAAAATGCTCGGTCGGGCGATTCGCCGATTCGGTGACGAGGGAGCGGCCCTTTACCTGAAGCGGATCAAGGCGGGCAACGACCCCTACCAGATGCAGTATGTGTGCGCCCTGCGGTATTCCGCTTCCAAAAAGCTGTTGCCCGAGCTCTACGGGCTGCTCGACCGCGACGACATCCGGTGGCTGCTTGTGGATGTGATCGCCGACGTGGGTGGAATCGAGGCCGTGGACGTTTTGGGACGACTCGCCGATGATGTCGACGGACGCGTACGGCACCGGGCTCGGGCGCGTCTGATTCGTCTGGCTCCCAAGCGATTGCGGCGCGCTTGGCAGGGGTTTGTCTTCCTGCGACGGCCTAGCGGCATGCCCGCCCAACCCGACTCTTTGACGAGAAGTTGAATTCCATGAACCGATTCCTCCTGCTTTTCTTGCTGGCGTCGACCTCCTTCGGACAAGGAGGTCTGCAGACCCGTATCTTCGACGTTTCGCCTCTCATTTCGCCGGTTTCGGATGCGCCGATCGGTTTCTGGGGGCTCCCGATCTGGACGGCCTACTACCAACGTTTCTCGAATGATCGGTCCGGGGAGAGCCTCGACCCTCGCATGCTCGTACGCCCTGAGGCCTTACTCGCCATCATTCGCGACGGAATCCCGGAGGAAAGTTGGAACTCGGAAGGGGTCACTCTGCGCCTGCTGGAGGACGGAAGGCACCTGGTCGTCTCCCAGAAGCCGGATGTTCTGAAGAAGATCGGCAGTCTGCTGGAGAGCATGACTCTACGGGTACGCGAGCCCATCGCCCTCGAGGCGCTGATCCTCCGGTTGGGCCCGGCGGAACTCGTTGGCCTCCTCGCGAACGGCCCTGTGTTGCCCGCGGCTCGAGTGGACGCCCTTTTGACCGGAAAGGACCAGGGCGCTGTGCTGGATGGGGTTCTCAGGGCTTCGACGATTCCCGGGCTGAGGGTGAGGCTCCAATCCGGGGTTCGCAAACCCTTCGTCGGCATCGTGGACGTGGAAGTGGCCCAGGAGGCGGAGGCGGTGGATCCCACGACTCTCACCGTGTTCGAAGGTCTCGACCTCACGGTGCGCCCCCTCATCAGCGCCGACGGTAAGATCGTCTTGAGAGTTCAAGGAGGCATCGACGAGGACTTCGCTACGAGGGACTTCGTCTCACGCAGCACGGGCAAGATGCAATTGCCGTCGATGCGCACCTCCCGTTTTTCTGGATCCGGGCGCCTCGATGACGGTGAGGCTCTGGTCGTCGGATGCGTCCTGGGCGGCGAGGACTCCTCGCGGGTCCTTGCGATCCGTGCGCGACGGGCGACTTCTCCCCCCCAAGGTCCGATGCCGATTCCCTCGGTCGATCTTTTTCCGTTGAGTGATCTTTGTCTGCCCTACCTCGTCATGCCTCCCGTGAGTCTGGGAGCGGCCTGGGGAGACAAACGTGCGATGGATGGCGATATTCCCACTGCGGTGGCGCCCTATGAGAGCGGTCATCGATTCATAAGCGAAGAGGAGTTGGGCGACTTCATTCGCAGATCGGTCCGGCCCGAGTGGTGGGGGGCCAACCTCTATGACCTCGAAGCCACGTCCGACTGGCTCTGGCTGTTGACGAGCCCGGAGCAAAACCGGGCCGTGCGACGGTTCCTTCGGGGGCTGACGGACGTCAAGGCCAAGGCGCTTGGCTGGGAGGTCCTCATCGTCTCCCTTCCCCAGGACGTCTACGCCGCTGCGGCCCGGGAGGGTGACCGAGCGGCCCGAACCATCCTCCGCTCCCCGGACGCTTTTCGGCGCTTTCACGGCGTGTCGGTCATGGAGCCCGGCGGGGTGATCGACTTCATCGCCGGCAGGGAATCCTCTTATATTCGCGACAACGCCGTCGAGATCGCCCAGGGTGCGGACATCCTCGCGCCGATTCCGGGCGTGCGTTTTCGCGGCGTGGCGATTCGTTTGGCACCTTTGCGGCTTCGAGGCGAGAGCGTCATGCTCCAGTACGACTGCCGACTGTCCGGTGGGGCGGCCGGGCTGCCGCCGACCTTCGAGGGGGCGGGGTTGGTGGAAGTGGGGACGGAATTGCCACAGACGACCCTGCGCCAGCTGGGCGGTCACGCCACTGTGCGCCTCGGGAAGTGGAATGTTCTGGGCGCCTGTCCCTCCGGGATCCGCGCGGGCGAGATCGAAGTCGTCCTCGTGCGGCCACGGCTCTGAGCGCCGCGACGTCAGCCGAGGAGGATTCGAAAATCTCTCCCCGGGTTGGCCGAATGGGTTACCATGTCGACTCAGTTGCTCTCCGAGAAGGACTTGGCCATGCCGGTGAATTCAGCTCGAGCAGCCCACTGCTCCCTCTGCGACGACGCCTTCGACGTGGACCAACTCATCGATCTGGCCGGCTATCCTGCCTGCCGCTCGTGCGTGGAGAAGGCCGTCAAGCAAGCCGAGGTCGACAAGCCTCGTTTCTACAAGATCAATGAAGGTAAGGAGATCGCGGGTGTTCTGGGCGGTCTTGCGGACGCCGCCAACATGGAGCGGGATACCTTTCGCTTCCTCGTGGTCCTGTTGGTCATCTTCACGGGAATCGTTCCCGGCCTCATTGCCTACTTCGTTCTCGCGTTCCTGCTCCCCGTCTACGACGGATAGGGGGGGCGGCCCCACCGAGATCGGGAGGATCGGTGCGCTCACGCCGCTCCCGTCGATTCTCCTCCTGCCGGCGGTCTCAGACCGCTCCCTTCCCCCATCCTGACCGGATGAAGATCCAGCGACGAGTTCACCCGCTGAGGGTCACTCTGGAGGGCCCGGGCTTTCGCTCCCCTCGGATTCGAAGTCGGGGAAGGGCCGGGTTACACTCGGTCCGTTGACGGTCCCTTGAGATTGAAGGAACGCATTCATGGTCAGGTGTGCTCGATCCATTCCGATCCGCAATGATCTCCGATGGCTCCCTCTTTTTGTCTTGATCTTCGTGGTCCAGGTGAACGGCGTGTCCGCCCAGTCCGAGCGGGCGGCCGACGACTGGCCCATGTGGCGCGGTGATCTCAAGAACACGGGGCGCTCTCCCAGCCCGACGGACGCGGTCAAGGGTGAGCGCGTTTGGTCCTTCCTGGCGGGGAATCGGGTGACCGTCACCCCCTGTTTTCGCAAGGGAGTGATGTACTTCGGCGACTGGGGCGGTTCGGCCTATGCCGTGGATCACCGTACGGGGAAGCTCGTGTGGAGCACCGAGGAGCGCGTTTCCAAGAATCCGAAACCCAAGGAGAAGAAGGCGAAGCCCCCTTCGGATTTGGCGCCTGCTCTCGATGGAACCGCGGTGAAGGCCGAGCAGGTCTATTCGTTCAGCAACCCCTGTGTCGACGACGAGCACCTGTACATAGCCACGCAGCAGGGAATCCTCACGGCCTTCAACGTCGCAGACGGATCGGTGGCGTGGGAGAGGGAGTTTCCCAACGATGTCTACTCGTCCCCACGTCTGGCCAAGGGCAAGCTGCTCATCGGCTGCAATGATCGCAACCTCTACTGCCTCGATCCCTCCAACGGCAAGACCATCTGGAAGTTCGAGACCGGCGACTTTGTGGGGTCCTCGGCCGCCGTCACGCGAGGCGGCCAAGTCATCTTCCCGGCCCACGACAAGTTTCTCCGCAAAGTCGACCTGGAAACGGGCAAGCTGATCGCCGCCTTCGAGATCGGCTATCGCTCCACCGGATCGCCCGCCATCGCCTTCGGCAGCGCCTATTTTTGCGCCACGGGTCGAAAGTTCATGTCCGTCGACCTCCTCCGCGGGAATGTCCGATGGCACCAGCCGTGTACCGCCCAGCACCAGCAGGGGATCGGCGTTTGGAAGCGCCAGGTGATGGTGATCATCAACCGCCTGCTGTTTTGCTTCGATGCGATCACCGGCGAGGAGAAATGGCGGTACAACATGGAGAAGCCCGGCGTGGCGTCACCTTGCGTGGGCAAGGAATTGGTCTACGCATCCAATGGAGACGGGCGAATCTTTGCGATCAGATTGGAGAACGGCGAGCTGGCGTGGGAGGCCAACTACGGGGCGGCGTCCTGGAGTAGCCCCGTGCTCATCGACGGTCTGGTCTACATCTGCGACGGCAAGGGGCGGGTGAGCGCCTTCCGCTGAGATGGGAAGTCGGCGTCTTCGAGTGGTTGCAACCGGACGCGTTCAGGGCGTAGGATTCCGTTGGTTCGTCCGAGAGAATGCACAGGCCCTCGGTGTCGAAGGATGGGTACGAAACCGCGCAGATGGAACCGTGGAATGTTTGCTCGTCGGTGAGCCCGAGGCCGTGGATAGCTTGCTCGAAAGGATCAGGGAGGGCCCTCCCCACGCCCGTGTCGATGCGGTGGACGTGGAGTGTGCCGAGGACGCGGCGGGGCCGATCGGCCCCTTCAGGATCGCACCCACGAGTTGATGGAGGAGAAAACGCATGTTGAGCGTCCGTGATCTGCACAAGTTCTACGGCCCGTTCCACGCGGTCAGGGGGATCAGTTTCGACGTCGCTCGCGAGGAGATCGTGGGGTTCCTCGGTCCGAATGGTGCGGGCAAGACGACGACCATGAAGATCATCACCGGCTACATGGCGATGAGCGGAGGGGAGGTGACCGTGGCCGGACACGACGTCGTCTCGGATTCCCTCGCGGTTCGAGAGGAGATCGGATACCTCCCCGAGCACGCACCTTTGTACGGGGACATGACCGTGGAGGAGTACCTGAATTTCATGGCCGGCATGCGGGGCCTCGACGGTCGTCGGCGGAAGGAGCGTCTGGAGTACGTCATCTCCGTCTGCAGCCTGGCACCGAAACGGAACAAGCTCATCAAGACACTGTCGAAAGGGTATCGCCAGCGCGTGGGGCTGGGACAGGCCATCGTCCACGATCCGAAGCTCGTCATTCTGGACGAGCCGACGATCGGATTGGATCCCAACCAGATCATCGAGATCCGCGAGCTACTGAAGGAGATCGGTGCCAAGAACACCGTTCTCCTCTCGAGTCACATCCTCTCCGAAGTGGAGGCGACCTGCGCCCGCGTCATCGTCGTAGACGAGGGGCGCATCGTGGCCAACGGATCCCCGTCGGAACTCGAGGCGCGATATGCGGAGGACGCCGCCTACGACGTGGTCTTCACAGGCGCGGGTCTTCCCACCATCGAAGAGATTCGCGCGCTCGAAGAGGTGGCTCAGGCCTCGGAAACGGTGCGTGCCGGAGAGCGGCTCGAAGTGCGCGTGGAGGGCCGGGACGGCGCGGACCTCGTTGGCGCCCTGGCCCGTCTGGCCGGCGAGCGCGGGAGCCGACTTCTCGAAGCCTCGAGGAAGAAGACGACCCTGGAGGATGTCTTTCGCCGCCTCACGGGGGGAAAGGTCCGGTTGGGAGACGCCCCGTCGGAGGCGCCAGACGCGGTCTCGGCGGTCGCGGCGGACGGAACTTTGGAGGATGACGCCCAATGAGTCGAATCCTTTGCATCTGGAAGAAGGAACTCGTGAGCTACTTCACGTCAGCGACGGGTTACGCCTTCCTGTTTCTCTTCTTGCTCCTCACGTCATTCCTGTTCTTCGTGTTGCCCTCGGTGGACCTGAAGAGCGGGTTTCGCGGGAACTTCTTCTTGCAGGGCGAGGCCACGCTGACGGACTACTTTGCGACTTTCCCGGTGGCGCTGGGACTTTTTGTTCCGATCCTGTGTATTCGGCTCTGGCCCGAGGAGTACAAGACAGGAACCGTGGAGGTCCTCATGACGTTGCCCGTGCGCGCTTCCGACGTCGTGATCGGAAAGTTCCTGGCAATGGTCACGATCGTTGCGACGGCTCTGGGGCTTTCCCTCGTCGTGCCCTGGACCGTGGGCTGGGTTGCCGTGGATGGGCTCGATTCCGGGCCGATCATCGGCGGTTACGTGGGCGCGCTCTTGCTCGGAGGAGCTTATTGCGCCGTGGCCATGTTCGCGACCGCTTTCACCAAGGAACAGGTCACGGGACTCCTCGTAGCCCTCGTCATCTGTTTCTTCCTGACGTTCGCGGGCACGGCGGCGGTCGATCTCGTGACTCCCGATTGGCTGTCGGAACGACTGAAATTCATCGGATTCTCCGTGCGGTTTTCCAGCATCGAGAAGGGGGTTCTCGACTTTCGAGACCTGTTCTTCTTCCTTTCGTTCACGGCGATGTTCGCGTTTCTGAATGTCTCCGTGCTCGAGTATCGGCGGCTGAAGTGAGGGGGATCGAATGAGCGCAAAGAGGAATGGAGTCGCCACCGTCATCCTCACGAGTTTTCTCGTCGTGGCGAACCTCATCGTCGCCAACCTGTGGATGACACAGGTGAAGCTCCGGTGGGATCTCACGGAGGATAAGCGGTTCGAGATCGCCAGCGGGACAGAGAACATTGTCAAGCGGTTGCGCGACACTGTGAACATCAAGTGTTATGTCTCCGGGAACTTCCCGAAGCAGCTCTCTCACTGCCCGCGGATTCTCATCGAGAAGTTGGATGAGTACGGGCGTCTCAACGAGGAGAGCGAAGGGGCTGTCGTCTACACCTTCGCGGACCCCGATACCGACCCCGAGGCTAAGCAGGAATGCGAGGACATGGGAATCGGTCCCGGGCGCATCCAGGAGCTGGAGGGCTCCACCACGATGAAGACGAAAATCTCGTGGTTCGCGCTGGTGTTCCGCTACGGCGATCGCAAGGTCGTCTACAACTTCTTCTCGGACATGCCGGGCGAGACATTGAAGGACCCGGCACGCTTCGGATCGGACCTGGAATTCGTGCTGAGTCGGGCCATCCGGAACGTCTCCAGTCCTCGAAAGACCGTGGGGCTCCTCTCGGAGGTCCAGATGGTGCCCTCGAATCCCTCGAACCCGCGCTCGAAGCGAGTGAAGTATCAGGGGCTTTCCAACCTCGAGGCCGTGATCGCGCGAACCCATGACGTCAAGACCCTCGATCTCGCCCAGGTCAACCGCGGAGAGCCCATTCCATCCGGCATGGACATCGTTGTGCTGTGGCGACCGAAGTCCCTGACGGAGGTCGGCAAGTACGTCATCGATCAGTTCTTGATGGGGGGAGGCAACCTGCTCTGCATGGTGGACTCCGGAGACGTCAGTTTCACTCCCAAACCCAAGTTCACTCAGTACGGGAGGGCTCGAGTTCAGGACTACGATCTTCCCGACTATAAGGTCGAGGGAATCGATCACGGGCTCGATGACATGCTCGCCTACTACGGCGTGCGCGTCGAACACGCATTCGTTCAGGATTTCTCCTGCTACGACATGATCTACTACACCGGAAAAGACTTTGTTCGGAACATGTTCGGGCAGGTCCAGGTGAAGCCCAACGAGGACTACGCCCCCTATTTCTCCTGGCCCGTCATCCCGGCGCGAGACGACGAGGGGGGGCTCGAGGATTCCCATCAACTGGGAGATTCGTTTTCGATCCTCTCTCCCAATGACGACCTCGTTTTGACCTGGGCGTCACCGGTCACGGTCCTCGAGGACAATCTGACACGGCACGAGGCCATCGCCGACGTGATTCTTCGGACGGGTCCTCGCAGCTGGGTGAAGCCCATCAAGGAGACGCGTTTCCCCGTGAACCCGGCGGAACAGGCCGGGCCCGGGAAGGCAGCGATGGCGTCCCAGCCCGTGGCGGTGCTCGTCCGTGGGCGTTTTCAGAGTTTCTTCCGTGGCAAGGAGATGCCTAAGCCCACCGGAACGGCGGGAAAACCGCTTCCGACGAAGGATGAACTCGAAAAAAGCCGCCGCGACGTCGCGTCGGTGCGAGGCGCTCTCCTCGTGGTGGGCGACGCCGACTTCTGCTCCGACCAGTTCATCACGCCCAACATGCGTGGGGCCCTCGTGCAGATCGAGATGGGCCGGGCGCGCCGCAAGGGTTCGGCGGGCGGAATGAACCGGGAGGCTCTCATCGGACGCTTGCGGACACCGCTTTTCTTCGTGAGCAACTGCGTGGACGTTCTCGCCTACGGGGAGGAGGCCGAAGACCTCTTCCAACTGCAGCACCGCACGTTCAGATCTCGTCGCATCAAGGCCCTGGAGAAGGATGATCCTCTGAAGGATCGAATCCAGCTGGTCAACATGGTGTATCTGCCGGGTGCCGTGATTCTTTTGGGACTGCTCGTGGCGGCTTTCCGCCATCTTCGCTGCCGTCGAGAGATCGCTGTTGCGCCCACCCATGACAGGAGGGTTGCCCAATGATCCGCAACGTCGTCCTATCCATCCTGCTCGTCGGGCAATTGGCCGTGTGGTTTCTGGTCGCCCCCCCGTGGAAGACGTCCGCGCCCAAGTCGGAAGCCGTGAAGGCCCACACGTTTCCTTCCGTCGATCTGGGTCAGATCGGCGGCATTCGGATCGTCGATCCCACCGGCGCGACTCTCGAACTCTCCTTGCGCGATGGAGTCTGGGTTCTGGAAAGCCTCCATGGGTATCCGGCGATCCAGAAGAAAGTCGAGGAGGTCCTCGACGAGCTGAAACTGCTCCCGAAGAGCGAGTTCCGAACCGACAAACGCTTTCTGCACGAGGATCTGCAGGTGGACGACCTTCGCGGACAGAAGGTGACCTTGCTGACCGCGAAACGTGCCCCTCTTCTCGACCTTGTCATCGGGAAGCAGGACATCCAGGGGAGCCGAGGTGCTTTCATCCGGGTCAATGGCACGGATGAGGTCTGGGTCTGTCCTTCCCAGAAATTGGCCACGCTTTTCAGCACGGTCGTCAAGGACTGGTACGACCCGGCGATCATGGACGTTTCGTTCAAGGACCCTCAGCGCATGACGACGTTGCGGAATGCCTGTTTCCACATCGAGGTGGAGATGAACCGCCCCAAGCGCGACGATAAGGGGCAGCCCGTCAGTCCCCCACAGATGGAGCGACTTCGCTACGTCTACGAGCGTGTCGAGCCAGAAGGAGAGGACGGGGGAGATCCCTGGTGGAAAGTGGTCGAACCCGAGGGGAAAGAGGATCTTCGCCTGGACGACCTCCTCGTGAAGGGCATCGTGACGACGATGTTGAACCTTCGCGCCACCGAGATTGTGGGGTCGGGGCTTCGACCGGAATACGGGCTTTCCGATCGCGATGAGTTGGCGGTGCGCGTCGAAGCTCGCTTTCGAGAGGAAAGCGGTGAGACGATTCGAGTCCTCGAGATCGGTGGCGAGCACGAGGTCGAGCCCGTCAATGGAGTCAAGCGTCCTCCGGATCGCTTCGCCAGAGCCAAGTTTCCGGGAGGTGGAGTGAAGGAATCGTTCGTCTTCACCATTCCCCAGGCGACGGTGGGGTTCCTGCAGAGAGACCCGGAAACGTTTCAAAAGCCCATGCAGCCCCAACTCCCGGGGCAGAAACGTTGATCAACTCAGTGCGCTGATGGTCGCCACGCCGGCGACTGCGACGGCCGTGCCGAGCAGGACCGGCCATCGCGTGCGCTCACCGAGGATCGAGAAGGCGAACGGGATCACGAAGAGCGGGGTGGTCGAGAGGAGTGCGCCCGCAATGGCCGCGGGTGTGTTGTCGATGGCCGTCATCATGAGCAGGACGCCCAAGTAGGTGCCGACGAAGGCTGGACGGAAGAGGACCGACCAGACCTCGCGCCGCACCATCAGTGAGAGGCTGAGGCCGATGCGCCCCCTCAGGAGCTGAATGGCCAGAAGGCCCGTGAGTGCACCGGCCAAGCGGATCCCGGATGCCGAGATGACGTGGAAACCGGTGAACGCGTCCTTGGCGATGAGAATGCCCGCGGCCTGCCCGATGGCCGCCAGGAACCCGAACAGGATGCCCAACGCGCGCCCATGGGGCGTGCGGGTGGGCTCTTGCCCCTGGGCCACCGTGACCATCGAGACTCCGGTGACGACGAGGACGATGCCGGCCATGTCGAATCCACCCAAGGGGGCTCCGGGGCCGAGCACGGACCAAAGGAGGAGAAAAACGGGGCTCGTCCCATGGATGAGCATGGCCTGCCGTACTCCCAGGTGCCCGATGGCTGCGAGAAGCGCCCAGTCGCCGAGTGCCATCCCAACGAATCCGGAAAGAGCAAGCGCCCAGCCGTCGCCGGGCGATCCCAGGGGCAGGGATTTGTCCAGAGACAGGGCAAGGGCCGTCACCCCGAACAGGATTGTGGCTAAGAGTGTTTTGAAAAGGCCGCACGAGAAGGGCCCCCAACGACGAACCGCCGGCTGAAAGTGGGTCGCCGACCACGCCCAGAGCATGCACGAACCCAAGGCGGCAATGACTCCGAGTTGCTCCATGGCCGGCTCCGGATTCGCTCGCGGGACAAGGTTCTATCGAAGGCTCTGGTCGGGAGGCGTCGGTCCGATGGAGCCCTTGTTGACTCAGAAGGAGTACTCAAGGCCCAGCGTGGTCAGGATATCGAGGTTGTCCCGGCCGCCGGCGGGGTCGTTGTTGTATTCGAGTCTCAGGCTCGTGCGGAACGACCAGCTCTCGGAGATCGGCACCGAGAGAATGGATTCCGAACGGCCGATGAAGCTGTTCGGGTCCGTGAACGGGACGATGAGTTCGGCGGTTTGCGTGAATTCGACGTCGTCGAAGAAAATGTCCTTGTAGAGAGCTGCCGCCCGGCCAGTGACATCGTTGCGTGTAGGTGTGTTGCCGGTGAACGTCTCGAGTCGGTAGCCCACGCCGCCTTCGAGAGAGAAGAGTTCCTTGTCGCTGTCCTTCCAAAGCACGATGCCCGCGCCGACGTTCACCAGGCCCCGGAATTTGCGATCCTGGATCTCGTCACGGCTCGCCTCCGTCGAGATGTAGGCGTAGAAATCCGGATCGTAGAAGTGGCGCCAGAGAGCCCCGAAAAGCTGAGAGTTCTGGTTGACTTCGCCTTCGGCGGTGCCGTACACGGCGAAGGCGCGAAACTCGAGGTGGTCGTTCTCCCAGTCCCGTTGCAAAAGTGCGTCCAGCGTCGCGGTGAACACGTCGCTGTTGCCGGCCGAGAGACTGGCGCCGAGCGAGACGTGCCCATTCCAGGGTTTCGGTTCGAGGGCGGCCTGGACCTCCTTCGCGAGCTCGTCGTCGCCGGCCGCCTGGGTGGGCGCGGGAAGAGGAGGTGCCTGCGGGAGCGCCGCGAGGGGCACGGTGAGTGAGCCCAGCAGGGCATGTCGGACCTGAAGTCGGCCAGCGGCGACGCCTTCCAAGGTGACTTGAAGCGCTTCGCCCTCCCCAAGACCCAAGGAGACGGGGCCTCCGCTCACGGACGCCAAGTTCTCCCACGGCAGATCTCGATGGATGCCGTTCGCCGTCTCTATCCGCAGGACGAACCGGTAGGCACCCACGGGCTTTCCGTGAAGAGTCGTGCCGTCGGCGAGTGCGGCCTCAACGGTTTGGGCTCCGAGTCCGGTCGTCAGGGCCAGCAGGACGAGAGGGAACAGGCGAGAGGGGGCGAGGGGAGTCATGTCGTGGTCTTCCTGTGATGTAAGCGGCGCGCCGTGGATTCAAGTTCCCGGGAGATAACGCCGATCCCTAGGGCGGAAAAGGGTTTTTATTCCGTCGGGCTCGGTGCGCGCGGCGACACCGCGGACCCGGTGGGGAAGAGGGAGTCCATGCACCTTTTGCAGCGATCTGTCTTCTCGAGGGGTCCGCGCGGGACGGGAGAGATCTGAGTCCATTGAGTGCTCCATGGAAAGTCTGCATCTTGGCCGCTGGCTCGGGGTCACGGGTCGCTGGGGAGGGCGTTCCGAAGGCGCTTCTTACCGTCGGAGGGCGTGCGGTCATCTCCCGTATTCTGGGCGCTTTCCCCGAGGACATTCCGGTCGTCATGGCGGTCAGCCGGGATGCGGCGATGCTCCAGGGGTACATGCGAATGGCCCATCCCGGCCGAGACGTGCTCTATGTGATCGTCGACAACCCCGATGGGCCGGGATCGGGACCCGGAACATCTCTTCTGGCCTGCCGCGAGGCCTTGGATACCCCCTTCGTTCTCGTCACCTGCGACACGCTGGTGGATGAGGCCATCCCCTCGCCGACGACCGACTGGATCGCCGTGGCTCCCCACGCCCATCTTGAACGCTATGACTCCGTCGAGACCGACGAGGACGATCGTGTCGTTCGATGGGATCGGAGGGTCGTCCGGCAGGACAATCGCGCCTGGATCGGCCTTGCGGGCATCCATCGCGTCGGGGTGTACTTCGACGGTTTGCGGCGCGCGAGTCTCGGGCCGTCGGGCGAGCGGGATCTCATCGGTGGCTTCGAGGCCCTCGTCGAGGGCGGACTGAGAGCGATCCCTTTCACATGGCACGACACAGGCAATCCGTCCGACTTGGCGCAGACTCGAGAAACCGCGCCTTGTCCTTTCAGGGTTCTCGATAAGACCGAGGAGGCCATCTGGTTCGAGGGAGATCGCGTCGTGCGGTGGTTTGCCGACGCGACGATAGCCCGGAATCGTGTCCGGCGAGCCGACGACCTTCACGGACTCGTACCCGAGATGCTTGGACACGATCGGGGACTCTACGCCTATCGGTTCGTGGAAGGCGACCTGCTGGGTGACGTGCTGACGGGCGACCGCGTCGGGCGACTCCTCGAGTTCTGTGAACGCGATCTCTGGGAGGACCGAACAGACGTGATGGACGCCGTCGATTTTCGACGGCTTTGCCGGGAATTCTACTTCGACAAGACGGCGATGCGACTGCAGAGCTTCTATGCGAAGCATCCGGGGCTCGCTGGCGGCATTCTTCTCAACGACCGCCCGCTTAGGCCGGTGGCGGATCTCCTCGGGCGCTTGAACTGGGACTGGCTTAGCGATGGCATTCCCGTGCGAATACACGGAGATCTGCATACGGACAACATCCTTCTCGTGGATCAGGGCGCCGAGGAACGATTTGTGCTGCTGGATTGGCGGCAGGATTTCGCGGGTGAGATTCGGCTAGGGGATCTGTACTACGACTTGGCGAAGCTCCTGCACTACTTCCAAGTCCACACCCGCGCCGTCGACGAGGGACGTTTCTCGGTCGAGCGGAATGGGAGTGTCACGTGGATAGACCACGAGGTCCCACCGGTGCTCGACGAAGGTCGCCGGATACTGGAAGACTACGTGAATAGTCGCGGCCTCGACTGGGAGAAGGTGCAGACGCTTTCGGCCCTCGTATTCCTCAACATGGCATCCCTGCACGCGCCCGAGGAAGGAGCCTTCTTCTTCTTGCTCGGTTGGAGTGCACTCGAAGAGATCATCGGACGGCAGAGTTCGTCCGGAGCGGGCTCGCCCGTGGTTTGTAGCGGGGAACTCGACCCCGTCGTCATTGTGCCCTGAACGTCGAAAGGACTCGAGAAATGAGAGACGAATCCGCCATCGAATCCCGTCTGAGCGCCGACATGCGCACCGCCACGGAGGAGTGGACGCACGAAGCACTGATGAGCCTTGCCGAGAGGCATCTCAACAACCGGCCCAACGTGATTCTCGATGTCGGGGACTCGGGCTCTTTCTCGAGAGACATCAAGTGGAAGCTCGGTGCTGGCGAGTTGATCGTGTTCCACCCCGACGAGGAGCGTCTCGACTCGCTCCAGGACGGGGACGTCGATGGCGGTGTCGACCTCTGGCAGGTGGGGTCCGTGTCCTCCATCGCTTCTTCGGTCGAGAAGGCCGATCTGTTCCTCTTCCTCGACGTGGCCCATGAGATCTATTCCCTGCATGGCCGTCCGTCGGGTTCGCTCTACGAGCGGGTTCACCACGAGCTGGGGCGCGCGCATGTCGAGTGCGCATTGGAGCAGGCGGCGGAGCTCATCCCATCCGGTGGCGCCATCATGATCGCGACCGACATTGTCGTCCACGGGAAGGAACCTTGGACACTGCGTCCCCAGACCGACGAGGCGAGGCGATTCCTCAAGGAGATGCGCATCTCCTATCGCTCCGTCGACTTGGGCGCTGTGTATGACGAAGAGGAAGGAATCACCCTGGCCGCGGAGCACCTTGCGACGCTGCTTGCGCAATGGGATCGGGGGGAAAGGGAGATGGTCCACGCATTCATGGACCTCGAGGAATGGCGCGTCCTGTTGCACGATCTCGGATTCGAGCTTCGGATCGAAATCGGCACATCGCCCCTCGTGACCGAGCGTCGCGCGGAGGCGTTCGGCATCGAGAGCGGCGGTGATCGCTTCCCGGACACCCGCATGGCCTTGCTCGGTATCAAGCGCTGACCGGGCTCCCGTCGATGGGCGAGGTGAGCATGGCTGTTCACCGTAATGGCTTGCGATACTCGAAGACGAGGGGAGTGGCCCAGGCACGTCCGAAACGCCAACGTCTTCCGGCCTCGAAGCCGTGCGCGGCGAGCACCCGGTCGGATTCCTCGATGAAGCGTCTCCCCGCTTCCGGTTTGTTGAACACGGCCGCGAAGATGTAGCAGATCACGATCACTCCACCCGGCTTCATGGAGCGGTAGAGGGAGTCGAGAAAAAGATCCCTCGTCGCGACCTGGGACATCTGGACCAGGTGGAAGATGTCGCAGAGCAGGGCGGTATCGACGACACCCGGCTCGATGTGGAGGTCGCCCGGCTCGGAGACTTGAACGTCCATGTTCGGGAGGGCCTTCAGTCGCAGTGCATGGACGGCTCGCGGGTCGATGTCCCGACAGATCACCCGCCCTTCGGGACCGACGCTGCGGGCCATTGCCAGGGCGTGGCGACCGTTTCCGAACCCGATGTCCGCGATCGTCTGCCCCGGGAGGGGGCCGACGACGGCGGGTGGGAGGCTGTCCGCCACGTGGCCTTCGCCGGCCCACCGAGCGAGGATGAAGTCGTCTCCTGGACGGCCGGGTTGAAACCCCTCCCTTCGTACGAAGGCCTCGGGCGCCAGATTCTGTTGCGGTTCGGAATCTTTGGGCGCCGCGTTTCCACCGTCACCGCAGGCCGGGACGAGCACCGCCGCGGCCAACAACATCCGACAAAACGTTCGGACGAAGCATGCGAGGCACCGGCGGGCTCTCCTCACGGGAACCCTCCTGTTTCGTCGATGATGGACACGGGGGCCGCGTGGAGGCTTCATGCTCTGACCCTGCTTTCTCGTCTGGGGGTTGCGGGGAGCGCACTATATCATGCCCCGATCGTTGGCCTTCCTCGAGAT
>DRQF01000121.1 GCA_011369445.1 Planctomycetota bacterium | reverse complement strand
CGGCAACACGAACCCGAACGGGTACGTTTCGGGAGTCTTCGTGGATGGGGGAACGAGTCTCGGGCCGATCCATATCCGTGACTGTCTGTTCGAGAACAACGTCTCGAGTGCCGTCGCCGGCGTTCCACCGACGGTGGGCGGAGGTGTCTTCGCGTTTCGTGACGCTCCCATCACCGTGGAGAACTGTGTCTTCCGGAACAATCAGGCCATTCGGGGCGCCTGGCTGCTTCTTGGATCCGGCAGCTCCTTCTTTCCCCGGGTCTTCCGCAACTGCCTCATCGAAGGCACTCAGGCGAACGAGGCGGCGCTGATCTATGCGCCCGCGGGCAATCACCCGGTCATCGAGCACTGCACCTTCGTCAACAACACCGTCTCGACGCCGGGAGGAGCGTTGATCGTGGACGCATACGGCCCACCCCCTGAGTTCCACAACAGCATTTTCTGGGGGAACTCGAGCCCACTTGTGGGAGGGCTGACCAACCTTCCCGGTCCGAACACGACGATGGACCACTGCTTGGTTCAGGGCGGATTCGCGGGCTCGGGCAACATCGCCCTCGATCCCAAGTTCGTGGACCCGGCGCGAGGGATCTACCGGTTGCGTCCGGATTCGCCCGCCATCGATGCGGGGGCGGTGCTTGCGGTCCCGGTGGTGACGGACTTCGAGGGGGATCCTCGCCCCAGCTACGCGGCGCCCGACATGGGCTATGACGAGTTTGCCTACGCCCATCTGGATCCTGTGATGGCCGGGAACGTGGGCGCCTCCACGGGGAACCCGGTGGATCTTCTTTTGGTCAATGGGTCCTCGGGCGGAGCCATCCGGCAGGTCGATCTTGCCTTGGGGGCGACCTTCAACGTCTCCATGATCCAACCTCCGGCAATGCCGACGGGGGCCTCCTTCGTCATCTTCGGTCTGCTGGGCCCTCCGCCTCTTTTCGCGACGACGGCGCTGCCTTTCGGTTTGGGGAACATGGCGTTTCCGCCGTGCTTCCTCCTCCCAGGTTATTCCGCCATCACGTTCACTCTCGCATCGACCGCCCCTTCTCCGGGAGCGTGCTTTCCGCTTCTGCCCGCCCAGCCCACGCCTTGGACGTCGCCGTCGTCACCGCCGATCCCGATCCCTTTGACGCTGACCTTCCAGGGCGTCGTCGAAGCCACCCCCGGCACCTTCGCCGTCACCAACGCCGTCGTGGTGGACGTCCGGTGACCGCCCGATCGCGGCGACCGCGGCGCGCGGACCTCTTCATTGCCGACGTCGACGTCTCGGGTACTGCAACGTCGTCTCCGCCTTCTTGCCGGCGCGCTCGTAAACCACCTTCAACTTCGCCTTCCGCGTGCGCAGGGCCTCGCGGATGTCGGCGGAGCCGGCGATGGGTTTTCCTTCGATGCTGACGATCTTGTCTCCCACCAGCAGCCCGGCCTTCGCCGCCGCGCCGTCCTCGACAACCATAGTGAGGCGCATCCCATCGTCGAGTTGGACGCCCAGCATGCGTCGTCTGCCCCTGCGTCGCGGAGCGCGGAGTTTCGTGCGATCGAGAAGGTGATCCAGATTCGCGAGACCCAAGGCGGCCACGGCCACGACCATGGACGTGTGGCGCTCGTACTCCGGGATGGCCTGGTCGAATGTGTCGAACTGAGTGTGATGGGTGTGCGTGTAGTTGGCGCGGCCCGCCTGATGCCAGAAGAATCCTGGGACACCCGCTGAGAGGAAGGAGTCGTGATCGGAACCGATGCCCGCGGGAAGCCCTTCAGGGCTCACCGTGATCTCGAAGGGCAGGCCGGACGAGAGCCGCGTGATGGGCAGGAAGACCTTCGACATGTCCACATTCATGGCAGGAGTCACGGTGATGCCGGAGACGTAGTTCGTCCCGCCGTCGTGGACGATCACCGCGGAAATCTTGTCCAGCATCTCCGGATGCGCCTTGATCCACGCGCGTGATCCCAGCAACCCCTGTTCCTCGCCGCTCCACAACATGAATCGGATCGTGCGCTTGGGCCGCACGCCCGCCTTCATCAGCACGCGGGCGGCTTCGAGGGTCGTGGCGACGCCCGTGCCGTTGTCGGTCGTTCCGGTGGCGCCGTCCCAGGAGTCGATGTGACCGCCCATGATGACGTACTCATCGGGCCATTCGGTCCCCGGAATGTCCGCGACGACGTTGTAGAGGGGGATCGGCCCCTCGCGGAATCGATTGTCGATGTCGAACTCGAGCTGGACTTGTTTGCTTTGTCGAAGAAGGCCTGCGATACGGTCTGTCTGATCCTTTCGCAGCAGGATGCGGGGAAACGTGGGGAGGTCATTCCAAAAGATGCGGTAGTTACCGGACGTGATGACGAGGTCCTCCGTGCGGCCGCGGCTGGCGTAGAGGAGTCCCTTCGCTCCCACGGATTCAAGAGCCGTCGCAAGCGCCTTGATGTTTGAGCCCCGTCCGGGGCGGTCCGCGAGAAGTGCCCACTTATCCTTGAGAGCCTTCGCGGAGGCTTCCACCTCCTCTGGCGTCTTCGGACAAAGAGCCGTCGCCGCGGTCACGCTCCCGTCGGTTCCCGGAGACCACGCCGGAGTCGTGACGTCGAGCTTCAATTCCTCGGGGGAGACCATCCGCCCCATCATGACGCCGCGGTCGAAACCCACCGGAAATGTGCCCCACTGCTCCAAATGGGCGTTCGCGATGCCGAAGCTCTTGAACCGCGACACGGCCCATTCGCAGGCCTTCTGGAGTTTCCGCGAGCCGGTCAACCGGGGGCCTATGTCCTCCACGAGATCGTGGAGATGGCGCATGACGAGGGAATGGTCACGGGCCTCCACGATGATGGTGGAGACGTCTTTCTCGGAGGCCTGGGCCGCGACGAGGGACGAGAAGACGAAAAGGACGACAGTGGCGGCAACGGGGCGTTTCATGGGGAACCTCCAAGGAATCCGGATGTTCAACATGACGCCTGGAGGAACCGTCTCTTTCGCCTCGCGACCAGATTCAGGGAAGGACGGCTGTGGCTTCGATCTCGAGGAGGACCCCTTCCTCGTAGAATCGGGAGATCTCGACGAGGGTCATGGCGGGGTAGTGGTTGCCGAAGTGGTAGCGATACACTTTCCCGATTTCCTTTCCTCGGGCGATGTAGTCGTCCTTGTCCGCCACGAAAATCGTCATGCGGACGATGTCCTCAGTCGTGCCACCGGCCTCTTTCAAGACGGTCTCGATGTTCTTGCAGACTTGCTCGAACTGCTTCACCAGGTCGTCCTTGCCCACAACGCGGGCTTTCTCGTCGAAGGCGACTTGGCCCCCCAGCCAGAGGATTCGACCTCCCTCGCTCAGCATGGCGTTCGAGTAGCCGACGGGCTTTTTCCATTGAGCGGGATTGATCGGGCGATGCTTCAAGGTCATGGATTTGTCCTCAGTACGGCGCGGACGGGAGCGGCGTCGCCGCCTGCGATCTTGAGGGGAAGGGCGATCAACTCGTAATGGCCCGGCGTAACATGGGAGAGTTCCAGGTTCTCGATCCAGCGGATGCCGGCATTTGCGAGAATGTGGTGGGCTTCGAGGGTCTTCGATTCCATGGGGTCGATGCTCGGCGTATCGAGTCCGAAGAGGAGGATCTTCGATTCGGCGAGGAGGCGGGCCGCATCGACGCCCACGAAACTGAAGTCATCGCGCCAGGTCGTGGCCGTGCAGGGGCGGCGGGTTTTGAAGAGAAGGCGCCGGTCGCGGGCGAGGTCGATGCCTTCGAGATCGGAGGCGTGAACCCCGTCCTCGGAGCGCACCTCCACGACGCGGCAGGGACCGATGAAGGCGTCGAGGTCGAAGGCCTCCGTTGGGTCGCCCTTCTCGTCGAAATGATAGGGGGCGTCCGAGTGAGTGCCGCAGTGCACGCTCATGCGCAGCGTCGATACGTTGCAGGAAGCTCCCTCCGCGATGCGCATCACCCACTCTCGGGTGAACGGGGTGTCTCCGGGCCAGACCACGGTGGATTCGGAAAGCCCCTGAGAGATGTCGATGAGGGCGTTGCCGTCAGTAGAGTTCATGACCGTGTCGTTCCCAGGCGCCGGAGTCGAGGATGTCCTGGATCTCGTCCACGACTCGGTCGCATTCGTCGAGCGTGGAGTAGAAGTGGGGCGAGACCCGGATGCCCGCCTTGGGGCGCCAGTCGACGACGACATCGCGGGCGAGAAGTTCGGCCGTCACCTGCTTGGCGTTGGGCACGTTGAAGGCGACGGTGCCTCCGCGATGCGCGTGGTCCATCGGGCAGGTGAGTTCGAATCCCTTCTCGCGTGCCCGCTCCACGATGCGGTCCGTGAGGGCCAGTGAGTTCTCACGGATGCGGTCGACGCCGATTTCGCGGACGATCTTCACGCCTGTCCGCGCGGAATACAGAGCGGGGATGTTCGGCGTCCCGCTCTCGAAATGCCGGGGCATGTCCGCGTAGTCGATCTTGCCGGGCACGAACTCGAAGGGGCGGCTGTGCGCGAACCATCCGGTGCAGGATGGCTCGAGTTTCTTCTGGAGGTCGGGCCGAACGTAGAGGTAGCCCGCGCCCGGCCCGCCACAGAGCCACTTGACGGATCCGCCCACGCAAAAGTCCACGTCCCAGCTCTCGAGATCCACCGGCACGCACCCTGCCGATTGATACGTGTCGAGGACCACCATGGCTCCAACCTGGTGGGCCTTCTTCACGATGGCCTCCGCATCCTGGATGAAGGCCGATCGGAAGAGGACATGGGACACGGGCACGATGAGGGTCTTCTCGTCGATCGCGTCGAGGAGACGGTCGAGGTCGACGCCGATGCCGTCCTCAGAGGGGACGACTTCGATCTCGGCCCCGTGTCGCCGTTGTTCCTCGTAGATGTACATGACGGACGGGAAATTCATCCCCGTGTACACGATCTTGTTGCGAGGTCCCGAAAAGTCGAGGGCGGAGCAGATGATCCACTGGGCGACGGCCACGTTCTGGCACATGGTGACGCTCCCGTGGGGAGCCTTCAGGACGTCGGCGTAGACGTCAGCGGTCTCGTAGACCATGTCCATCCAGCCCTCGTGCCACGCCCGCACGCCGCGGGTGTCCCATTCGTCGCAGAAGGTTTTCAGGGAATCGCGGACGCCCCGAGGCATGGCGCCCAGGGAATTCGAGATCATATAGCAAGTGTTCTCGAGGATGGGGAATTCCTTCCGCCATTCGAGCAGTGATGCATCGTGGGTGGGCACGGCGAGTCCTCCGGTGGTGAGTGCCCGACGATAGGACGGGGCGCTGAGGACGGCAAGCGACCCCGCGTGGCGGCAGCCCGTCCGCGG
>DRQF01000120.1 GCA_011369445.1 Planctomycetota bacterium | reverse complement strand
CGGGGATCTCGCAGCGAAAGAACGGGGGAGGTCTCGGTGAGTCCGTACCCATTGAGAAGCAGCACTCCCGCGGAATCGAAGAATTCGTCGACGTGAATCGGGAGGGCGCCGCCGCCGCTGATGATGAACCGGAGTGAGTCACCCAGTGTGGCGCGGAAGGGTGCGAAGAGAAGGCGATCCGCGAGCTTTTGAAACGGAGTGAGAGCGACCTTGCCGAGGGCCGTGCTCCACCGCCGAACGCCCTTGATGCGGCGAATGCGCCCGGAGTCGTCCAGGGACCGGCCTGTGAGCAGCCGGGCGGCCCGGTCGTGGGACGCCGCGAGGGCGAGCAAACCCTGCATGAGATGACGCTTTCCCGCGGGAAGTTTTCTGACCTGGGCGAGGGCTGCGGACTGGAGGGACTCCCAAAGACGCGGAACGCCGGCCATGACGGTGGGGCGTATGCGGCGGAGATCTCGTCGAAGAGAGCGCTTGTCAGAGAAGTGGATGACAGTTTCGCCGACGAGCAAACAGTATTCGAGCGTCCGCTCGAACATGTGCCAAGTGGGGAGGAAACTGAGATAGCGGTCTCGGGAAGAGAAGGTGACGAGCTTGGGAAGTATCCGCACGTTGTGGAGAACGTTGCCGTGGGTGAGCATCACACCCTTGGGATTCCCTGTCGTGCCGGAGGTGTAGACGATCGTGGCGAGGGTCTTGGGAGTTACGTCCTTGGCCCGTCGTTCGAGTAACGAGGCGTCCTCACGCAGAGCTTGGCGGCCCAGGGTGAGAACATCCTGCATGGAACGACAAGGACCCCGAACGTCGCCTTCCAGGACGACCGTTCGCTCCTCGAGGCCGTGTTTGGCGAGAGTGGGCCTGTGTTTTTCGAAGAGTTCGACGTTCTCCACGACGACCCACCGGCAGCGAGCGTGTTCCAGGATGAACGCGACATCTTCCAAAGACGAGTCCGCCCCCCGTGGGATATCCACGCCAGCGGCCGTGAGGACGCCTAGATCGGCGATGAGCCAGTGGTCCCCGCTGTCGGCGATGATGCCGACGTGGTCGCCGGGGTCCATGCCCGCGACGGCCAGACCGGCGGCGAAACTCCGGGCAGTTTCCAGGAGTTGGCCCCGCGTCCATGTCCTCTCCTCCGACCCCGACCGCCCCACCAAGGCGGGGAGATCGGGGGATCGCTCGAGGGAAGCGAGGATGTAGGAAAAAAGGTTGTCCATGGGAGAAGTGTTGCGCCCTATGACTCCAAGTTCAACGCAGAGGACTCCGTGGGGCCCGGACCTTGCGGAGCGGCCCCGCCTTTGCTTTACTCGGCCAGCCCCGGACCGGAGCCCCTTCACGCATGCCGAAACGTAGCGACATCTCCTCGATCCTCGTCATCGGATCGGGTCCCATCATCATCGGACAGGCCTGCGAATTCGACTATTCGGGGACACAAGCCCTAAAGGCGCTCCGTGAAGAAGGTTACCGTACAATCCTCGTCAACTCGAACCCGGCCACCATCATGACCGATCCGGAACTCGCGGATCGGACCTATCTGGAGCCTCTCACTCCCGACTACGTGGCCCGCATCATCGAAAGAGAGCGTCCTGACGCGATCTTGCCCACCCTGGGTGGGCAAACCGGGCTCAACCTGGCATTCGAACTTGCACGCGAGGGTATTCTGGACAAATTCGGCGTCGAGATGATCGGGGCGACCCGCGAGGTCATTCAGCGTGCCGAGGACCGAGAGGAATTCAAACAGTGCATCCGATCGATCGGGCTCGAAGTGCCCAGGTCCGGCGTGGCTCACGATCTCGAACATGCACGGGCGATCCGAGATGAGCTGGGGCTGCCCTGTGTGATTCGTCCCGCATTCACCCTGGGGGGCAGCGGAGGCGGCATCGCCTACAACAACGAAGAGTTCGACGCCATCGTCCGGCGGGGTCTCGAGCTTTCCATGGTGCAGGAAGTGCTCGTCGAGGAGTCGGTGATCGGTTGGAAGGAGTTCGAGCTCGAGGTGATGCGGGACCGCAAGGACAACGTGGTCATCATCTGCAGCATCGAAAACTTCGACCCCATGGGCGTTCACACGGGCGACAGCATCACCGTGGCCCCCGCGATGACCCTCACCGACAAGGAATACCAACGGATGAGGGACGCGGCGCTGAAGATCATTCGCGCCATCGGCGTCGAGACCGGAGGGTCGAACATCCAGTTCGCCACCGACCCCCTGTCCGATCGCATGGTCGTCATCGAGATGAATCCTCGCGTCTCCCGGTCCTCCGCGCTGGCAAGTAAGGCCACCGGGTTTCCCATCGCGAAGATCGCGGCGAAGCTGGCCGTCGGATACACCCTCGACGAGATCGAGAACGACATCACCCGTGAGACGCCCGCCTGTTTCGAGCCGACCATCGACTACTGCATCGTCAAGATCCCCCAGTTCGCATTCGAGAAGTTTCCCGAGGCGGATGACACGCTGACCACTCAGATGAAGTCCGTCGGCGAAGTGATGGCGATGGGTCGCACCTTCAAGGAGGCCTTTCAAAAGGCGCTTCGATCTCTCGAACGAGGGATGGACGGTTTCGGGATCGGCCGGAGCGACCTTTGGTTTTCTGACCAAAGACCGGCTCGCGAACAGATCGTCGCGAAACTCGTCACTCCTCACAGGGACCGGATCGACTACATCCGGTACGCCATGCTCGATGGGATGAGCGAGGCGGAAATCCACGAACTGACGGGTATCGACCCGTGGTTCCTCCGGAACCTGTCTGAAATCCTCGAGTTGGAGTCCCTCCTGCGAGACCACGAGGGGCTCTCCACCGTTGATGACGACCTGCTGCGGGAGGCGAAGCGGTACGGGTACTCCGATCGACAACTCGCATTCCTTTGGGACATGGACGAGATGGAGGTCCGTGAGAAACGATTGGCGCGCGGCGTGCGGCCCGTCTTCAAGCTCGTCGACACCTGCGGCGGCGAGTTCGAGTCGTACACGCCCTACTTCTACTCCACCTACGAGGAGGAGAACGAAGCGGAGCGCACCGACCGCCCGAAGATCATGATCCTCGGCAGCGGCCCCAACCGCATCGGCCAAGGCGTGGAATTCGACTGCTGTTGCGTCCATGCCACGTACGGTCTGCGGGAGGCGGGTTTCGAGACCATTATGGTCAATTCCAATCCCGAGACGGTCTCCACCGACTACGACACGGCGGACAAGCTTTACTTCGAGCCTCTCACTCTCGAGGACGTCCTGAATATCTGTGACCTGGAGCGTCCCGACGGTGTCATCGTGCAGCTCGGGGGGCAGACGCCTCTTCGGCTTGCGAAGGGACTCGAGGCGGCCGGCGTCAAGATCATCGGGACGAGTCCCGAGAGCATCGACATCGCGGAGGATCGCGATCGATTCAAGAAGATCATTGACCGAATCGGCATCCGACAACCTCCGAATGAAGTGGCGCGGACCGAAGAGGAGGCGTTCGCGGCGGCCCGTCGCATCGGCTTCCCGGTGCTCGTTCGCCCGAGCTACGTTCTTGGCGGTCGGGCAATGCGAATCGTTTACCAGGAGGAGGACCTGGCGCGGTACATGGGCGAGGCCGTCGATGTCTCGCCCGAGCACCCTGTCTTGATCGACAAGTTTCTCGAACATGCCATCGAGGTCGACATCGACGCCATCGCGGACTCGCATCGCTGCGTCATTGGGGGTGTCATGGAGCAGTTGGAGGAAGCGGGTATCCACAGCGGCGACAGCTCGTCGGTGATTCCGCCCCACTCGCTGTCGGACAAGATCGTCAGCGACCTCGGAGAACTGACTCGTCGGCTTGCCAAGGAGCTGGACGTTCGCGGACTCATGAACGTTCAGTTCGCCGTCAAGGATGCCGAGATCTACATCATCGAGGTGAATCCAAGAGCCTCGCGCACGGTGCCCTTCGTGAGCAAGGCCATTGGGGTACCCCTTGCCAAGTTGGGCGCGCAAGTGATGGCGGGCAGATCTCTCGATGAACTGGGTTTCACCCGCGAAATCGTTCCCGAACACATGGCCGTCAAGGCACCGGTGTTCCCGTTCTCCAAGTTTCCGGGCAGCGACATCATTCTCGGCCCCGAGATGCGATCGACGGGGGAAGCCTTTGGGATCGATGACGACCTGGGAGTGGCTTTCGCGAAGAGCTATGAGGCGACGGGCAACCGATTGCCTCTGGAAGGAACGGTCTTCGTCAGCGTGAAGGATGCGGACAAGCGAGAGATCATTCCCGTGGCACGGGAGCTCGTCGCGCTGGGATTCGAGCTCGTGGCCACCGGTGGGACGTCGAAGGTCCTCAACCGGAACGGCATCGCGAATCGGCGCATCAAGAAGATCGTCGAGGGACGTCCGAATGTGGCCGACCATCTCAAGAACGGCGAGATCGTCTTGGTGATCAACACGCCGTCAGGGGTGGGGCCGCGGACGGACGAAGCCAAGATTCGCGGCGTCGCGGTGCAACAGGGGATCACCTGCGTCACGACGCTCGCGGCGGCTCAGGCCATCGTCGCGGGAATTGGCTCCAAAAAGCGGGTTGGAGCCCGCGTGAAGTCGATTCAGGAGTACACGATCAAGTTTTCTGGTGAATCGACCACCGTCGGATGACGATCTGACGGGGCTGCCACTGGTCCTTCCCCCAGTTCTCCGTCCTCCGACCGAAATCGATGGATTTGATCTGAAAGCTCGGACTGTCCCTCTCGACCAGCTGGCAGAATCTCGCGACGTCCTTGAGACGGAAGTACTTATCCTTCTTGCGGAAACTCACCTTCCATGACTCCTCGTCGAAGCGGCTGCCCTTGGAGAAATCCGTCTTGATCGGAATGTTGATTCCGTCCTTGAGGGGGTCGAAGCCCGCAGCGCGAGCCTGCTTGGCGAAGTAGAGCGAGGGCTCGTCCACGCGTTCGAACTTGTCGGTCGCGATGCGATCGAGATCGGCTCGGTACTTGAGCGCGGTGCGCCGCAGCTTGACGCAGAGATTCTGAGCGGTCTCGACGGCGGAGGCATTCTCCTCGTCCATCACTCGACTCCAGGTGCGCGAAGCGTTGTATCCCATGAAGGCGACGTTCGCGATGATGAGAGCGATGAATAGCTTCTTCATGTCCGAGCCTTCCTCTACTTGTCTTGCTTCTTGAAGAGCGCTCTCAGATTCACGTCGACGCCACGTCCACCCTTGTTGAGCTCGTGTCGTCCTTGGTCTTCGAGTTTTTCGAAGTCGCTGCCAGCGAGTTTCTGAAGGTTGCTGTCGATCATTGCGATGACCTTCCGGTAGCCCACCGTCTTCTCGTCGCCAATCTGGACTGTCTCGGGCAAGGTGATGTTGAAGAGAATCTCGTGAGGGTTGATGTTCACCCGATTGAACGCGAATTCCCTCACGCCCGTGTCAGCGACGGCCTTGCAGAGCCATTCCAAAAGAATCAGGGCCGAACGGTAGCCCGAGGGGTCCTGGGGAATATTCTTGGTGCTCGACCGCCTGCGGCTGGGTTTCTTCTTGGATGTCTTGCGCAGCCCGTACGCATCGAGGAGTTGGTCGTCCAGCTCCTTGATGGTGCGCCCCATGATATTGATGCGTTTGATGGGAGGCGTATCCGCGCTCGCGCGGCGGGCAAGTCGTTTCAGTTCCGCGGGCTTCACGGGAACGTACGAGACCAGGGTTCCCAGCCTCTTCTCGTCCATGACCTTCTTGAATTCGTCGGCGGCCGTCTTCGCGATCCCTTCCAGGATGCTCTCGCGATGTGCATTCATCTTCGTGTCGAAGTTCCACCACACGACGTTGAGGGCGGCCATGAGGAGGATGAGGCAGAAGATCGGAACCTTCAGACGATCGAACCGGTTCGCAAAGACGAATTCTTCCTGGCGAAAATCGAAGCCCAGAGGATCGTGTCCGAACTGTTTGAAGGCCAAGCCGGCGGGCGTGGGAACGATGGCTTCGTAGATCCTCGTGGCATCGGAATCGAACCGGTGATCCATATTCTCCAAGAGGTGAAGGCGTTCCACGCGGGGCTCCATCTTCTCCTGAAGCTCGGAGACGATGCGAGGGAGATTCGCGCCCGGCCCGAGAAGAAAGACCTTTTCCGGAGGGTCATCGATATCGACCGGGGCAAGAGTCCGGTAGATCTCTTGCTCGAGGCGCTTCACGAACTCCTTTTGGCGCTGGCGGATGATGTCGCGCTCGAGTTCGGCCGAGCTTTTTTTCGTCTCCGCGCCGCCTTCCTCGAAGGCGTCGGCCGGCACGATGAGATCCTCCTCCAGGTCGACGTCTTGGACGAGAATCGCCTGTGTCCGCGTGCGGGCCTCGTCGGGGTCGAGGTCGAGGTCGCGTCCGACGCGCTGTGTGATGAATTCAGTTCCCAGGCGCATGGACCGTACGAGACGCAGGTCGCCCTCGAGCAGCAGCATGATCGTCGTGCAGGTGTACCCGACGTCGCAGACGACCAACGGTTTCTCCGACTCCGTGAGACCTTGGGCCTTGAGAACGTTGAAGAGCCCCGCGGCGTCGAGGTCCACGGCCAACGGATCGATTCCGGCCTTCTCGAGGGCCTGAAGTTGCTCTCGGATCTTCTCCTTCTTGGCGGCGACCACGAGCAACGTGCTGCGCGCACCGAGCTCGGCGACCTTGTGAAAGCAGATCACGACTTCGTCGATGCTGCACGCGTGAATGTGGGCCTCGCACTCGAACTTGATGACCTTGCGGATCTGTGCGGGGTCGGTGAAGGGGACGGTGATTTCCCGAACGATGCAGTCGCGGATGGGAATACCGAGGACCACTTGGTCCCGTCCCGCCTTCGCGTGCTTGAAGGCCTCTTTCAGCGCCTTGGTGAGGTTGGGGATGCGATCCTCGCCGTCGCCGGGAGCAATGCTCACCTCCGCGCAGCCGCGGACCTTCGGCTTTTTGATCGAACCCTCGATATCGATCACCCGGACGACCGAACCGGTGATCTGAACTCCTGTGGCACGCGCCATGAATGTCTCCGAAACTCTCTATCTACAAGGAGATAGGAACGGAACGTTGTAACCGCCTCGGGGCGGAGTCCCAAGTGAGAGCCGAGGACTTCCGTCGTGTTCCGGGCCCTTTCCGCCTGCTGTCGGGCGATCCTGCACCCTTCCCCTTCATCGTCATCGAGGACGGTCGGCCTTGCGGATCAATGCCTGAATACCCAATTCGAGCCGTCCCATCACGTCCCGACGGTCCGCCGCGCGCCGTCGCTCGATGACGTCCAGCTCCCGAAGGGTGGCGTCGAAAAGACTCTTCAGGGCCGCGGCGTCGACTTCCGGGTGACGTCTGAGCACGTCGATCTCGCGCTCTTGGAGAGAGCTGCGCTCCACGTCGGCCTCCGCGGAGGTGGATTCCCGTCCGAGATAGAACGAAGCGCCCAAAAGGAGAACGAGGGCGGCGGCGGCCGCCAGCGGCCTCCAAAACCGGTTCGACGAACGGACCACCGCTGCGGGAGCGTCCTCCTGACTGGCTCGTTGAACGATCCTCTGCGCCAATCCGAGGGGAGGGCGGATCGATCGGCGATCTTGCTCCAGATGGCGTTTGACGTCCCGCAAGCGCTGCTCGAGGTCCTGGAGGTCCGGGCGCGCCGCAAGAGCTTGCTCCAAGGCACGCTCCTCCTCGGGAGTGATCTCACCGTCCAAGCGGGCTTGAACGAGACGGGCCATGGGATCGATGGATGGGTCGGTCAAGGCATCATCCTCTCTTGAGGTAGGGTTCGAGTTTGCTGCGGAGTCGGGCGCGGGCGCGGAAGAGTCGAGATTCGACGGTCCCCTTCGAGCACTGGAGAACGTCGGCGATCTCCTCGTAGCTCAGCTCCTGGTACTCCCGGAGCAGAAGGATGTCACGGTACTTGGTCGGAAGGGACGCGATGGCTTCGGATGTTTTTTGCCGGAGCTCCTCTCGGTCCATCGTCTCATCGGGGCCCCCTGTGAAGTCGGGGCGGTCCAAAACGGTGGGGTCCTCGACGTGACGGTGACGGTCACGTCGTTTCTTCTTGAGATGATCGGTGGCCGTGTTGAGGCTGACGCGGTAGAGCCAGGTGTAGAAGCTCGAACGACCCTGGAACGCGGAAAGCTTGCGATAGACCTTGAAGAAGATGTCCTGGACCACGTCTTCGACGGCGGTACGATCATGAATCATTCCCGCCACGAGGGTGTAGATCCGGTCGGCGTAGCGATGTACGAGAGCGGCGAAGGCCTCCTGGTCTCCGGCTTCCGCGCGAGCGACAAGGCTCTGATCGTCAGCAGCCTCTTTCACGGCCTGCGTGCTCCGTTCGGGACTCGTCTTCCGAAAACTGATCGCCTCCATCGGGGCCATCCTCCATCCGATCCGCTGGACAACGCGTCTTCGACGTCGGTGGGAGGTCCGGCCTTCCGAAAGTTCGGAAAAAAAGACCTACTCGGTGCCTTCAAGTAAGTGGCCGAGCTTCAACTTCTTTGTTTCCAGGTATTTGCGATTCTCATCGTGGATGGGGCCTTGGATGGGAACCCTCTCCACGATCTCCAAGCCGTAGCCCAGGAGCCCCGCGCGCTTGCGGGGATTGTTGGTGAGAAGCCTGAGACGCCGTAGTCCCAGGTCGTGGAGGATTTGGGCGCCGATTCCGTAGTTTCTCTGGTCGGGCTTGAACCCGAGATGGATATTGGCCTCGACCGTGTCCATGGACGCGGAGTCCTGGAGGGCATACGCCTTCAGTTTGTTGACGAGTCCGATGCCCCGGCCTTCCTGACGCATGTAGAGCAGGAATCCCCGCTCCTCCTTGGCGATCCGCTCCATGGCCAGCGCGAGCTGGTCGCCGCAGTCACAGCGCACGCTGCCGAAGACATCTCCGGTGAGGCATTCGGAATGGACACGACCGAGGACGGGGTCCTCGATGGGGTCGCCGGGGGCGCCGTCGGTGGGGACCTTCCATCCCTTGACGAGGGCGACGTGCCCGTGAGGGTCGTAATCAGAAACGTAGACGTGGCAGTCGAAGTCGCCCCACCGCGTCGGGAGTCTGGCGGAAGCCGTCCTGCGCACCAGCTTCTCCTGCGTCCTTCTGTACTCCACGAGATCCGCGATGGATCCGATCTTCAGACCGTGCTTGGCGACAAAGGCCTTGAGGTCGGGAAGACGGGCCATGCTGCCGTCCTCATTCATGATTTCGATGATGGCTGCGGCTTCACGGGCGCCCGCCAAGCGGGCGAGGTCGACGCTGCCCTCGGTGTGGCCCGGGCGCACGAGGACGCCGCCCTGCCTGGCGCGGAGGGGTTGGACGTGACCCGGGCGTGTGATGTCGCGGGGGCCGGCCCCGGCCGCGATGGTGGTGCGAATCGTTCGGCAACGATCTTGGGCGGACACCCCCGTTGTGACGCCTTCCACGGCGTCGATGGTCTCGGTGAAGGCGGTGCCCTCATGGCGGGCCCCACCGGCTCCCTGGACTTCCAGGCCCAGGCGGCTGCAGATATCGGGCGACAGGGCGAGGCAGAGGAGGCCCCGAGCTTCCTTGAGCATGAAGTTCACGTGCTCGGGTGTCACGCGGTCGGCGAGGACCACCAGGTCCCCTTCGTTCTCCCGGTCCTCGTCGTCGACCAGGACGATGAGGCGTCCCTGGCGGAGTTCCTCGAGGATGTCGGGAATCGGATCGAAGGTCATGTGTCGTCTCCAAGCGGTTTGGCGGGTGTCGGGAGATGCGTGATGCCGGTGGGGCGCTCGCGCCCGGCAGCGTTCTGTAGGGTAGCACGGAAACGCCTGACGATGAAACTGTGGTGGACGGCGGACCTCCCGTCCGGAGGATTCGGTCGTATAGTGCCCCCATGGTTGCCAGCAGTCAGACAGACGGTGAGGAGGAGGGGACGGTGTTGCGCGTCGATGCGCGGCAGTGTCTCGTCGACGTGGGCGGTGTGACCCGGGAATGCCGTGTTCGAGGCCGCCTCTTCAGGGAGGAGAAGCGGGAGTCGAAGCCGGTGGCTGTCGGCGATCGGGTTCTGATCGCCAGGCAGCAGACGCCGCCAGATGTCATCGTTCGGGTTCTCGAGCGCAGGAATGTCCTGGCGCGCCGACGTGGAGGTCGCGGTGATTTGCAGATCATCGCGGCGAATGTGGACCAGGCCGTCATCTTGGGAGCCTTCGTCCACCCCGAGCTGAACCTACGTTTGATCGACCGGATGTTGGTGGGGGCCGAGTGCGGTGGGCAGAGCCCCATCATCGGAATCAACAAGGTCGACCTCCTGCCCGATGCGCAAGCTCGCGAGCTCATCGAGGAGATCTACGCCCCCACGGGCTACCCCCTCATCTTCAGCAGCGTCGTCGAGTCGCTGGGCATCGATCGTTACCGAGATCTCCTGAAAGACCGCGTGACCGTCCTGGCCGGACCTTCGGGGGTGGGGAAGTCCTCCCTTCTCAATGCGGTTCAACCGGGGCTGCGTCTCAAGGCCGCCGAGGTCTCGGACGCGACCGGAAAAGGTCGGCACACCACGACGGCGGCCTCCCTGATTCCTCTCGATTTCGGGGGATGGGTCGTCGACACGCCCGGGATGCGGGAGTTTCAACCCTTTCCCATGGAACCCCATGAGCTGGGTCACTACTTCGCCGAGTTCAGGGCGGAGATTCCCCGATGCCGCTTCAACACCTGTACCCATTCCCACGAAGTGGCGTGCGCCGTCAAGGATGCGGTGGACGAGGAACGAATCCATCCCTGTCGCTATGAGTCGTACCTGAGGATGCTCGAGGAACTCTGACGCCGCGTCGGTCAGGGGCCGCCCGGCCAGGTGGCCAAGATGTACCACCAGGAGAGCGCAAGGATCAGGATGGCCGCGACCAGTATTTGGCCGCCTCGCCGATGCAGAAACCTGAACGCCGGTTGCCCCGTCACCAGGGAATGGAGAAACCACAGGGGGGCGGCCAGGGTGAAAAGGGCCAGCAGGAACCCGGCGGGATTGGAACGAAAGGCCTCCGAGAACTCGAACCGCACGGTGTGGGAGAAGGCTGTCGTCATGCCGCAGCTCGGACAGGGATGACCCGTGGATTTCAGATATGGGCAGGGCTCCATGCCGAGCGACTCGTGGGTCCCATGCCCTCGGGCATCGGGAGCGACCGATATCGCCGTGGCGATGAGCCAGATGCTCAGCCCGAGAAAGAGCAACGTCCACGCTTTCGCGACGATTTGAGAACTCATGGCGCAACGACCGGAAACAGGGCCACGACGAGGGTGCCTTGGGGGGTGGGAACCCAGTGGGGCTCCGAGAGGCGCTTGGCGACCTTTCGAATGCGTTCCGGAGAACGGAGGGGGAGGACGCCCTGCTTCCTCAGCGCCTCGAGGGAGAGCCGGGCGAAGGGCCAATCGAGTGACTTCAGTCCCGCGGGAGGCTCCGAGGAGGGGATGGCTCGGACCTCGGCATGGGCGACGGTGTACGGGCGACGGGACGAGGCTGGAAGACAGACGTCGAGGAGAGCCTTCAGCTCCTCGAGTGTCGTGACGGCTTGGAAGGGCTGGCCCGTCACGGGGCGAAAATTGATTCGAATGGGGTTCACAGCGGGGGGAGTTCGGGTTCGCAATGCCGCCAAACGCAGGAGGAGGTCCTCGAAGCGGGATTTCACCGGGATCGCTCGTCGGAATCGAAAATGCCGTCCCTCGAGCGGTTCTTGGAGAACACACAGGCGGTCGGATCTCATCCAGAAAACCGGTCGGGGAATCCAGCCTTCCGTGAGAGGAGGAACGTGGGCAACCACGACCACGTCGTGGGTGGAGGGATCATAGGGGAGGAGAGGGAGGGACGTCTTGGGGGGCTCTTTCCGCAGTGCGGGCTTGTCCTCGGGCGCTCCCCCCTTGGCACGCAGGGCCGAAGGCAGGTCCTTGGCGATCAAAAAGCCGAGGGCGAGGATGAACCCGGTAAACCCGAGATAGGCGATCGCGACGCTGCGGCGTCTCATGAATGGCTCCGACGACCCGACTTGGTCCCCACAAGGATAGGTCGTCGGAGCCTCGCTCACCATCAATTCTGGGCGTCGATCGCGGGCGAAAGGTTGGGGTGGGTGAGATCAAAGGCCTGGAGGGTCAAGCGGAGCCCCGCCAACAAAGGGGATGTATCGAAGGTCCATGAGACGCGCCCCGACGCGTCGGCGAATCGCGCCAGACCTGGGTTGTTGAACGTGAGGCTGCTCAGCGGATCCTGGAAGTCGAGGAGCGTCCAGCCCTGAGGGCCAATCCCGGGGACGAGGGTGGGGTGGGGCGTGGGGAAGACGGTGCCGGAGAGGACCAACTGGATCAGGTCACCGAAGAGTGCGCCTTCGAGGTCGATCTCGACCCAGGGAGGAGAGAGCGGGCTCTCATCCGGGTGATGCAAGACGAGGGGGCGGACTCCCGGGGGAAGAACGGCGAGCCCTTCGAGGACCTCCTGCTCCCCGAATCCGAAACTGGAGCTGTCGAGGGTGACGCCGCCGAGTGTGGCCACGGCTCCTCCTCCGGCGGTGGTGAAGACCGTCCCCTCCAGCGCGGAGTTGCTGGAGCCGACGCAGAACAGCCAGGCACCCGATTGATTCGGGTCGGGTGCGATGCCCGTGAGGTCGACGACCGTGGTGAGGGAGAGTCCCAAAGCCTGGTTCACCATGGAGACGACGGCCTGCTTCGTGTACAGGATCGAGGCCTCGGCCGCTCCCGGGGGCAGGATGAAGACGACCGTCTCATCGAGGGTCGCCACCCCGCCATTCTGAGCGATGAGTGACGTCGATGAGGTGACTTCGTCTTCGGCGAAGGAGAAGATCAGTGTCCCGTCATCCATGAGATGAGCGGCATCGAGATCCACGGAGCCGGTCGACGTGGCCGCGGTGAGTGTGTTCTCGGAGATGACGACCTGGGGGCTTCCCTGGGGGAGTAAGGCCACGAGATCTCCGTCGAGAACCGAAGAGCCATCGCCGAAGTGGGTCGTCGTCGAGAAGGAAACGAGATACCCGGTGGCGTCTCCCACCACGAACGAGGGCGCCGCGGAGAGGGCATTGATCTGGTTGGGTGCGTCGTCCATGCTGCCGTTCGAGTCGCCGTCCCCGATCAACGCGGCCAGGGCGTGTTCGGTCAGCCGGTGCCGCGCTCCGGCGTCACCGGCCATGAAGGTGAGGACTTCGTTGGGAGAGATGAGACCGTCGGGGGCCCCGCCTCCGAGGGCCGATGTCTTCGTGGTGAGCAGAAGCTCTTGAGCCCGAGTGGTTGCGAGCCCGGAAAGAAGGGTCAGGAGAAGCAGAATGACTTTCGCGAGATGGGTGGACATGGAATGTATTCCCGAAGGCCGGCTCCGAAACGAGAGATGCGTCCCCTTTGGATCGCTAGATTGCGTTCAAGGTGACGGACTTTTCGGTTTCGATGGAGTGACAACGGGTGAGGGGGCGCCCCGCCCTTCGAAGGCGGGGGCCGTGGCAGCCCATACTCAACTTTCCATGAGCCTCTGGTTCTGTGGGGGACCGGCTTCAGCGGGCGAATCTATTTGCTCTTGAACTCGGCGTTTTTCAGCTCGAAGAGCTCGGCGGCGGGAACTTTCTTGATGTCGGCTTTCGAGCGCAGGGCCTCGGTCCACCGCTTGGCCATGTAGTTCTCGTATTCCTCGGTGATCCAATCCGCGTAGCGGGGGTTGGTCCAGTCGATGTCCCGGCTCGTCGGAGGACTTTCTTCTTCGCAGTAGATGACGTGATAGCCGAAACTGGATTTTACGGGCTTGCTGATCTCGCCCCGGTGCAGGGCGTAGGCGGCCTTCTGGAACGCGGGGTCGTAACCGCCACCCCATTTCTTGATCGGTTGATTGATCAGACCGCCGTTCTTACGGCTGGCCTGGTCGTCGCTGTAGAGCTGGGCCAGCTTCTGAAACTCCACTCCCTCTTCCGCCAAACGCGCGATGCGTTCCGCTCGTGCGAGCGCTTTGGCTTCGGCTTCCGGGCCGGATGAGAGACCCGTCGAATCGTCGATGAACTTGCAGAGCACGTGACGCACCTTGACGGTCCGAGTGCGGAAGTAGTCTTCGTTCTCCTGCCGGAACTTCTGGATGTCCGCATCGGTGACGGTGATGTCGTTGCAGCGTTTCCATGCCTGAACGTCACGCCAACGGCGACGGGCAGCGTCGGGCGTGAGGCCTTGAAGTCTGAGGATCATGTCCCAGCTGAACGGGCCCTCGAACTTGGCTCGCATCTCTCTTGCCCATCCTTCGATCTCGGAGTCCGTCACTTTCACACCGTGTCTTTTCATCTCGCGTTCGACGAGAAAACTGTCGATCGCTTCGTCCAAACCCCTCACGATGGCCGCAGGCCTCAGCACGCCTACGAGGAACTTCATGGCCTCTTCGGGCCTCACCACGTAAGAGACCTTCTTGCCGTCGATGATGGTCGTCAACGCGGCCAAGGCGCCCTTGGGCGGCGCAGGTTTCTGGCCCCGAACGGACATCTGGTACTTGTTCTTGATTTCGTTGGCCCAGATCTGCATGAGAAACGGGTTGGCTTCGTTGGCGCGCTGATCCTCCGGGATGTTCTTCGCCTTCCAGAATACCTTCTTGCGGCCACGGCTGATCCTGGCCATGTCCTCCAGGTAGGCTCTGGAATAAAGGCCCGAGGCCAGCAATTCGTCGAGTGTCTGATTGGGCGCGATCCTCGGAAGCATCTCCTCGAGTTCGTCACGAATCTCGTCTGGAGAAACGGTGATCCCGTTGCGCTTCATCTCCAACTCGACGAGCTTCGATTCGAGGAGGTTCTTGGAGATCTGGCCGAGGTTGTTCCGCAGAAGATGCCAGAGAAGATCAGCCTGAGTGATGACCTCCCCGTCGACCCACGCCACGGGCTTGGTGGGAAGGACGATACTGGTCCGATTGATCTCCTCCACGATGACGTTCTGGCTCTTTTTGAGCCTGGGCAACGTGATGGGTGCCCCCTCGTCCTGCGCAGCCAACGGGAGATGGACGGCGGCCAAAACGATCATCGCCAGTCCCAGGGTCATTCCTCGCATGCCATTCTCCTCAACGAAACCCTCAGGGGCGGTTTCTGTAGCGAATCCTCAATCTTCGAACCTCCACGACTCCTGTTCGGCCCGCATCCGTCCGTGGAAGAAAACTCAGTTTCGCGCGGATCATACGGCAGGACCGAAGGTCCTCCAACCGGGAGGACCAAGGGGTTTCACGATCGCCTTCACGGCCCTGAAACTCAAATCGGAAGTCCAAACCCTCTGTGCCCTCCGCATCCAGATAATCGGCGCTCTTCAGGAGAAAAAAGATGGGATCTTCGACGGGGATTTCGATCCAGTCCCCCAAGACCTCCCGAAATGACTCCAAATGCAGTCTGAGAGCATATCCCACGTCCAAGGTTCGGCCCCGCCCCTGCCAGGCGTCCTCGCCATCCGCCCAGAGAACGCGGTGGCCCAGACGGGGGGGGACGGGCTCGGCCAACCAGGGCACCGGTTCTTCAAAGCCGCCTCCATCCAGATTCCAGACTTCGAGAACGAGCGGCCGGTCCCCTCCAGAAAAAACGTAGGGAGACTCGAAGTCGACCCTCACCCATCCCTGGTCGTCGGGTGGAGCGAGCGTCAAGCGACCCGTTGCCGACCCCCTTGCCAGGGTCTCGGTGACCTGCGCTGCAAGGCGGCCCGGAGCCGGCATCGTCAAGTTGTCGGCGAAGGTGGCCCCGAGTTCCTCCATCTCGGTCGCGGCTTCTCCGATCCGAAAGATCACGCGGGAGATCTCGCGGGGGGCTCGGCGCGTCGTTCCGCTCAGAAACGAGAATCCCGTGATCATTCCACTTTGGTTCCCGACTTGGGAGACGGGAATGAGGATCTGAAGCCGGGCGGGGCTTGCTCCCCAAGGGCTCGGCGCCTGGAAATCGGCCGGACGTTTTGGGTTGCCGTGCAACTCCACCGTTCCGACCACCGCGAGTTCCGGTTTGGCCGCGCCATTCCCACCGGGGCCTTCCCCATCGCCGCCGAAGTGGACGTCGACGAAACTCTCGTAGTCGCCTCGGTGAGATGCGGTCACGAATCGGGTTTCCACCCGTGCCTCGAGGGTGCGACCGGTGAGGGCTCGCAACCGTCCTCGGTGGATCGTCAACGTGTATTCCCGGGAGGGGAGGAAACTCTCGTCTCCGGCCCCGAAGGGCCGCACATAGAGCACGCGCCCTCCCCGGTCCAGCCACCACTCGGGGACCCGCGTTTCGTGTCCCACGTTGTGGAGAACCAGGCTTGGACGTGCCGCCTTCAAGCTTGCCGGGTCGATCGGTAGGGAGAATTCGTATTCCAAAACCTGGCCCCAGCGGAGCTCACTGATCGAGGCCGGGGGACCGCGGAGCAAGCGGAGCGGCTCGCCGAAATCCGCGAGAGCTTTCCCAACGGAGATCTCGAGAGTGTGGGCACGATCGAGAGGTTCACCCCGCGTGCTCCGGAAGGAGGCGGCTTCTCCGGGCGTCAACGTGACGTGCAGGTGTATGCCGGGAGGCCATCCCCGGGAGGCTTCTGGGTAGAGGATCAGCCGTTCTCCCGCCACCTCGATCTCGTAGGGAAGGGGCTCGTGGCGGTCGGTCTCGACGCGGACCAGCGCCTGGAGGGGAGCATCCGCCGCCACCTTGCCGCTCAGGCGGACGACGATCGGCTCGTTGGGAGCGATTTCTGACTCACTTTCATCCACTCCGAGGACGGTGAATCTTCCCGATTCCCGTCCGGTGAGTCGGTCGCGGAAAACGATGAGGGCCACGATTCCGCAAAGGGACGCTGCAATGAGCAGCACCCATCCGGATTGCGTTCTCGGCCTCGCGTTCCGCATTGCGCCCTTTCCTCAGTCAGGTTCGGCGAATAGGCTCACCCAGACCTCCCGACTTGGTGGGAGGTGTACGGCCAATCCGTCGCTGGAGATTCGTCCATGCTCTCTGAACCCCGTTCGATCGCGTTCATCCTCGATTGTATGCACCCTCCGGTGAGACACGAGCCGAAGACGCTGCAACAGTTTTTTGCGGACCAATCCTCCGATGCGGACCTGGGTTACCAGAACTTCGCCACGAACGCCCTGGGAGCGCAACTGACGACCGTCCACGGTCCGACGGACTTGCCCGGGAGCACGGCTCACTCTCTTCTCGCGTTCGGGGCCGACCGTTTCCAGGTCAAGGAGGAGTGGCCGCGGATCTCCCTCGATCACTTCGTCTCACGGGCGCGCAAGGCCGTCGAACTCGCGATGGACTCCTTCGCGATTCCCATGATCACGGGGATTCAGTGCGTCGTGCGGGCCCTCGCGAGCGTTCAGGGGTACCCCGATAGCCGCAGCTTCCTCGACGAGGCCTTCCTGGGCTTCGAAACCGAAGACCGCGACCTCCTCGGCAAGGACCCGGGGCTCTTGGGCCTCCGCCTCATGTTTCCCGCTCAAGGAGACGACACGGGGGTCCACAACGTCCGGATCGAGTCGTTTCAGGCCGATCCGCGATCCGTGTTTCTGGAGGAGACGGGGGCGTGGCCCGGTCCGGTCCGTTCCGACAACCTGGACCCCGTCGAGCATGCCGTGCGGCAGGCCTACGATTTCGTGACCGACAACGTGATCGCGTTTCTCGATCGTCGTTCCCGCGAGAACGACGACCTCTGAAGCCCCGTTCTTGCGAAGACGGGCCGCCCGAGGGGCAGCCCGTCCTGTTGCATCGATGCGGTGTGGGAGGCGCTCAGAGCGTTTCGAAACCGATCTCGGTGAGCTCCACGAGGTTGGAGGAGAAATCGACCGCGACCGAACGGAAGTGCACGGAGCTGATGCCGGGCAACGGAGTGGGGATCGGGAACGTGTACTGATCCTGACCCGGTCCGACGACCACCACGAAGGGCGGCGGAGCGAAGAACTGACCGATGACGTCCGCGCTGAGGCCCAGGAACGGACCCTCGCCCACGGGATGGGTGGGGTTGGGATCGAAGAGGTTGTAGAGGGTGCGGAACCCGCCCGCCCCCTGGGGAATGTTGTTGACCTCGAAGATCTGGAGATTCGGGCCGGACGGCACGAGCTGGGAGTTGAAGGCCGTGGAGGACGCATTGGGATCGGACACGTAGTAGTGCCAGCCTGGGTCGGCCCCGCATCCTACGGTCATGAGGTCCGGCGCGCCGTCACCGTCGAAGTCGCCGATGGCGGCATCATAGGTGGCCCTTGGCCACAGGAAAGAGCTGTCCAGCGTGAACGGCGCGGCGGGATTGCCGGTGTTCAAAAAGAGCTTCAAGCGGGTGTTGCTGCCGCAGTTCGCGATGTCGACGTCGACGCCGTGAACGAAGACGTCCAGGTCCCCGTCAAGGTCGAAATCGACGGCATAGGCGTTGGCGCCGAATCCGCCGGAGCTGGGGACGGTGATGGGACTGCCTTCCACGATGCGCCCCTGGGCGTCGAAGCCGGTCGTCATCTGAACATGATCGGAGATGTCGTTGACCTTGAAGCCGTCGATGTCGCCGTCTCCGTCGATGTCGAAGTAGATGCCGGCATAGGCCGTATTCTGGGTGAGGTTGTGAGAAGCGAGGAATCCTCCCATGCCGTCGGTGTAGGCGGCCTTCACCTCGGAACTGCCGATGAGGATCATATCGACGTTGCCGTCGTTGTTGAGGTCGAGGATGCCCCCGTTTGCGGGATCGCGTGTCTGCACCGTCGTGCCGAAACTGCTCCCCCAGAACGTCGCGGGAAGAAGCGACGTCATATTCTGGAACGTCAACCCGGGTTGCTGTTCCTGGATGTCGTCCTCGTTGGAACTCTGGTAGTCGGCGCGCACGAGATCGAGCAGTCCGTCGACGTTGTAGTCGATCGTGGACCCGCCGCAGATGTTGAAGTTGGTCTGCGCCGCGAAGACCTGGATGATCGACGCGCTGATGCCGAGCCAGTTCCCGGAGGCGTCTTGCCCCAGGTTCAGGAAGATCTCGGTGGGCTCGTCTTCGGAGTTGTAGCAGATGACGTCCTGCCAGCCGTCGTTGTTCATGTCCGCGAGCTCGATGTCACGGGTATCGTTGAGGTGGGTGTTCCAGTTGGTGTAGGTCGTGGTCTCGTCCGTGAACACACCCGTACCGTTGTTCAAAAGGAGGATGTTCTTCTTGGGACCGAGTGTCGTGAAGGGAGACTTGCGACCGACGACGATGTCGAGGTCCCCGTCATTGTCGATGTCACCCGTGGCGAAGTCGACTTCCTGGGTGTCCGTCGGACTGATGACGTTGAGAATGAGATGGGAAGCCGTGACGTCTGTGCGGGCCGTCGAAATCTGGGCCTGCGCGGCGACGGTCAGTGCCAGAAGCGCGAAAAGTGAACCGATCCTCGAATGCATGACATTCCCTCTAAGACTCGTTCCTGGTGTGTCGAATTGCGGCCGGGCGCCCACGATGGAACCCTCTCGACCTAACGATCTGCAAATGAAGGGCGATGTGTATCTTCCCCGTGGAGGCCTACCGTGTCAAATCTTTCGAGTTTTCATCTCTCGGAAGGTATCCTGCTCGGTCGGAGGGACGAGGGAGGATGAGTACGGATAAGTCGATGCCAAGGAAAGCTCTCTTCATGGTCTTGGGGTCCGTTCTGCTCCTGGGGGTGGGGTTTCTCCTGGGTCGGATGACCGCCCCAGAGCCTTCCGATGAGGAGCAGGGAGACGCCATGTTGCCTCCGGTGAAGGACTTTCAGGAGACAACAGAGGCTCCCGACCCACTCTTGGAGCCAAGGACCGCGCCGGTGGAGAAGGAGAGTCCGGTGGCCGAGAGTCCTCGGCCTGAGGGAAAGGAAGACCCCTCCCCGAGGCGCCCTGCCGTGGTGCCCTTGGCTTCGGTCGGCGCGGACGGGAGACGCCTCCGCGAGGGTGTGGGGGTTCCGGTGCGCGTCGAGATGCTTGGGGCCGCCGGATGGCTGGTTCCTCAGGTTCTCATCGATGGTGCGGTCGGTCTGGTCGACGAGCAGGGGCGTGCCGTGGGTGCGTTGAAGGTGCTCGGGCGTTCTCGGACTCTTCGGTTGGCCGTCGTCGGGCCGGTGATGGGCGACGTGGTGGAACTGGCGGGGACGGCTCCCTCGCCACCCGTGGGCGTTTGGGTGCGGGGTGCGGGCCGCGCCGAGGGTGTCCCCACGGAATGGATCGAGACCTCCTATGACGAGAAACTGGGTCTTGCCGTGGGGGTTCTCGACGTGCGGGGATGCGGCGCGGCCGGGGGCGCGGTCTTCGACCGGTTCGATCGGCTCTTGGGGCTCGTCCCGCCGGAAGGCGCGGCGGTGGCCGGGGAATCCTTTCTTCCTGTCGGCGCCGCCAACCTGGAGCAATTCGAGAGGACCGACATGTCTCTCGTCGAGTTCAAGCGTCTCTTCTTCGATGAAACCGCGGCGGGTCACCTCGCTCGCGCCAGACGCCTGAAGGCTTACCGTCGCTACGGCGACGCCCTTGTTTCGTACCGGGACGCGCTCGCCCGGGATCCGGGTCTGCGCGAGTCGGTGGGCGAGGAGATGCGTGAGTGCCACTGGGCGAGGCTCGACGCGGCACCGTTGGCGCGGGCCGCGCGCCGGCGAGCTCTCTGGTTGGACGAGGCCCTCGGCGACTTTCCGAATGACGGCGACTTCCACTGGGAACGCATGCGGGCCGCCCGGGCCCTCCGGGACTTTGCTCGCGCGGTCTCGGAGGCTCTTGATGCGCAACGAGACGATCCCGAGGGCCACGGCGACATCCGTGAACCCCTCGCCGAGCTCCATCTCTCCTGGGCGAAGGAACTCGCGAAGTCGGGGAGGATCCGTTCATCCCTGGATGTCGTCGATGGGGCGCGGGCGCTGGGCGTCCTCAGCGGAGAGTTGGCGCGCCTCGAGGGAGACCTCCTTTTGCGCCTGCGGGACTACCAAGGGGCGATTGAGGCGTACCGGGAAGCCATGAACCTCGACGGCTCCCTCGCCGAGGTCCTCTGGCCGGAGATTCGCCGGGCGGAGCGATTCACGGCTGGGCCGGGGCGCATGCTGATCGACTATCCACCAGGCTCCCGCAGTGTCGTCGTTCAGGTGACGGTGAACGGAGTCGGGGGAGATTTCATCCTCGACACGGGAGCGACGAGCACGATGGTGCCGGTCGGGCTGGCCCGCAGGGCGGGACTCGATCTTTCGAATCGCATCCCGAAGGTCAAGGTCAAGACGGCTGGAAGCGAGCGCATTCTTCCCTACACCCCGACCCGCGCGCTCGGGCTCGGCCCCCTCGAGGTCACCGGGCTGTCGGTCATCGTGGGAGATCTTCCGGGCCTCGGACAAAAGGGGCTTTTGGGAATGGATTTCCTCTCCAAGTTCCGCATGGAGAACGACCCCGAGCACGGTCGGATGGTGCTTTCCACGCGCTGAATCCAGAAAAGCTCAGAGATAAGTTTGGAACCTTTCCGATTCCCAGTCGTCCTGTTGGGCAAGAACCGGAGGAGACGGGAAGTGAACAAGTCAAGTTTGTACGGCCTCGCGCTCGTTGTCTTGCTGATCTGCTGCGGCGTGGGCTGCACCGCGAAGGACGAGGCGAACCCGAATTCGCCCAACGAAGTCGAGGATTCATCCTCCAAGACCGCTTCCGACACGGAATCCAAGGGCGAGTCGAAACCTGTCGCTTCCCCGTCGAAGACGAAACAGGGGGCGGGTGGGCTCATCGACGATTTGATGAGGCGTCCCGGGGCTGCCAAGAAGAGCGACGCCTTGGATTTGGCGGGGGTGAAACTGACCGGCGACAAGGCCGCCGACAAGGCCGTCCTTGTGAAAGCGCTCGAGAATCTGAAGGCCGAGTGGAAACGCACGAAGGCCGAGTATCGCAAGCTCACGGACGCGAAGGTTCCCGCGGGGGACGTTCGTATGAAGGCTTTGAAGACCAAGAACGAAATGCTCGGCATGCAGGCCGAGGCCCTGCAGACGCTGCTGGACAAGTTGGCGGAGAGTGGCCGCTGAGGCCCGAGACCGTCAGGAGGGGATCGTTGTTTCGCTCCCGCCGTCGTCTGAAATGCACTGGCGGCGCCCATGAAATTGTCCTGGACTCGGGGCCCCCCCCGTGGGACGATAACCATCGTTAGAAAAAGGAGACCGGCCCATGTTGAAACGTTCCGTGACCACCTTGGCGCTGCTCGGCGTCGTGTTCCTGATGGCGGGCAAGCTCTGCCATTCCGAGGAGTTTCTCCTCGCGCAGCAGAAGCTGAGGAAAATGCAACTCACACCCGCTCAGCGGAGCGAGATTGCTGAGTACGCCCATACCTTCAAGGTCAAGTGGGCGAAGTCCCATCGCGAGTTGGGCTGCAAGGCGCACGAGATGCATGCCCATGAGTTCGTCGCCGCGGCGGCGGGCGTCTTGACACCGCAACAGTTTCGCGTGTTCCGTGGCCGCGAGAGGAACCAGGTCGAGGTTCTGGGTTACGACATTCGACTGACCGGACAACACATCGACAACCTGCTCGAATTGGCCAAGGCTCTCTGAGTCCAGCCATGAGTTCTGATCGACAGCCGCGGCGGATTGGCGTCGCGGCTGTCATCTTGCTTCTGTGCGCGGGCGTTTCTCGGTCGCTCGCAGGCCAGGCGCCCGACCTGCGTCACGTTCTTCTCACCCTGGCGAAGAAAGCCCGCCCCGAGTTTCATGAGGGCCGGGCGCGCGCCGATCTGGATGTCTTTCAGCTCGAATTGGGGCGGCGACTGAAGGGGCTTGTCCGCCCCGAGGAACGGGCCAGCGCTTTGGCGCGTTATTTCTTCCAGGAAAAGCTGTTCTCGTCGACGCCGGACCTCACCTCCCCCGAGGCCTTCTATCTGGGCAGCGTGCTGGCGAGTCGCGAGGGCTACTGCCTTTCGCTTTCCGCCATGATCCTCTCTGTCTCCCGCCGATTGAAACTGCCGGTGCACCTGGTCGCCGTTCCCCGTCACGTCTTTCTGCGCTGGGAGGAGGGGGGCCACCATTTCAACATCGAGACCACCGAGGGAGGGCGATTTCGATCCGACCGCTTCTACGCCAAGAGAGTGACGACGAAGAAGGGCGCTGAGTCAGGCGCCTATCTCTCTCCTCTCGATGATCGTGCGGTGGTGGCGCACCTTCTCAACAACGAGGGGTTCATCCTCTGGCACGCCGGACGGAGCGCCGAGGCGGAGAAACGATTCCTGGCCGCCCTCGAACTGTGGCCCCATCTCGCGGAGGCCATGCTCAATCTGGGCATCATCCACGGGGAGCGAGGCGACCACAACGCTGCGTCGAAATGGTTCAAGAAGGCCGGCGCGTATCTCGGGGACGATGCGGCCCTCTCCTGGAACCGGGCCCTCGCCGGGTTGAAAGCCGGGGACTATGAGAAGACCCTTCGGATTCTGGACTCTCTCGCGGACTCCAAGGGGGCCAAGAGCGACTATCGCGCCCTGTTGATGGCCACGCTGATGCGACCCCCGCATTGGAAGGCCTTGCAGGCCCGTGTCGATGAGGAGGGGCAGCGACAGGAGAAATCCGGACGTCTCGTCCCCGGGTGGAAAGCAACCTATCGGTCTCTCTCAGATCCTCGAGCGGTGGTCACCAGGACCGAACGGCGGATTCGAGGCCAATGGCGGTGGTCGGCTCCCGCCCGCGGGATTCCGGCTCGCGGATTCGTAGGCGATTGGCGGGGCTGGATTCCCATTGCCAAGGGAGGGCACTACACTTTCATGGTGGTGTTCGAGCAGGGTTTTCGCCTCTGGGTCGACGGCGTGCGCATTCTGGATGAATCGCCCCGCAGGAAGGATAAGCTCGCCCACGAGACCCTCCTTCTCGAGCCGGGTTGGCACCGGTTGCGGGTGGAATACCTCGGTCGGCGGGTGCCGAACGGCCTCATTGTGAGTATCAAGCGAGCCGACGCGGACCGCCCTCTCGAAGATTCCCTCGTTCGCCACATTCGCTGACGACCTCGGGCGACCCGTGATACAAAGGGGGTATGAAACCCTTTCTCGTAGTCGGCACCGAGTCGGACGACCCCTTCGCCATCGACGTCGGACGTTTTCTCGGTCAGCGCGATGACATCTCGGACGTCATCTCTCTCAAGAACTTCGCCAATGGTGAGTTTTGCCCTCGCTTCATCGGAGAGGGGGGACATCGCCCGGGGTACGGTCTCGCGGGCCGCCATGTCGTCGTCGTGTCGACGGCGTCGGCTTGGCTTTCGAGAGACGCTTTGGCCATGCGCACTCTCCTGGTAGCGCGCAGCGCGAAGGACAACGGCGCCGAGCGCGTCATTCTCGTCGAGCCGGACCTGTTCTACAGCGCCCAAGACCGAGGGGCTCGTCCGGACCAGGGGCGGACGGACTTTCCTCGAGACGAGCGTGACTTCTCGAAGTTCGATGGTCAGCCCTTCTCGGCCAGGCTCTACGCTCAGGCGCTGTCTCTGGCGGGCGTGGATCGGGTGATGACCGTTCACAACCACTCGGCGTCCGTGGGGGCTGAATTCGATGAGGCTCTTGATGGGGGCTATGAGAACCTCTCTCCGGCCCCTGTGTTTGCCCAGTACCTACGAAGCTCCGACGTGATCGAGACTGGCGACAACGGCAGGAGCGTCGTGATCTGCGCGCCGGACGAGGGCGCTGCGGGGTTTGCCGAGGAGGTGCGGTCGGCTCTTGGTCTCCCCGACGCGGGCCTTCTGCAGCTCGCCAAGGTGAGGACCGATGAGCGGCGGGTGACCTCGACGGTCGCCGAGGAAAGCCCCTGCGGCATGGACGATGTGGCCGGGCGAGATGTCCTGATCGTGGATGACATGGTGAGGACGGGCGGAACCATTCTGGAATGCTGCCGGCGCATTCGAGAGGGGAATCCGCGGCGGGTCGTGTTCGCGGTGACCCACTTCTACTCGTCCGATGAATGTCGCGAGAACCTCTTCAAGCCGTTTCTGGACGAGATCGTGACGACGAACAGCGTCCCCACGATCCTCAATCGCGACATGCAGGGGCGATTGCGGCGGAAAATGGTGGTCCTGAAGCTCGAGTCTTGGATCGCTTCGGTTCTCGAGGGTTCGAGAAAAGCGCCGCCGACCTGCGCCTTCGACATGTCGACGAAGCATCCGCGTTGGAGGGGAAGCCTGGAATAGAAAAGCGGCGTCAAGGGGTCACCTCGACGCCGCTTCGAAATGGCCGGGATCAGTTGTCGTCAGAGCCCTTGCCGTCGTCGCCCTTCTTCCCTTCGTCGCCGAAGATCATCTTCCAAAGGCGTGCGAAGCGGGGATCGTCGCCGGTGAGCTCGCGCGCACGCGCGCCGAACTTCTTGGCTTTCTCGGTGTCCTTCAGGTGCTGGAAGCTCCAGAACGCCGCATTGACGCAGAGCTCCTTTTCCACCTCCTTGTCCTTGATGGGGCCGAGAGCCATGAGGGCTTCGATGGACTTCACGGCCTCCTTGAGCTGGTCCAAGTTCGAGACCGAATTCATCTGCTGGTAGACGACCTTCTCGAGCATGCCCTTTTCGTTCTTGGGGTCGAGCTCCTTTGCGGCGGCGGAGACGTCATCGTCGACTTGACCTGCGGAAAGGAGCGCCATCGTGGCCTTGGCCTTGAGTCCCTTTTCGTTCTTGGGGTCGAGGGTGAAGGCCTTCTTGGCGAGTTTGGCGATGATACGGATGCCGGGGCTATCCGCCTTCATCGTGGCGAGGAGCGCGAAGGCTTTCTCCAGCACGGCGGGCTTGCCCGCCTCGTCGGCGGCGTCGTATTCGGCCGGGAGCTTCTTGGCGGCTTCGAGAGCGGCCTTGCCGGACTTGGCGAGGCTGTCGAGATGCTCGACGTACTTCTCGGGGCCGCCTTTCTGGTAGCCGGTGCGACCGAAGACCTCGCCGTCCGGCGTCATGAGAAGGACCGTGGGGAAGCCCTGGATGCCGTACTTCTCGGAGAGCTCCTGGTTGCGGGCCGGATTGGGGACCTTCGCCTTGGCTTCGTCGGAACGGGGGAAGTCGAGAGCGACGAGGATGTACTTGTTCTGGACGTTGTTCAGGAAGGCTTCCTTGGAGAAGACCTCGTCATGGAGGCGTTTGCACCAGATGCACCAGTCGGATCCCGTGAAATCGACCAGAAGGTCGAGGTTCCTCGCCTTGGCGGCCGCGACGGCCTTGTCGAAGTCGGGGTACCAGGTGGCGTTCTCCTCCTGGGCATTGAGAGAGAGAGGAAGGAGGCTCCCGAGCAGGAGGACTGCGGTGAGAATGAGTTTCATGTCTTGACCTTATCTTGGCGTCGAGGCTTCCCCGACGCGTCTATTTGCAATCCGCATCCGAAGACGGCCGGAAGGCGGCCCCCCGTGGGGACGCGCGAGTCGAGAAGTGCCCGAACGAGTTTCACGTCAGGTTAGCGCGGGGCGGGGCCCGCTTCGAGTCCAACGGCTGGAATGGTGATTTTCTTCCGACTTTCCCGGTGTCAGTGAAAATCCCTGGATCTGTGGACGAGACCCCGAATGAGGTGGCTCCAGTCCTCGATAAAGCCAGTCAAAAGATGGCTCGTGCCTTCAGAGCGTTCGACGGTGCCCTTGAGGAGGAGGAGAGGCCCGCCCTGGAGGGGGCCGCGGAAGCGCTCCTGGTCCTTGCGACGGACGATGGCGTTGAGGAAGCCGTCTTCATCTTCCAAGGTGATGAACATCACGCCGGAGGCCGTGGCCGGTCGCTGACGACAGATGGCAATCCCCGCTACCGCGACGACGGCGCCCTGGGGGACGTCCGCGAGGTCCCGGCTGCCGAGGACGCCTTGGGCTCGAAGTTCCTCGCGGAGAAGAGCCATGGGATGAGCCTTCAAGGAGAGTCCCATGTTGCGGTAATCGGCGAGAACCTCCTCGATGGGGGAGACCGGCGGGAAGGTCGGGGGGGCGCCGTATCGATCTTCGAAGAGAGGACGGGATTCGACAGGGAAGGCCGCCTCCCAGACCGCTCCACGGCGATTTTCCTCGAGAGTGCGTAGGGCGCCCGTTTCCGCCAGGATGCGCGCCGCACGGCGATCCAGTCCCGCGCGGCGCCTGCAGTCGTCCACGGATCGAAAGGGCGCCACCTTGCGGGCCTGGATCAAGCGCTCCCCGGCCGCGAGGGGAAATCCCTGAAGGCTGCGAAAGCCCAGACGCACAGCCGGGCCGCCTCGTCCCCATTGCGAGGGAGGAAGAGATCTTTTCCAACGGCTCCCGTCCTCGATGTCTTGATCTTCGGGGCGCTCAAGGGTCGCATCGAGGGAACTGGCAAGGACGTCCACGGGGAGGACGGGGACGCCGTGTCGACGTGCGTCCGCGATGAGTTGGGCAGGGCCATAAAACCCCATGGGAAGACTGTTCAAAACAGCGCAGAGGAAAGCCGCCGGCTCGAAACGCTTCAACCACAAAGAGACATAGGTGAGGAGCGCGAAGCTCGCCGCGTGACTCTCCGGGAAACCGTATTCGCCGAAGCCGCGGATCTGCTGGAAGACGGCCTCGGCGAAGTCGTCCTCGTAGCCTCGCTCCCGCATGCCGCGGATGAGCTTCTCATGGAAGGCGTCGATGAGACCCGGGCGCCTCCAGGCTCCCATGGCCCTTCGAAGTTGATCCGCCTCGCCGGGAGTGAACCCCGCCGCCACCACGGCGAGCTTCATCACCTGTTCTTGGAAGATGGGAACCCCGAGGGTCTTCTCGAGGACGGAACGCAGGGCCTTTGAGGGGTAGCTGACTTTCTCCTCGCCCCGGCGGCGCCGTAGGTAGGGATGAACCATGCCGCCCTGGATCGGGCCGGGGCGTACGATGGCCACTTCGATGACGAGGTCATAGAAGTTGCGGGGACGGAAGCGGGGAAGCATGGCCATCTGCGCCCGGCTTTCGATCTGGAAGACGCCGACGGTATCGCCCCGGGAGGCCATGTCATAGACGGCGGGGACTTCGGCGGGAATGGAGGCCAGGTCCCAAGTGCGCCCTCGGATCTCCTCGATGAGTCGAAACGCCTTGGAGATGGCGGTGAGCATGCCGAGTGAGAGACAGTCCACCTTGAGGAGCCCCAGGGCGTCCAAGTCGTCCTTGTCCCATTGAATGACGCTTCGTCCCTCCATGGCGGCGTTCTCGATGGGCACGAGTTCGTCCAGACGCCCTTCGGTGATCACCATGCCGCCCACGTGCTGGGAGAGATGTCGGGGGAAGCCGAGGATCTCTCCGGCGAGTTCCGCGACTCTTCGAATTCGGGGCTCCGAGGGATCGAGGCCCGCCGCCTCGAGTTGCTCGTTCGTGAGACGCTTCCCGTCCCAGTAATGGAGCCCCTTCGCCAGGTGATCTACCTGCCAGGCGGGTAGACCGAGGACACGCCCCACGTCGCGAACGGCGCTTTTACCCCGATAGGTGATCACCGTGGCCGCGAGGGCCGCTCGCTCGCGACCATAGCGTTCATAGACGTATTGGAGGACCTCTTCCCGTCGCTCGTGTTCGAAGTCCACGTCGATATCCGGAGGTTCGTGGCGGTCCTTGGAGATGAATCGCTCGAAGAGAAGATCGAAGCGATCGGGGTCGACCGCGGTGATTCCCAGGCAATAGCAGACGGCCGAATTGGCGGCGCTGCCTCGTCCCTGGCAGAGGATGCCTCGGGACCGGGCGAATCGCACCAGGTCGTAGACGGTGAGGAAGTAGCTCTCGTATTGCATCTCCTCGATGAGAGCGAGTTCGTGTTCGAGAAGGCGTTCCACCTCGGGAGGGACGCCTTCGGGGTAGCGCTCGCATGCCCCTTCGTAGGTGAGGGTGCGCAGGTCCCGTTCTCGGACCTCCCTCGGGTATTCATAGCGCAAGGTGTCCAGGGAGAAGCGGCAGGACCGAGCGATGGCCGCGGTGCGGGTGAGGACGTCCGGCCGCCGGGCGAAGAGTCGGGCCAGGACTTCGCGTCGTCGCATCCACCGGAGGTTTTGGGGAAGTCGCTGCCCCAGATCCTCCACCTTCATGTTCCAGCGGATGGCGGTGAGGACGTCTCGGAGACGACGACGGGCGGGATGGTGCGCCTCGATACCGCCGAGGGCCACCAGAGGGAGTCCCGTGTGGGCTTCCATCTTTTCCGAGCGCGCCCAGACGGAGGCCTGGCATTGCCTGTGGTCGAGCGTGAGTCCCAGAAAGGCTCCCGGCCCGAAGACGCGGCCGAGAAAGAGGAGCTCTTCGGTGAATCTCCTCCGGGCGGAGGTGGGAGTGTCGGGGAGTAGAACCTGGGGGGGCGGCACGGCGATGGCGAAGAGCCCAGGCCCGTGATCCGTCAGATCCTCGCGGAAGAGTCGGAAGGCGCCCTTGGCGGCGCGGCGACGGCCCAGAGTGATCAGCCGGGAGAGTTTTGCGTAGCCAGGGCGGTCGGGAGCCAGAAGAACGAGGCGTGCGGAGAGATCCTCGACCTGGATCTCCGAGCCCACGACGAGAGGCAGACCGTGTTCCTTGGCCGCCACATGGGCGCGCACGATGCCCGCGAGTGAGACGCGGTCCGTGAGAGCGAGGGCTTCATAGCCCAGGGCGGCGGCCCGTTCCACCAACTCTTCGGGATGGGAAGCGCCTTCGAGGAAGGTGAAGTTGCTGAGGGCGTGAAGTTCGGCATAGGGAGGGAGGGCGTCTGCGGGAGGAGGGACGGGCGAGGTGGACGTCCCCGGTCTCGCCGGCTCATCGTTTCCGCATCGTTGCTTCGGATGGACGTGTTCCTTCGGTTCGCTGAACTCGGGCATCAGTCGAAGACTCCGTGGCGAAACCAAAAGCCGCTGCGAAGGTCTCGAAAGATCCACCACCGGGCCCCGCTTCCCGTGGCGATCTCGAAGTAACCGCGACGAACATCCCGACCGTCCCACCATCCGCTTTCGATCACCTCCGGACCGCCAAGGACGCTGACCGGGCCTCGCTCCTCGCCGCGAAGAATCCGGCGGGGATGCCCGGCATCGTCGCTTTCGAGATCCAGGGGAAGAGGTTTCGCGTGGAGGGAGAGAGGACGTCGTCCGGTGGGGGCGGTGACGGGGTCGGGAGACGTCGCGCCGGGGGGGCCGAGACTCCAGGCGCACTCCGGACGGTGATCGGCGACGAGTTGGGGAGTACCGAGGTTTTCCGCGCCCAAGCGAGCGCTCAGATGGTCCAACAGGAGCATGGTCTCTTCGCTCCAGGCCCGTTCGATGTCCTCTTCGAAGAGAAGCCCCTGGGCGGGACGGAGGCGTTCCCGGCGTCGGAAACGAAGTTCCAACCGGTCCACCGGTCCCGCGAGTTCCAAGGGCTCCAGGCGGTGTTGCAGGATGCGCAGAAGATGGTCGGCGGAGGCGGTGGGGCGGGTCGGTCGCACGAGAAGGGATTGGGTCGTTTTCGTCTCCGGCATGAAGAGGATCACTTCGGCTTCCACCAGCCCCTCTCCCCGACGTCGCAAGGCTTTCTCCGCCCGATCGAAAAGTCGCTTGGCGGCGAAGAGAAGAGGAGCGATGTCGGTGCGAGGAGGCCACCAGGAGAGACTTTCCCGGAAAGCCACCCTGGGATGGAGACGCGGGAGAGGGGGGCGATGTCTTCCGAAGATGCGGTCCAAGGCCTCGGTCAGCTCCTCTCCCGAGCGGCGGGCGAGGTCCCGGGAGGGAAGGGCTTCCAGATCGCCCAACGTACTCAGCCCTAAAAGGTGGAGATCGTTCGCGACGGTGGGAGTCGGATCGAGTACCTCCAGGGGAAGCGCGCGGAGACGTTGGGGGAGAGGTACGTCCCCGGAGGGGGGCTTTGTCGGTGTCGCGGACCGGGGATGGGAGAGGACGGAGGCTGCCGCGGGGTAGGGCGCCAGGGCGGACAGGGGGGCGCTTCCATCCGCTTCGCGACAGACCTCGAGGATCTCTTTTCGCATGGCGGCCAGGCCTTGGAAGTGAACGGCCGTGCGCCGAACCTCCAAAAGGAGGGCGGGATGGCGTGCCCAGGGGTCCACCGCCAAATCCGGACTGAAACGGAAGAGGGCTTCCGCACGGCGCTGGAGCTTCTCTCCTGTCCCTTCAGGGGTTGATGGGGGCTCCACCCATCGAAGGCTGAGCCAGGTTTCGGATGTTCCTGCTGTCATCATGAACAGTTCTCAAGACAGCATAACTGTTCAGAATGACAGTATCGTGGACAGGCCAGCTGAGAGAGAAGGGAGGGGGCGGAGGGAGGTTCCGGGATTTGGCCACCGTCACCTCCACGGTGCGAACATGGGGAGGCGGCGTCGGACGGGAGGAGGCGGCCACCAAGCGAAGAGGAGCGGGAGAGGGGCAGCGGACGGCCGCCTGGGGGCGGCAGAGAAGCACGAGGGTGCGGCCTTCCTTCGCGGCCAGTTGCAGACGGCGGAGGATCCGATCCGGCGTGGCGGCGGGAAGACGGCTCACCAGGGTGGCGCAGAGGCCGGAGCGGAGGATTTTCTCCATGGCCCAAAGCTGATCGTTCTCATGGCGCGGGCGCACCAGAAGGAGGCGATCCAAGGGGAGATGGGCCTGGGCCAGGGCGACGGGATAGGGGAGCCATCGAGGGTGGATCCATGCGGAAAAACGGGGCTCCTCCTCGTTGGGATCGGGACGGAGGAGGGGAAGAAGCGCTTCCATGATGCCCGTGGGATGATCGGGGAGCAGGATCTCGTTCAAGGCGCCCACGAGAAACCCCCCGCGCAGTCTTCGGTCGAGATCCCCATGGCCGGTGGAACGACGGGAGCAAGGTGCGTCCCCCTCCCTGCTCCGTAGAAGACTTCGAAGTTCGGCGAGAGAGGAGGCTCGGGTTCCCATGAGAGGTTTCACGCGTCAGGCGTCCATGCCCAGGCGGAGCAGTCCCACGAGAAGTCCCTCGATGGCCACGTCCTGGGTACGGAGATCCACTTCGATGGGAGACAGACGACGGTTGGCCGGCTCGAGAAGAACTTTGCGGCCCCGTCGCCGCCAACGCTTCAAGGTGACCTCGTCTCCGATGCGGATGACCGCCACCTGGCCCTCGCGAATGTCCGCCTGCCGATGGACGGCCACGAGGTCGCCCGGACGGATGCCCGCTTCGATCATGGAGTCGCCGCGGACTCGCAAGAAGTAGTCGGCGCGGGGTCGGAAAAGGGCGGGATTCAGATCCAGGTGGGTCTCGACGTTCTCCTCGGCGAGGAGGGGCTGCCCCGCCGCCACGGAGCCGATCAGAGGAAGTCCACGGGGCGACGAGGGGGCTGCGCCGGCGGCCATCACTCGGATGCTTCGCGCGAGCCCCGAGGAGTAGTCGATGACTCCCTTGCGACGGAGTCGTCGGACGTGCTCGCTGGCCGCGTTGATGGAACGAAAGCCGAGACCCCGTGCGATCTCCGCATGGGTGGGCGGAAAGCCCTCCCGTTTTTGGAAGGCTAGGATGAAATCGAGAACCCGCTGCTGTCCCGGCGTCAGATCGATGGAGGATTCAGACATGACATGGAATCTCCCTACTGTCGATCCTGACAGTAGGGGGAAGTGGGGACAAGTCGTCGCCTCGCCCCAGCCCCTTTCGAGGCCTTCCGGAAACGTCCATACTTGCCGGCCAACCCGATCCCAAACCGAACAAGGATGCACACCATGAAACCTCTCGCCCGCTTTCTCGTCCTCCTCACCCTCATGTTCGTCTTCGCCTGCGGTACCAAGGTCACCCGCGAGAACTTCGACAAGATCAAGACGGGGATGACCGTGGACGAGGTCCACGCGATCCTCGGAAGCCCCGACGACACGAAGTCCGCGGGCGTGCAGGGCATCGCCTCGGGCAAGGTCGAGGTTTGGAAGGACGGGGACAAGAGCATCACCGTCACCTTCATGAACGACAAGGTGGCGACTTCGATTCAGTCCAACCTCTGAACAGGGGAGGCGCCCCGCGCCGTCACGGCGCGGGTAGGGCTCAGCGCTTGCCTCGAATCTTCTCCTTCTTCTTCTTGGAAGAGCGTCGGGAGGATGGCGCCTTCATCTTGAAGTCCGTCGAGGCCTGGGCGTCGCCGATTCGAACGACGATTCGGTAGGAGCCCGGCTGAGCGTAGAGTGGCCAACCCAGCCTCAAGGCTTCTTGGACGGGCATCTTCTCCCGGATGCCCTCGCGCGTCTTCGGGGGATTCTTCTCAAGCCGCTCCTGTTCGGCCGCCAAGGCGGGTTTCTCGTCGACCTTGAGATCCCAAGTGAAGACGTTCACGCCCCGCTTGGCCACGAGAGGAATGCGGCGATAGACCCGTCCGTCCCGATCTTGGAGTTCGAAGACGGCGTCACCCGCTTCCTTCGCCCAGTACGTGATCTTCATTTCGGGGTCACGGGATCTCGAGGAACGCCAGCGCGAGGGACGCCTCCGCCAGCCTCTCGAGAAGGTTCGGTCCTCGACAGGGTAGACATGGACCGTCGCGTCGGCCACGTCCTTGGAATCCTGGACGGGCAGGATGTCGAGAATCCAGACGCTGCGTCCGTGGGTGGCGGCCACCAACTCCCGCTCCCGGCGATGGACCTTCAGGTCGTGGACCGGCACGGAGGGGAGCCCCATGCCCAGCCCCATCCAGCTTTCCCCTCTATCTAGGGACACGTAGACCCCTCGGTCGGTCCCCACATAGAGAATGTCCTCCTCGAGGGGGTCCTCTCGGATGACGTTGACCGCTTCCCCGGGCAGCCCCTGCGCCAAGCTTCGCCAGGTTCGGCCGTTGTCTTCCGTCACGTAGACATAGGGGGTGCCGTCGTCGTCGCGGTAGCCGTTGAGAGTTACGTAGCAGCGGCCCTTCGCATAGCGGGAAGCCACCAGCCGGCTCACCCACCGATCCCTCGGGAGTCCCGCTCCGACGTCGTCCCAGGTCAGGCCGGCGTCCTTGCTGGTCCAGATCTGACCGTCGTCGGTCCCGGCCCATAGGCGGCCCACCTGGAGTGTCGATTCATCGACCGCCGTCAAGGTGGCGAAGGGCACGTCGCCTCGGTGCGGAGAGCGGCTGAGGTCCGGGCTGATGGCGGCCCACGATTCGCCTCGATCCATCGATCGGAAGAGTTTGTTGGCACCGAAGTAGACGATTTCCGGCGTGTGGGGCGAAAGCAGGATGGGGGTGGCCCAGTTGTAGCGAAGCGCCGATTCCTTCAGCCGGTCTCGCGGGCGGATCTCGTGGCCTCCGTCCGGACCACGGCGCCGATAGTGACCGAACTGGGACCCGAAGTAGATGGTCTTGCCGTCGCGGACGTCGATGCGGACGTACATGCCGTCTCCGCCGCCCACCCGGGTCCAACGCGGACCCCGCTGTGGATCGGACCGTGACGATCCCTTCAAGATGCCGTTGTCCTGCAACCCTCCGTAGATGTTGTAGGGCTTCGCATCGTCCAGCTCCACGGTATAGAACTGCCCCACCGCCTGTGCGTCGAGGGAATCCCAGTGCTCCCCTCCGTCAAAGGTCACATCCAACCCGCCGTCGTTGCCCCCCAGGATGTGGCGAGGGTCGTGGGGGTCGATCCAGATGGCGTGATGATCGACATGCATGCCGTCCCCCTGGATGGAGGACCAGGTCTTCCCGCCGTCGGTCGACTTGATCATGGGCACCCCCACGGTGATGACGGTTTCCGGGTCCGAGGGAGCGACGCGGATCTGTCCGAAGTAGTAGCCGTAGGTGTTCACGACGCCATCGAGTGGCTTCTCGTGGGTTCGCGTCCAGTGTTCCCCGGCGTCGTCGCTTCGCCAGACCTCGAGTCCGCGAATCGTCGTGTCGAACAGCGCGGCGTTTCCGTCCTGGATGTCGTCGAGGACGTCCTTCAGGGTGATCTCTTGCTTCTTCAGCTTCTCGATGAGGGTTTCCGCATCCAGGTCGGGGTGGAAATCGTTTCCGCGGAGGAATCCCTCGATGCGATCGACGCCGAACTCGAGAAACTCCTCCGTCGTCATCGCGCGGACGCGTCGGACGGACAAAGGATTGCCCCCGAGATCGATCTCGTCCTCGGGGAGGGGGGCCTGGTTGTCGATGCAGCAATAAAGCGTTCTTGGCCGTGACGCACAAAGAGCGAGGCCGATACGTCCGACGTTCTCTCCACGGGGAAGCCCGCCTTCGAGGCGCTTCCAGGTGGTTCCACCATCCGTGGACTTCCAGATTCCAGAGCCGTTCCCGCCCTCGATGAAATCCCAGGGGCGGCGCGACCTCTCCCAGGTCGCGGCATAGACGACTTTCGAGTTCGTGGGATCGATGACGAGATCGATGGCTCCGGTCATACCCGTCGTCTGGAGGACGTGTTCCCAGGTCCTTCCGCCGTCGGTCGTTCGAAAGACGCCTCGGCGTCCGCCTTGTGTGTACAGCTTGCCAAGCCCCGCGACGAACACCCTGTCGCCGTTCTCGGGATCGACGACGATGCGTCCGATGCGGTCCGTGTCCGCGAGGCCGACCGCCGTCCAGGTCCTGCCGGCGTCATCGGATCGATAGACCCCCATGCCCCCGTACGAGGAGCGTGACGAGTTGGATTCTCCTGTTCCGACCCAAACCCGATCGGGATGGGAGGGGTCCGTCGCGACGGCGCCGAGGACCGTGGTCGCCTCATGATCGAAGAGGGGGCGAAAGGACTGACCGTTGTCATCGGTGCGCCAGAGTCCACCCGTGGCGTAGGCGGCGTAGAAACGGCCCGGTTGCCCCGGCACGAAGGCCACGTCGACGACGCGCCCGCCCTGGATGACGGGACCGACGCTGCGCCAGACAAGTCCCTTGAAGGGCTGTGCCGCTTGAAGCTCGCGGTGCCTCTCCCAGGCGGCTTGCCGCTCCGAGGTGTCGAAGGCCCCGTGGGGAGCCGGCCTTTGTCCCGAGCCTTCTTGCGTGCCGCTGAGCAGCAACGCGAGAACGAGGAATCTTGTCATCAGTCGCATCGGAAGTCTCCGTTGGAGAGTGATACTCACCAGATGGGGTTTCCCTTCACCTGGAGCGGGGGCCGCGGTGGGCCTTGTGAGGCGGGGCGAATGAGCGAGCTATCCGTCGATGACGAGTCGGACACCCACGTCGGGTTTCGGGCCCTCGTAGACACGGGCGCCGAGGGGTGGGGTCGTCTTCGATTTGTACGAGGACCCCATGAGCTGCCATCGACCGCCTGGTCCTTTGACAATCTCGCTCACGTTCCCGGCCAAATGGAAGAAGGAGCCATTGAGCCCATGTCCGCCGTACTTCGGGTCGTCGGCGAGCTTCAGGGAGAGTTTCTTCCTGCGCCCCCGTCCGAGGCGCCGGGGATTGAAGACGCGGGAGTTGCAGTTGGGGGAGCGCACGTCCGGGTAGGCCTGCAGATAGCGCTTCGATCCACTCTTCGCGTCGGCGAAGGTCTCCCATTCGCGCCGGGTGGGAATGCGCGCGCCGATCGAGCGGGCGAAAGCCTGGAAGGCCTCGGCCTTGATTCCGGTCACGGGAATGCGGGCGGCCTTGGGCGTCACTCCTCGACTGTTGAACCGACTCCCGTTCGCGGCCCACCAGGACGCGAAGGCGCCCCATGGAAGCTCCCGGTCGCAGACGTAAAGCGGTCGGCCGGACACGTTGACTCGAATGAATCGAAGCCCTGCGTGGGTGGCGCTGGGCCCCTTGAGCTGCGGCCTGGGGATGACTGGCCGCGGGGTAATCGGTTGGGGCGTTGGCGTGGCCTTCGCTTCCGCCAGCAGTTTGCGTGCGTCACGCAGCCTGTCCGTGATCGCCGCGAGGTCCGAGGGCTGACGGTTCAGGAACTTCGCGCGGAGGTCCCCTTCGGTCCGTTGGAGCCGCTCCAGGGTGGTGACCACGCGACGGAGGTCCCGGCGTTGAGCGAGGAGGGGCACGACCGCGCTCAGTTCTTGACGGGTGAGGGTGGAAAGGGAGAACGGCTTGCCGATGACGCTCCAAGATGCGCTGACGGAGCGATGGCGGGCGTCCTTCAGCATGACCGTCAAAGTCCCTCGTGCGGCGGGCTGGGGCGGGTTGCCCAGACGCAGCCAGGCGCCGTCCCGTTGGGCCTCCAGGGGTTCGCCATTCCACGTGACTTGGAACTCCAAGGGGTTTCCCTGACAGTCCAGGCGGATTTCCAAATCCTCGAGACCACGCACTGTCACGACGCTTCCGTTTTCGAGAGGCCCCTGGGGACCGGCGCACAAGATCCGTGGGACCCGACGGGAGCTTTGGCGCTTGGCTTCGAGTTCCGTCCGCAGCGATTTCAGGGCCGCCAACGGCGTGGAATCCCGATTCAGGCGGGTTTTTAGAGCCACGTGAAGCTCGAGATCGAGCGCCTCCAGCGCTTCGGATGCGGCGTCCAGATCTCCGGATTCGATGTCTCCACGGATCTTTTCGAGTCGGGTCGCGGCCGCCTCGGGGAGCTGAAATGGGCGGCCGATCACGGTGAGACGCAAAGCGGTCTCGATCCCCAGTTTGTCCGTCGCTTTGACGACGAGTTCCCCGACGCGGGCGGGTGCGGCCGGTTCCCGAAGCTTGACCGTGTTCGGGGACTCGCCTTCCCCAACCACTTCTCCCTCGTAGGTGGCCGTCCACCTAGCGAGGTCGTTGGGGGCCTCGATCGCAAGGGCAATGTCGGCGAGGCAGTCGACCTCCACCTGCTCGTCCTGAGCCACGGGCCGTCCCGCCACCGAGGCCTGGATCCGGGGCGGGAACTTCATGCGCTCCTTCCGATCACGGGCGGCGGTGACCGCGCGACGCACTTCTTCGAGGGGGGTCGTGTCGATGGCCGAAGGGTTGAGGACGCCGTCGGTCGCTTTCTTCCAGGCGGCTTCCAAGGCGAGGAGCCCGGACTCGGCCTCTTCCAGGTCGCCTCGTCGTAAGCAGTCGAAAATGGCATCGCGGCTTCGCAGGAGCGTCTTCGGCGGCGTGAAGGGTAGGGCGCGAATGTGCAGTTCGAGGCGTGTTCGGTTCCCCCAACGATCCGTGGCGGTCAAGACCAGAGTTCCGGAGTCGACGGGCTTGGAGGGCTTGGAGATGCGAAACGCGCCTCCCGACGCTTTGACCGAGAGGGGCTCGTCGTTCAGCTCGGCCGAGACTTGCAGGCCCTCTCGGGGGGCTTCGACGCGAATCGTGACGTCGTCCAAAGTGACCAGCCCCCATTCGTCCTCGGGTTGGCCCGAGAACCCTGGACCATCGATGCGGAGGACGGGGGAGGTGGAACGTTCCGCGAGCAATGAGCGCGTGGTCTCCAACGCCGACTTCAAGCGATCCTCGAGGGGGTGCTCCTTATGCAGGCGAGCGGCCAGAAGAGTCTGGACCTCCTCATTCAATGTCTCCAGCTTCCGCTGGCGGGTCTCGAGTTCGGCCGGAGGGCTGGACGACAGGTCTGCCGCGAGAAGAGCTTCCGCGGATTCGACCAGCGAGTCCGGAGGCGTCCAGGGTTTTGCCGTGACCTTCAGCCGATCTTCCTTCACGGCCTCGCCGTCGGCCCCGAATCGAAGTGAAACGACCCCCTCGGTGAAGGAACCCAGAGGGTCGCAGAGCGTGATGACTCCGTCGTGGTCGGTGCGCGTGGCAAGGGTGAGCGTCGTCGCACCGGCTGTCCAGAGGGCCTCATGGAGGATTTCTCCGGGTTCGAGGCGAATCCGCAGCTCGGAGAGCGAGTTCAGCTGAACATCCCTACGGTCGGCGAGCTCGGTGTCGCCGACCATGACATGGATCGTGCCGCCCACGGCGTCGGGAGTCCCGTTCAAGGACTTGAAGACGAGGACTCCGGCCAGTGCCACGGCGAGGACGATGATGCCGTAGTTGATGACGCGGAGCCCCCGAGAACGGGGCGCCATCTCTGCTGTTGTATGGCCTGCCTTCGGGGCGATCGCGGAAGCGGTTTCCCCCGAGGAGGCCTTGGCGAATGTTCTCGCAAGGGCGGCTCCGAGGGCCCCCGCATCCTCGTAGCGTTCTTTCGGGTCCTTCGAGAGGGCCTTCATGATGATCCGCTCGATCTCGTCGTTCACGGGGCTCTCGAAGCGGAACCTCAAAGGGCGCGGTTGGTCGAAGAAATGCTGTCGCCACACGTCGCGACCGGTGAATGGCGGGGCTCCGCTGGCGAGCTCGTAGAGGAGGCACCCGATGGCGTAGACGTCGGAAGTCGGCTTGAGCTTCTGATTCTCGAATTGCTCCGGCGACATGTAGGCGGGCGTCCCGGAGACCGTCCCGCCACCGTCGCCCATCATTCCCGTCTTCTGGAGGGCATGAGCAATGCCGAAGTCGGCGATTTTGTGGCGCCCGTCCGCGGCGACCATCACGTTGGCGGGCTTGATGTCCTTGTGGACCAATCCGTGCGAATGGGCATGCGCGACTCCCGCGCAGATATCTCGGGCGATCCGTTGGAATCGATCGAAAGTCATCTTGGGGTCGCGACGGAGCTCGCCGTGAAGAGAGCCCCCTTCAATGTACTCCATCACGACGTAGAGGCGTCCGTCGACGAGTTCGTCGGCGGCGAACACGGCCACGACGTTGGGATGAACGGGAAGGCGGGCCATCATGCGCGCTTCCCGCACGAGGGAGTCCTCGCCGTTCTCCGCGTCGATCTGGGTGATCTCATGGAGCTTGATCGCTACCTTGCGATCGAGCTTCTTGTCGCGCGCCAGGTAGACGACGCCCATCCCGCCTCGCCCGAGAACGGATTCGATCTCGAAGGGCTGGTCGCCCCCGAAGTCGGATTGGCTGAGACTGCCGGTCGACCCGGAGGAACCAGGACCTGATGTCCTCGTGACGCCGCTGGTGAGAACGGTCGCGTTGTCGTCGCCGCCGTCCAGTCGAATGGCTTGGATCGTCCGCGTGGCAGCGATGGAGAATTCATCGTGGATGAGGCTCAGTTCCTCCAAGAAAGCGTCGGCGTCCTTGGGCCGCTGCGAGAGGTCGGCGCTCCGGCTTCTCTCCAGGAGTTGGAGGAGCCTGTGGGGGAGGGGTTCGGATCGGACGGTGGCGTCGGGATCGCAGCGTTCCAGGTCGGAATCCGCCACGTTCTCCGTCATCCCCATGATGAGCCTCGTGAGCAGGCAGCTCATGTCGAAGACGTCGGTGCGCGCATCCGGAACCGAATCCGGCGTCGCGTATTCCGGAGCGCGGCTCGTGTCGCGCCGGTAGGGCGAATCTTGACTCCCGTCGAGGGCTCGCCAGAAACGTTCGCCGTCGATCCAGATCCCGTCGCCGCCTTGCCCGACATGGATGGTCTGGAGGTCGAGCCCCAAATGCGCGATGCCGAGGCGATGAAGTTGGGCGACGATGCGGGCGAGCTTGAGGCCGATGTCGACCGCCGTGGCGACGGGCACGGCGCCTTCCTTGGCGGCAAGCACTCTCAGGTCGTGGCCGTCTCGCCACTCCGTGGCCCGCCAGACCAGGGTGCCATCGGCCCCGACCTCACGGGCGACGACGATCCCGGCGATAGGGGGCACGGCGCGTGCGAGTTCCTGCTCATGGCGGATCGACTGTGCAGGGTCGGATGAGTCCTCGTCCACGAAAACTCGCAAACGGACCCTCTCCCCCTTCCGGACGCGGTCTCGCGCGGAATAGGTCGTCCCGTTCCGAGATTTTTCGAGCCTTTTCCCGACGACGTAGCGATCGCCGACGATTTGACCCGACTCCAAGTTTGGATCCACCCGGTCAGCCTCCTCGGTTTCTATCGGCTCCCAGCCGCCGTCCCTGGAGGCCGGATACAGCGGCAAGGGCGCCTTGCGACCCCTGGCGCGTGTTCTCGACAACCCGCTGGCTTGGAAATGATCCGCCAAAGGTCGTGAGTCTGAGAGTAACCTCTTGCCATCGCGTCTTCTATGGGTTTATGCTCGTCAGCGAAGGACCGAAGAACCATCGCGCAGGGATTGAAAGAAAAAGGGGATGTTCATGTCTCAAAGTCGTCTTGCAGTGGGGGTGCTCCTCCTCACGACGTTGCTGCTCGGACCGAGGGCGTACGGACAGGAGAACTACGAGAACCTGAAGGCCAAGATCGATCGTTTGGAATCGGAGCTGCTGAAGACGCGCGCAGAGCGCGCCGCGGACCGAGCTCAGATCGCCAGGTTGGAAGGTCGCCTGGAAGAGATCGAGAGCGGGGCGACAACGGATCGAGGTCTCGAGACCCACATCAACAGCATTCTTCAGGACGAGGAATTGCCCATCGGGACGGGCGTCGGCTCATTCGGCGAGGTGGCGCAGACCCTCACGTTCTACGGTGAGGCGCGGGCGCGCATGCTCTATTCGAAGAACGTCGTCACGTTGAACGATGGACTGGACGATCAGGGGATCTACGCGGACGGCCGTTTCCGCCTCGGCATGGACTTTCGATTCACGGAGAACGTCCGAACCGTCTTCGAGATTCAGGCGGTCGGCCGTTTCAACAACAACAGCGTTCTCGAGACGTCCACGCGGATCGGCTCGGAGATCCGGGACCCGCTCGACGACTTGAAACTCTATCAGGGTTATCTCGAGCTGGCGGACCTCTTCAACGGCGGCGAGAACACCTTTCTGCGGGCCGGACGTCAAGAGCTCGTCTATGGGAATCAATTCCTCCTTGGATCCGACGATTTCTTCGCCGGCCTGACCCATGATTCCGTCCGTTTCGACGCGGACCTCGGGGAATGGCAAGCCTCGCTCTTCTACGCCGTCGAGGCGGACCCCAGGGATTTCTTCGCGGCCACCATCAACGGACTGGGACCGACGATTTCGAAGGATCAGGAGTGGATGGTCGGCTTGTACAACACCTTCAACTTCGAGGCGTTGGACCCGGTGACGATCGAACTCTATTGGGTGTTCTTCGAGAGTCGCGACGACAGTGTTCTCGGGCCGGCGACGTTCGGTACGAACTTCCTTTCCGAGCGCACCCAGTCCCAGTTGATCTTCGGCCGATTCCACACCATCGGTATGCGTTTCTGGGCGGGTGACGAGGCTCTTCGCGAGGGATTCTACGAGAGTTCGGAAAGCTTCTGGGCCTCCGTGGAGTTGGCCGTTCAGACGGGCACCGGAGGGCGGAACATTCGCGGGGTCAACACGGTGGGAGGGTTGTCTCCCGCGCTGGTCGCCTTTCAGGAGGAGGACTACACCGCTTTCGCGGGCGAGGGATTCTTCTCGTACCGCTTCGACGGTGAGTGGCGATTCACCCTTCATGCGGGCTTCCGTTGGACCGAAGGAGGCGAGACGAACGAGGTCGGGTTCAGTCCGCTCTTCGTGGGAACCCACGGAACGTGGGCGTCCCGCTTCGGCAACATGGACATCTTCCCGCTGTCCAACTCCGTCCTTTGGAAGCTCGGCGTGACGTTCTGGCCAGAGCCGGATCTTCAGTTCGGCGCCACCGTCATCGGGGGGTACATCGACAACGAGGAGTACGACTTCTACACCAGCCACAACTACGGCTACGAGGTCGATCTGTACGCGAACTGGCAGCATTCGGCGAATGTTCTGTTCACCGCGAATCTCTCGGTGTTCTTCCCGAGCGACAACCTCGACGCCGATTTGATTTCGGTTCCTGGACAGCCGGGACTCTTCATTGTGCCGACCTATCAATTCGCAGGCTCCGATCCCGCGGTCTTGCTGTACATGCAGGCTCAGGTGACGTTCTGAGCGAGAGTGCAGCCGTGAGTGACGACGACCGAAGATTAGAGATTCGTCTGGCGGACTATGCCCCTCCCGAATGGAAGGTGGGGACGGTCGAGCTCGACTTCGACGTTCGTGGCGACGAGGTCATCGTGACAAGTCGCGTTCCGTACGAGCGTGTCGGCGAGGAGGTTCGAGCGCTCCGCCTGGATGCGGCGCCTCGAACTCTTCGATCCCTATGGATCGACGGCCGTGCTCTGACCGAGAATGAATACGTGGCGGAAGAGGATGCGGTGCTCATCACGTCTCCTCCCCGCTCCTTCACCCTGAAGGCTGAAACCCGATTTCGGCCAGCGGAGAATCTCACCCTCGAGGGCCTCTACGAGAGCGGCGGAACTCTTTGTACCCAATGCGAGGCGGAGGGGTTTCGTAAGATCACTCCCTTCCTCGACCGTCCGGATGTCCTCACCCGGTTCAAGGTGCGCATCGAGGCGGATCGGAGCCGTTTCCCCGTTCTTCTCTCCAACGGGAATCCGGTTCGGACCGGCGAACTCACAGGCGGTCGCCATGAAGCCGTCTGGGAGGACCCCCATCCGAAACCCTGTTACCTCTTCGCTCTCGTCGCCGGAGATCTGGGGTTTATCGAGGACGAGTTCACCACCTGCAGCGGTCGCAAGGTCACGCTGCGCATCTACTGCTCGCCGGGGCATGAGGACAGGCTGGGGCATGCCATGGCGTCGCTTCAGCGAGCCATGAGGTGGGACGAGGAAGCCTACGGTCGCGAGTACGATCTCGACCTCTTCATGATCGTGGCCGTCGATGACTTCAACTTCGGAGCGATGGAGAACAAGGGGCTCAACATCTTCAACGCCGCTCTCATCTTCGCCGATCCCCGCGTCGCCACCGACTTCGACTATCAGAACATCGAACGGGTCGTCGGACACGAATACTTCCACAACTGGAGCGGTAATCGCGTCACCCTCAGGGACTGGTTCCAACTGAGTCTGAAGGAGGGCTTCACGGTTTTCCGTGAGCAGTCGTTCATGGAGGCGACGGCTTCGCCTTCGGTCCAGCGGATCGAGCAGGTTTCGTTCCTGCGCAGCCACCAGTTCTCGGAGGACGCGGGGCCTTTGGCTCATCCGGTCAGGCCTGCGTCCTACCGCGACATCGACAACTTCTACACATCGACGGTCTACGAGAAAGGGGCGGAGATCATCCGCATGATCCGCAACATCGTGGGCCCCGAGACCTTTCGCAAGGGGACCGACCTCTACTTCGAGCGCCATGATGGTTGCGCGGTCACCTGCGAGGACTTCGTGCGTGCGATCGAAGACGCCTCGGGCCGTGACTTCGGTGAGTTCTTCCGTTGGTATGAGCAGGCGGGGACGCCAAGAGTTCGGGCCTGCGTGCGTCTCCACGCCGGGGAGAACGTGGCGGTCATCGATGTGAGCCAGTCCACGGCCCCGACGCCGGGACAGCCGGAAAAACGGCCGGTCGAGATCCCTCTCGCCATCGGATTCCTCGGACCGGACGGCGAAGATCTACCCTTGACCCTGAAAGGGGAGGAGCCTCGGGCTCCGGGAACTCGTGTCCTCATTCTGGACGACGAGAAGGCCTCCTGGACTCTCGAGGGTATCCCGCAGGGGAGCGTTCCGTCCCTCATGAGGGGGTTCTCCGCGCCCGTGCGTCTCGAGATGGAGACGTCGACATCGGATCTGGCGTTTCGGGTCGCTCACGACTCGGACGGCTTCAACCGCTGGGACGCGGGGCAGGAGCTGGCTCTTCGACTCATGATCGAGGACGTGGAGGCGCGACGAGCCGGGAAGGCCGCGGGCCCCGACTTCACTCCGGTGCCCGAAGCGCTGGGGCCCGTTCTCGAACTCGATGAGGACCCTGATCTCCAGGCGGTGATGCTCATTCTTCCGGGAGAAACCTGGGTGGCGGAGCAGATGCCGCGACACTATGTAAAGGAAGTCCACGCGTCGCGCAGGCGCATGCGAGCCACCTTGGGGGCGCATCTGCACGATCGGCTGGTGTCCCTCTACGAGGAATTGGGACGCGACGCGTTTTCCATCGAACCCCGGGCGCGCGCCCGGCGACGTCTGAAGAACACGGCTTTGGCCCTCGCCGCCGCAGCCGACGAGGCGTGGGGTGTGCGGGCCGCCTATTCGCAGCTCGAATCCGCATCCAACATGACCGACGAGATGGCGGCGCTGGGGGTTCTCGCCCAATACGACGTTCCGGAGCGGGCGCGGGCTCTGGCGCTCTTCGAGGAGCGGTGGCGTCACGAGTCCTTGGTGATGAACAAGTGGTTTGCCATCCAGGCCTCCTGCGAGTTGCCGGGGCGCGCCGCCGACGTGCGCAGGTTGGCGAACCACCCGTGCTTCGATGTCAAGAACCCGAACAAGGTTCGAGCGCTTCTCGGAGCATTTGCTCGGACGCCGATCCACTTCCACGCCCCCGACGGGTCCGGGTATGAGCTTCTCGGAGAATGGGTCGAACGGCTGGACGAGACGAATCCGCAACTGGCCGCCCGTCTGGCTGCGACGTTCTCTTCGGCGGCGAGGACGCCGGATGACCTTCGCGAGAAAGCCGCCGCCCGGTTGGAGAAACTCCGCGCGCGTCCCGGGCTGTCCAGAAACGTCGAGGACATCGTCGATCGAACCATCAAGTCGCTGCACCCGGCATCCTGAGGATGGAATTTCGGCTCAATCACGAATGGGTTGGGGACCCGAGTGCGCCCAAGGTGCTGCTCGTGCTGCACGGCATCATGGGAAACCTTCGAAACTGGCGGAGTTTTGCGCGCCGCCTCGTCGATGACCTGCCCGGGTGGCGTGTCCTCACGGTGGACCTCAGAAATCACGGTCAGTCACTTGGTGCTCCCCCTCCGCATACTCTCTCCACCGCGGCCCGAGACCTGGCGGAACTCGGCGTCGGCGTGAACGCCGTCGCCGGACACTCTTTCGGCGGCAAGGTGGCCATGGAGTACGCGCGACGTGGGCCTCGCGGACTCGAGCGCGTCTTGATTCTCGACTGTCCACTGAGCGCGGTACCGGAGGACGCGAGGGGGACGTCGGAAGTGGCGCGGGTGATCGAAGCCGTCTCCGCGATTCCTGTGCCCGTGGAGCGCAGGAGCGAAGTGGCGGAGAACCTTCGCGCGAAGGGTTTCTCGAAGAGCCTCGCCGGCTGGATGTCGACGAATCTGAAGAAGGACGGAGTCGGCCGTTGGACCTGGTCCTTCGACCCCGAGGGCATTCGAGCGCTCCTTGCGGACTACTGGTCGAGGGACGAGTTCGACCTTCTGGAGGCGCCACCGGCGGGAGTGCACTTCGACCTCGTGCGTGCCGTGGACAGCGACCGTTGGTCTCCGGCCGAGGTGGAACGGATGGCCGGGCTGAGTGGGCTTCCTCACGTCTCTCGCCATCTCTTGGCTGATGCCGGGCATTGGCTGCATGTGGACAACCCCGATGGATTGCTCGCGCTCATGGAAAGAGTGCTGGGCCCATGAGTTGCGGGGGAAGCCCCGCCGGATATGATGCGCGCGGAGGTGGAGATGCAGGATCATCACGATATTGACCCGGCCGAGACCCAGGAATGGTTGGAGGCCTTCGAGGCCGTTCTGGAGCACGACGGAACCCCCCGGGGGAGGTTCCTTTTGTCCAAGCTCATCGAGGAGGCGCGAAACCGCGGGGCCGTGCCGCCCAACATTCTCAATACGGACTATGTGAACACGATTCCTCCTGAGGACGACCCGCCGTATCCGGGCGATGAGGAACTCGAACGCCGCATCCGGCGGATCAACCGCTGGAATGCCGCCGTCATGGTGGCCCGGGCGAACAAATTGTTTCCGGGAATCGGTGGACACATGTCCACCTACGCCTCGTCAGCGACTCTCTACGATGTAGGCTTCCACCACTACTTCCGAGGCAAGGACGCTCCCGGCGGCGGAGATCAGATCTTCATCCAGGGACACGGCGCACCGGGAATCTACGCGCGGGCTTTTCTCGAGGGGCGACTGTCCGCGGACCAACTCGAACATTTCCGCAGGGAGGTCGAGCGTGGTCGGGGGCTCTCGTCCTACCCGCACCCGAGGCTCATGCCGGATTTCTGGGAGTTTCCCACTGTCTCCATGGGCATCGGTCCCCTCACGGCCATCTACCAGGCGCGTTTCAATCGCTACCTTCTGGCCCGGGGCATCAAGGACACCTCGAACCAGAGGGTGTGGTGTTTCATGGGAGACGGGGAATCGGACGAGCCGGAATCCCTGGGCTCGCTTTCCATCGCGGCCAGGGAGAAACTGAATAACCTGACCTTCGTCATCAATTGCAACCTCCAGCGCCTCGACGGCCCGGTGCGCGGCAACGGCAAGATCATCCAGGAGCTGGAGCGGGTCTTCCGCGGCGCCGGATGGCAGGTGATCAAGGTGATCTGGGGGCGCGACTGGGACCCGATCTTTGCGAAGGACAAAGAAGGCATCCTCGTGGACGCTCTCAATCGTGTCGTCGATGGGGAGTGGCAGAAGTACGGCACGGAATCGGGAAGCTACACCCGTGAGCGCTTCTTCGCACAGGACCCACGGATGCTGAAATGCATCGAAGGAATCAGTGACGAGAGGATCCTTCGCCTGCGCCGCGGCGGACATGACGCTGCGAAGATCAATGCGGCCTACAAGATGGCGACGACGTCCGAGGACGCTCCCACCTGCATCTTGGCCCATACCGTCAAGGGTTGGACCTTGGGGGAAGGGTTCGAGGCCAGCAACGTCACCCACCAGATGAAGAAACTCACGGTGGAGCAGCTCAAGATCTTCCGAGATCGCCTGCGGCTGCCGATCGAAGATTCTGAACTCATCGACGCGCCGTTTTTCCACCCGGGCGAGAACAGCCCTGAGGTCCGGTATCTCAGGGATCGCCGCATCGCACTTGGCGGATTCGTACCGGAGCGGCGCTCTCAATGGGCCGTTCCCATCGACCTTCCCGATGAGGACGTCTACGAGGAGTTTCGTGCAGGCGGGCGTCCGGGGCGCGGGGTTTCGACGACCATGGCCTTCGTCCGCTTGTTGACCAAGCTGTTGAAGGACAAGAAGGTCGGGCGCCGTCTCGTTCCCATCGTCCCCGACGAGGCCAGGACCTTCGGCATGGATCCCCTCTTCCGCATGATAGGAATCTATGCGGCGGGGGGGCAGAGGTACGAGCCCATCGACCGCAACATGCTGCTGTACTACCGGGAGATGCCGGACGGCCAGATCCTCGAGGAGGGCATCACCGAGGCGGGCGCCATGAGCTCGTTCACGGCCGCCGCGACCTCCTATGCCACGCACGGCCAACCCACGATCCCGTTTTTCATCTTCTACTCCATGTTCGGGTTCCAGAGGATCGGCGACCTCATCTGGGCGTTGGGCGACATTCGAGGCCGGGGGTTCCTCGTGGGGGCCACGGCCGGTCGAACGACTCTGAATGGCGAGGGACTTCAGCACGAGGACGGTCACAGCCACCTGCTCGCTACCACCGTGCCGAACGTCATGGCTTACGATCCGGCATTCGCGTACGAGATTGCGGTCATCGTGAAGGATGGAATGCGGAGGATGTACGAGAATAACGAGGACATCTTCTACTACATCACGGTGCAGAACGAGAACTACGAGATGCCCGCGATGCCGGAAGGAGACGGCATCGAGGAGGGCATCTTGAAAGGGCTCTACCGCTATCGCGCTTCGACGAAGAACGAGGGACGTCGTCTGCATCTGTTCGGGAGCGACACGATTCTCAATCACGCCCTCGAGGCTGCCGACATTCTCGAGAAAAAACACGACGCGCGTGTCGACGTCTGGAGCGCCACGAGCTATCAGCAGTTGCGCAAGGAGGCCCTCGAATGTGAGCGATGGAACCGTCTTCATCCCGCAGAGGAGAGGCGCGTCAGTTATCTCGAGAGGTGCCTGGCTGAGATCGACGGACCCATCGTCGCGGCCAGCGACTACATGAAGATGGTGCCGGAACAGATCGTCCGCTGGGTGGACGGTGTGTTCATTCCGTTGGGAACAGACGGCTACGGGATGAGCGATACGCGGGAAGCACTTCGCCGGCACTTCGAGGTGGATACCGAGAGCATCGTCGTGGCGTCCCTCGAAGCTTTCGTTCGCTGCGGAGAGGGCGAACCCGATGAGGTGCGTCGCGCGATCGCGGAATCCGACATCGACCCGGACAAGATCGATCCTCTCATGATCTGAGGGTCAGGGGGCGGGCTCGGCCGGAGTGATACGGAACGTCGGTCGCCCGTCCTCCTCCGTCACCTCCACCTCGAGCCCTGATTCTCTCGCCGCCACCGGAAAACCTCTGGCCTGCGGGCGTCCCGGGTCGGCAACCCAGGCCGTGCCTCCGGGGGCCAGGTGGGTTCGAATGAACTCGCCCACGGGTTTCAGGTTGCGGGTCTCGTAGAGGACGTCGGCGGCGAGGATCACATCGAAGAGGGGGAGGTCGGGGGGATCGCGCCAATCCGCAGCCACCATTCTCTCCACGTGGAGGCCGTTTTCCCGTGCGGCGTCGTCCACGAGGGCGAGGGCGCGGCTCTCCCAGTCGAGGAACGTCACGTGCGCCCCTTGTCGGGCGGCCGCCAACCCCACGAGTCCCACCCCGCAGCCGAGATCCAGCACGCGAAGGCCCTCCAGTGAAGGCCCTTTCGCGACCTTTCGTGCCAAGCGATGGGCGGTGGGCCAAAGGGTGGCGAAGTACGGCATCTTTTCGTCGGTGCGCTCGAAGGTATCGCCCTCCAACTCGGCCAGGAGGGAATCCTGATCCACGGGCACCCAGACGCCCAGCGGCTCCTCCCAACCGGCGGCCACCTCCCAGCGGCATTCGAGTCCCTGGATGATCTTCCGCTTCATGGTGGGGGAGCTTAGCGACGTTTCGACGCCTGGCCCATGCCGCGGTCTTGACCCGCTGTCGCTTCGTGGCCAAGGTGCAGCCATGAGCATGTCGTGGAAAGAATGGATCGCCGTCCTGGAATCGCTGGCTCCTCTCCGCTTTGCTGAGAGCTGGGACAAGGTGGGGGTTCAAATCGAGGGACGGAAGCGTCGGATTCGTCAGGCCTATCTCACCATCGACCTCACCCGTGCCGTCGCTGATGAGGTCGTGGAGGCCGGCGCGGAAGCCGTCGTCTCGTATCACCCCTTCATCTTCGAGCCGCTGGCGGCTCTGCGTCGCGACGTCCCGAAAGAGGGGGTCGCCCTGACCTTGGTCGAAAAGGGGATCTCGGTCTACTCCCCTCATACGGCCCTCGATGCGGCGCCGGGAGGGATCAACGATTGGCTCGTGGAGGCGTTTCCCAAGGCGAAGTCGGAACCCCTGATTCCACTATCGGAGCATCCACAGGGGCAAGAGATGAAACTCGTCGTCTTCACCCCGAGAAGGGTTGTTCCCGCCCTGAGGGAGGCTCTGGGAGACGTGGGCTTGGGACGGATCGGGCTCTACGATCTTTGCTCCTTCGGCGTCGAAGGGACGGGTTCGTTTCGCGGAGCTCCGGAATGCCGTCCCGCCGTGGGGCAACCGGAGCGCCTCGAGGAGGTGGACGAGGTGCGCTTAGAGATGGTGATGCCGAGAAGGGCGGTGAACGAGGCCGTGCGCGTCATCCGAAGGGTGCATCCCTACGAAGAACCGGCCTTCGATATCTACGAGCTCAGCGCTCGCCCGAGAGAGGACGTGGGCGCAGGCCGCCTCGTTCGACTCGCCCGACCCGTGACCCTTTCCACCGTGGTGCGACGCGTGAAGGAGCACCTGGGACTCTCCCATCTTCGCGTTGCGGAGTCCCCGCTGGGGGCTCGGAAGATCTCGACCGTGGCGTTGTGCGCGGGCGCCGGGGGCTCGATGCTCACAGGTGTTTCCGCCGATCTGTGGTTGACCGGAGAGATGCGTCATCATGATGTTCTTGCCGCCACCGAGCGGGGAATCCACGTGGTTCTCAGTGAGCACACCCATACGGAGCGAGGCTATCTGCGGCACTTTCGATCTCGGCTGGAGGAGGCTTGCGAGAGGCGCGTCCGGTGGGTGGTCTCGCGACGGGACGAGAGTCCCCTGAAGACGTGGTGACCGCGCCGAGGACAAGGAATCGGGTTCCATTCAGCTTCGCGGTCGCGGCCGTGGTGGCAGGGGTTCTTGCTCGTGTCGTCGAGGCCGGAAAGAGCGTGTGGCTGGACGAACTCCACACGATGCAGTTGGCGCGCCAGGCGGGTGTGGGAGACCTCATCGAGTTGATTCGCCATGACGTGCACGCTCCCCTCTTCTACATCGCGCTGATGCCGTGGGGGAGCGGCTCCGTCGAGTCCTTGCGATGGATCCCGCTTGTGACAGGCCTCTTGGCGATTCCCTTTCTCGTGGATCTCCTTCGGCAGTGGGGATTCGGCCGCGCGGCCCTCATGGCGCTCGCGGCGACCCTGCTTTTGGCCCCCTTCCAGATCCGCTACGGCGTCGAGCTCAGACCCTACGCTTGGCTCCAGGTTTTCGCGGTCATCGCCCTTTGGGCGGGACTCGGCAAACGGGGCTCGGAGAGGATTCGAATGGCCGTCTTCGCCGGCGCGGTGGCTTGCGGTCTCTACGTGCACTACCTGATGGCGGTCCCCGTCGTGGCGCTGGGCGCCGCGAGATTACTGAGCCGTCCGCGAGGCGTTCTTTCGCTGCAGCGACTCATGCTCGCGGGGGGCACAGGCGTCCTGCTCTTTCTGCCCTGGATCTTCACGTCAGAGAGTTGGCTCCTCCACGACCCCTCCAGGTTTTTTCGCAATGAGCACGCCACACCCGGCGCCTCCGTCGAGTCCGCGCCCGCAACGCCCAGTGTGCTGCCTCAGCTCCTTCAGGGGGCGCCCCGTGTCTTGACGCCGTCGCTCCGAGGGCTGGGGGGCCTCGGTTTCGGACTGGTGGCCGCCGGCTGGGCGGTGATGCTGCTATTCCTCGTTCGCGCCGGCCGTGATCTTCTGCGTGGTCGTCGCCTTCCGGGCGAACGGGGGCTGTTGGCGATCCTCTCGACAGGCTTCCTCGGCTTTGTGCTCACCGCCGTGGCGTCCGTCGAGGTCTGGAAACGGCTTCCCGTCCAGTACTTCGCGACCGTGGCCTGGGTTTGGGCCGTCCTGGTCGCCGTTCTGATCGAAGGCAGTCCAAAGGCGCGCCGACGCACGACGATGCTCCTCCTCCTTGGCGCCTTGGGACTGATGGCTGCCGGGCAGGTCGCGGGACGTCCCAGAGAGGATCTGCGGGGCGCTGTCAACCTCGCCCGTGAATGGGGGGCGGGGGACGATGTCCACTACACCGCACTGATGCGGCAGCCCGGGCATTATGACCCCATCGAGGTCTGGAAACTTCTGGCGCCAAAGGTCCGAGCCGTCCCGCCCGCGGACATTCCCCCCGACGATGGCCGCGGTGTGGTCCTCGTCACGCGCAAGGTGGATCCCCGAAGGTTCGGAGTCTCGAAGGCGGTGCTGCGCCGCATCACCGCCGGCCGCACCCTCGCCCGCTTTGTCTGGCTGGACGATGCCGTGGGGGTTTTCCTCTATCTGCCCGGGGGCGACGACACCCGGTAGATGAGGATGTCCCCGCCGCCGATCAGTCCCCGGCGCCGCGCGACGAGGCGAGCATGCGTGGAAAGCCACCGCGCGAGCTCGGGGTCTTTGCTCTCGGTGAACACGGGGAAAGTGGTGAGGACCCACAGCGATCTTTTTGGCGCCAGGTGGGATGCGATCTCGCTGATGTTGCGTCCCGTGATCTCGGGAAGTTTCTCGTCGTAATACGCTTGGTACGGCAGGACGGCGAGGCCTGCTGCGCCGATGAGATCTCCATCCGCCGCGCGTGCGCGGACGGCGCTCAGGGCTCCGACGTAGTCCTGTTTCGGGAGGGTCCAGACCGCGGGAAGCCTCCACGCGAGGATAACCCCCATGAGAACGAGGGCGCCCCGCCTCAGCACCGGTGCGAGGTGGGCGCGACCGAGGGCGCGGGCCGTCATCCGAGCCAGGGCGTCGATGCCTGTCACGGAGGCCCACAAGAAGAACCCGGTCGCGAAGAAGAAGAACCGGGGCCAGAGGTTGCGGCCGGCAAGGACGAGGAAGGTCCCCCCGAGGACGGGCGGCAGGAAGAGCAGTGCGGGAAGAGGGCGGTCGAGCCGTGCCAGATGTCGAAGCCCCAAGACGAAGGTGAAAAACCCCGCGGCCAGGGCCGGCACGACGGCCCAAAGCGGCACGCCGAAGCTTTGGAGGGACTCCTGCAAAGCCCAGAAGGGGCGTGTCCAGTCCCAATCTCCGCGCCCCGTTTCGGCCGCGGAGAAGAACTGCCACATGGGGCGAAGGATCGGAGCATGCAGCAAGAGAGAGACGAATCCCGCACCGACCAGCGCCGCGAGGGGGTGGTACGTCTTGCGGCGCAGGCACCTTGGAAGGGCGACGAGGGCGTGGCCGAGGGCCACGAAGACGGCCGTTGTGTGGAACCAGGTGGCGAGCCCCACCTTCAAGGCGTAGGGGAACCCAGCCCTGCGATCGTTCTCGGTTACGAGCTTGTGGTACGTGTCGGTGGCGAGGATCGTGAGGAGAAGGAGGGCACTGTAGCCCCGCGCGTTCTGCGAAAACATGACCGCGTGGCTGGAGATGGCCAGGAGCACCGCGGCCGTGAGGGCCGTCTCCCGCTGGTCGACGCGACGGATGAAGCGATAAAGAGCGAAGGGGGAGAAAACGCCCGCCACGTAGGCCGGAAGCCGAACGACCCAGGGGGCGCCGCCGAAAAGGTGCGTGCTCAGCCACGCCAACCAGGTGTAGCCAGGGTGATTGTTGTCGGAGGGGTAGGCGGTAAGCAGGTCCCGGAAGGAGCGCCCCAGGAGTTCGGCACCCATCTGGATTTCGTCGAACCACAGACCCGTGTCGAGCCCCGGGATGCGCACGACGGCGGCGAGGACGAGGAGGAGGAGGAAATCTTTGCGCTCTCGGCTCACGACGCTCGCTCCTTCGGCGGCCGTATCAGGAAAAACAGCCCGCCGACGAGACCGCCCGCGAAGAGGATCGACTCCCAGACCAGCGATTCCGCGACGGCGAGCCTGGAGTCCCCGAAGACGGATGTGAGGGCCGCGAAGGCCGCCTCCCGCACACCCAGGCCGCCCAGACTCAGGGGCGCCATGGCGGCCACCTTTGCGAGGGGCCAGAGGAGAAACCACAACCCGTTGGAGAGACTCATGCCGAGAGCCCGGCCGAGCCCGAGATTGACGAGAACGAAACCCGTCTGGAGGGTCAGACTGACTGCGAGTCCGGCCGCGGCGAGACCTGGTCGACGGGCGAGCGTTCGTGCCCCCTTGGCGAGGCCCAAAAGCGGTTTCGCCGCCGATCTCGGGAGCCGCCGGTACGGGAGACGGCCCAAGAGAACAAATGCCGCGACGAGCGCACTGAGGGCGATGAGGGGGAGGAGTGCCAGGGTCCATCGGCTCTCCACGAGTTCTCGTGGGAGGGCTCCCCAGGAGAATCCCGCGCCAAGGAGGATGAGGAGGCCCAAGGCCAGGATGTCCGAGAGGCGGTCGGCCAATCCCGCCACCACCAGCCTGGAGGGCCTGTGACCCTTCGAGAAGAGCAGGCCCGCGCGCACCACGTCGCCGCCCAGAAGGGAAGGCAGGCAGAGGTTCGCGAAAAGACCGGCGGCGTAACAGGAAAGGGCGTCGCCCGCCGTGAGCTTCACGCCCGCCAGGGAGAGAAAGAGCCTCCACTTCATGGCGGATGCCATGTGGAGGAGGACGAAGGCGAGCAGGGAGAGGGTCCACGCGGTGACAGAACAGCGCCGAAGAGCCGCGAGGAGGTGCTTCGGCTCGACGAGCTGGAAGACGAGGACGAGGAGAGCCGCGCTGACGAGAACTCGAATCGCGATCCGCAGGCGGCGGCGGGAGACTTCTGGGGGGCCTACCTGGGCCATGCTTCTCGGTCGAGCCCCAGCCGGGCGTTCTGATCGGCGAGCAATCCGATGGCCCAAAGGAGGATCGCCGTGAGCAGACACATGACGGCGCTCTCCGAGAGGTCCTGCTTCGTGACGTCGTAGACGAACTTGGCGAGTCCCACGAGGAATGCCAGCGCGCCCATGGGGAGGAAGACCTTCAATGGATTGAAGAGCACCATCACCCGAAGGATGAGGAGCAGGAAATCCCAGGCGTGTCCCGCGCGGATCTTGGAATCCCCGATGCGACGCCGATAGTCGATGGGCAGATACTTGACGCTGAATCCGTTGCAGAGAAGGGCGAGGGAAATGGTGGTCGTGAAGGAGAAACCCTGGGGAAGGATGTGGGCGTAGCGGCGGACGAGGGACCGGCGGATGACGCGAAGTCCGCTGTTCAGATCAGGGATCTTGAAGCCCGAGAGCCAGGACGCCAACTTCCTGAGAAACCATTTCGCCGGACGACGCACCATGGGGATGTGGACGTTTCCGCCCGTGCGCGCTCCCACGACCATGTCGTATTCCCCCGCCAGGCGGACCATCTCGGGCAGAGCTTCCGCCGGATAGGTGCCGTCGGCGTCCGTGATCGCGACCAACTCCGACCGTGCGGCGGCAATCCCTTTCTTGAGGGCGGCGCCGTAGCCGTGATTGCGTGGCAGGCGAATGAGTGTGCAGCTCTTCGTGCGTGCGGCTTCCGCCGTGCCATCGGTGGACCCGTCGTCGACGACGATGATCTCGTGAGTGATTCCCGCCTCGGAAAGCACGCTCGCGATGTGGTCGACCTCCGGGCCGAGAGCATCTTCCTCGTTGTAGGCGGGGATCACCACCGTCAGCACTGGCACGGGGGCGTCGCCGGGCGGTGTTTCGGCGTTCATGCGGGGTTTTCCTCTCCAAGGGGTTCATCGGTCGCGCCGGGATGCGAAGTTGAGGCGGGGCTACCCAAGCCCATCGATTCGCCCATGGCCCAGGCCGCGGCGGCGAGAAAGAGCCAGGGGAGAAGGCCGAAGGCGCTTTCCATGCGTCCTCGCTTGCCTTCGCGACGCAGCACCCGGAGGGGGAGGAGCACCGGCAGGACAACTGCCGACGCGGCAGCCCGCAGAAGCCTCCAGGCCGTGCTTCGGTCACGGGCGAGGAGGGACCCGTAAAGGCGTCCCCAGGCCACGCGCTCCCGCAGGACGCGATCGAGACTCAGGTCCGTACGCTGCTGAACGACGATGGGAACGGGAGAAAGAAGAAGGATCTCGCCCTGTTGCGTGAGCGCCCCGTGGACGTCCGGTTCGTGGTACCGATTCTCCCAGGCGCCGCGAACGCGCTCCAGGGCGTCCCGGCGGTAGACCACGTTCGTGTCGCTGAGGGAGACCGTGGGATGCTCGTCGAAAGAAGGTGCATAGTCTCCGAAGTCCAACAGATACACAGCCCGCGCCCAACGGGTGGAGACTCCGCACCGTATCGCGCCGCCGACGGCGGCGGCGCCGGTCTGATCGAGGGTGTTCACCATGGCGCGTGCCCAGGTCGGAGTGGGCACGCCGCGGTCCTCGAGGATCGCAACACGCGGAGCCGCCGCCGCGCGAAGACCTGCGGATCGTCGAAGATCGTAGAGGACGTGGCGCGTGTCCTCGTCGTCCGGTCGATCGAGGGGCGGCGCATCGCTGATCTCGATGCATCGGAGCCCCGGCTCATCCCATGTCGCCACCTCGGCGATGGAGGCGTCCCAGGGGACGAGGATTTCCATCTCGGGGGGATCGGTCTGACTCCGCAGCGCCTCGAGGCAGCGGCGGGTCTGAGTGGGGCCTTCCACGACGGTGAGTACGACGGATAATTCCGGCGCGGTGCCTTTCATCGGTGGACTCGACACCAGGTGCGGAAGTTGGGAGGCAGGTCCTCTCTGCCCACGACGTAGATGTCCGCGAGGCGAAGACAGCCCGCATCGTCGATGAACATGAGAACCGGCATGGGGTCGGCGGGCATATTCGGTCGCTTCAGATCGAAGATGTAGTGGCGTCGATGATGGCTGAAGAAGTGGAGGCGGTCCGGGGCGCCCAAGGACGCGGCGAGTTCCTGGCTGGCGTCCGCCGGGAGATCACCCGGAAGGACCATGTAGACGGGTTGGGGGAGACGGAAACGAGGCAGGTCTGCCCGGATGCCTTCCCAGGTGAAGCGGGCAGACGTGACAATGTCCCGTACGTCCAACTCCCCGTCGTCGTCCTCGGTTCTGGGGATCCAGATCACGAGGGCGCCCTGGGGCGAAGAAGGGAGCCCTTTCACCCGTCGATTGAGGAGACGATCCATCGTCTCCGTGCCGTCCTTTGCAAGATCGAGCCCGGCGGGGAGGGGATTCGGCCACCCGAGCGCTCGATAGCGATCGAAGCGCTGGTGGGTCGCACGGGTGACGGCGAAGGCGCCGAAGCTGGTGGCGAATCCGAGGGGGCCCGTGATGGGGCGTCCGTCCCCGGTGCGGTAGGTGCCCACCCATCTGCCGTCGATGTAGGCCGCCACCTCCGCGCCGTCCAGGTCCAGGCGGAGATGAAAGTTGGGCTTCGCACCGCCGAACTCGAAGCGTCCCCCGGGGGCCTCCCGGCGGAGCCCTCCTTCGCGGATCCATCCGCCGCGCAGCGACCATCGGACGGTCTCGAAGGCGGGAGGGGACTTCTTCTGCCCGATCCCCACCATGTAGTCGCCCGCCGTGAAATGAAACGTGATGGCGCGGTCTCGCCGTTCGTATCCCAAGATGACCGCTCCGGAGACGAATGAGGTCGTGAACCGGATGTCCAGCTCGATGCGGGACCGCACACCGTCGAGAGGAACAGGCGTCCGCACGAAAATCTGCCGTTCGTGCGCACGAGGATCGAAGCTCCCCGTCGCCTTGCGGGGCTTTCTGCGACCCACGTGCAGCGTCCCGTCGCGGGCGACGTACCACAGACCCTTGACACGGAACTTGTCGTATCCGACGAGGCGGTCCTCTTTCCACCCGTAGAGATCGAGGGCGCGCGCCGGACGGACGTAAGGGTGGGCCCCCTTGTCCATGGCGGGCGGACGCATGTCCGCCTTCGGGCGGTCGAACCCGAGAAACTCCGCGAACTCCGCCTGCTCGGCCAGCAGTCGGGCTTCGACCCGGGACAGCCCCATCTCCCGGTGGGCCGCCGCCGCCTCCCCCAGCAGGCGGTGGAGACCCACGAGCTTGCTGGGAATGGCGCCCTTGATGGGTGGAATGCGATCGTGATTGTCCGGCCAGCCTCGCCGAAGAAGGGTGCGCGCAAACCATGCCAGCGGCTCCTTGCGTGCCTGGGCAAGAAGGTCCGCCAGTCGCTCCAAACGCACCTCTGCGGGGCCGTCGACGGCGAAGGCAAACAGGTGGGCGCGCAATGCGGCGTCATTGTTGCCCAGGCGGTCGAACAGTCGGGCGGCGGCGGCGGCGTGACCGGTTCCGAAAAAGGGCTCGGCCCGAGAGCGGTCCGTGGGCCACGTGGGGGGATCGTAGACCCGTGGCCTCGGGGGGCTCTTGCCGGCCCGTGCGGCGTAGCGCTCGGTCCAAGGTTTTCTGTTGAGCCAGTAGAAGCCACCAATGAACTTGGCGAAGCCTTCGGCGAAGGCGTCGAAGTCTTCCGGTCGCCCGTCTTTCCCGTCGCAGAAGCGATTCGTGAACCAGGGAAACGGCTGGCCGCGCATCTTCCGCGGGTTGCTCATGAACTCCTGGAAGCGCTTCCTGAAGACAGGTCCACCGTTATCCTCCCAAGTGTTCAGATAGACGAACAGGGCGTGCCCCACGGGATAGTTGTCACGGTAGTCCTCCGGGTGACCTTCGAGGAGCTTCCTCAGCTTCTTCGGGTTGCCGTAGCCCTTTCGCAGCGCCGTCTCCATCGATCCGAAGTTGGCGTAGTTGTCGACGAAGGACTTGGAGTCGGTTCCTGCATACGCGCTTCCCGTCCACGTGGCCTTCCCTTCCGCCAGCCAAGCGGGCTGTCCTGGAAAAAGGGCGCCGTCGAAACGATGGGTGAGTTCGTGAGTCAGGGTATGGCCCAGGGACTCGATGGAACTGACCGTGAAGCGGACGGTGGTCACGTCGCCTCCCTGGAAGCCGCCCGCCCACCAATAGGGGGCGCCTTCGCGCTCCAACTCGTCGGTGGTCGTGACGACTCGAATCGTTCCACTCTGTCCCTCGAAGGGGTCGCGGCCATACCACTTGACCAACCGCCGGTGATGCTTCTCGATGGTCGAGGCCACGCCGAGGAGGGTCTCGAACCCACAGGGCGTCTCGACGAGGTAGAGACCGTTCGGAGAAACAGCTCGGCCGGGGTGGGCGGGCGTGGCGTGAGCGGCGGTGAATGCGTCTCGCTCCGCGGGGGACATGGCCCTCAGTTTCTCCACGGTCAGCGGTGCGCCATCCTCCGCGGCCAACACCTTGCGCGATCGATCGACCGCGGCCGCGGCGCGCTGCGCGAGTCGCGTGGGAAGCTTGGGAGCGGGCCGGCCCTCAAGATCCTTTTGTGCCGCCTGGCTGGCGAATCCTCTGAGAATACGTCCTGCCTCGAGAGCGCTTTCCGGGTCGTTGGGGTTTTCAGCGACGGCGAGAAGGTCGTCGATCACCTGCGAACGATGAGGGACCGTGACTGCGAGCGCTTCGTTCAGCCTGCGGGCTTGCGCGTTCAGAAGTTGGGGAGAATCCTCGAGGAGGAACCGGACGAGCGGCGCGGCCCACGCTCGCAGTAGGTTGGAGGCATCCGCTCCCCGGCCGTTCGGTGTCTTCTTGCCGAGAAGGCGTTCGACGGCGAAGACGGCCTGTGCGCGGGCGAGTGCGAGTCGCTTCGGCCAGGGGTCCTTGGAGGGGAACAGTTTTTTGGTCTTCGTGGGAATCCTGAGCTTGCCACCGGCATCGACGAGGAGGGCCGCGTGGCGCAGCGCCCACAGATGACGTCCAGCTGACGTCTTGACGCCAAGGGTGAGGAGCCTCTCGAGGACGGCGGCGTTGAACGGGGCGATGGCCAGAGCGTTCAGAAGATGGCGTCGTGCCTCCGGCTCATCTCCCGACTTCAGCGCCGAATCCGCGGAGCGAAGCGGCGAGCGCAGTCGGTCTTCCGTGCGACCCGGCTGCGCGGTTTTGGAAATGACCTGTGCTCGCACCGAGGCGAGGAGCAGAAGAAGAAAAGCGGTGCGGAGAATCCCGCCGCGAACGAAGCGATGGCTCATGGGGGGATTGGATACGGAGCCGCCCCCCGTGACAAGGGGGCGACTTTTGGGATCGAGTCAGAGAACCTGAATCGTGGCGGGCGAAGAGATCCCCTCGAAGAAGGAGAGTGTCGGATCCATCACGATGAAGGCGACGAGGAAGCTGAGAGGCGGCGTCGTCGGCGGAATGAAGATGATTCCCGGTGCCGTGCCTGTGGGGCCGAGGTTCCCGTTGAAGTTGAAAAAGACCTGCGAGGCTTCGACGGGGAACTGGAGGTAGGCCTGCAGGAGCGGGTCGAAGTCGAGAGGGAACGTGCCGTAGACCGTGGGCGAGCCCATGTTGGCCGTGAAGGCGGGGGCGCCGAAATAGAACTGGCCCGGATGATTGGGCGAGTTGAAGGTCACGTTGACGAAGCCCCCCGCGGTGGTCGGACTGCCGGAGATGAGAATCTGGGTGGGGTTGACCATGGGTTCGACGCAGGCCCGGATGATCCAATTGCCCGAATAGAAGACGGGGCACAGGGGAATTCCCTGGACCGTGGCGAGAGCCGCGTCCCGCCAGCCTTGGCCTTGGATGAAGATGAGATTCTTCTGGAGCGGGGTGACGGACGGGTTGCAGGTGAACTGGATGGCGCTGTTGTCCGTGGCGAAGTTCGTCTGGGGCGCTCCGGTGTTGAAGACCATGGACCAGGCCACGACGAGTTTTCCACTCGTGACCGTGACGTTGAAGGCGCTCAAATCCGTCGTGTTGATGGCGTGGCTGGTGAGCTGGAGATTCGATCCCGTGGCGCTGGCGTAGTCGAAGGCGAGGGAGCCCAGTGTCGGCACGCCCGCCGCGTCGAAGGTGACGCCGTCGTAGATCTGCAGGTTCACGGCAGCCTGAATGCCGTTCGTTCCCACCACGTTCATGTACCCCACGGCGGCGAGATTGACCTTGACGCCCTGCGTGCTGAGTCCCGTCGTGTCGAAAACGGCTGCGGCGGCTTCGCCGTTGCCCAAGCCCTGGATGACAGAGACCGGTGTGGCACCGCTGGGCACGGCCGGTAGGTTGTCATTCGAGAGCAGCACGTCATTGGGGTTGATGCAGACCTGGGCTGTGGATGGGACGCACGAGGCTGCAACGAGAGCGATGATGAGACCGGCCAAGCGATTCATGGGCGAGTTTCCTTGAGTTGACGACGCGGACATTATGGCCGATGGCTGCCCCGCGTGTCCAGAATCAGCGCTTTCCCGGGCCTCAGATCTCGATTTGGATGCCTTGCCGGGCGGACCAGGTGTTGGGGAATTCTTCCTGACATGAGGTCTCGATGGCGCGGCAAGCGGCGTCGTCGTGACTCGGGTCGTGGCTGAACAAGATCAGCCGCTCCGCGGCGGACGCCTTCGCGACTTCCGCACCCTGGTGAAACGTCGAGTGGCCCCATCCCTGTTTCCCTGCCTCGTATTCGTCGGGCGTATACTGGGCGTCATAGATGAGCACGTCGGTGTTTCTCGCAAGGCCCACCAACTGTTCGTTGAGCCCCTCGGCGGGATGTTCGGTGTCGGTTGCGAAAACAAGGGAGCGTGCGCCGTCGTCAATGCGGAACCCCGTGGATTCCTGGGGGTGGGGGAGAGGAATCCACCGGATGCGAACGTCTCCCAACTGCATCTCGTCGCCCTGGGCCAGCTCATGAAAGTGGAAGGACGCCATCATCACATCCATTCCCACGGGAAAGTAGGGAGCGGTCATCTGGCCGGAGAGAAAATCCTTCGCCTTCTTCGTGCAGTAGATGTGCAGGTTGACGCCGGGGACGTAGGCCGGAATAAAAAATGGAAATCCCTGAATGTGGTCCCAGTGGGCGTGCGTCAGAAAAAGGTGAATCGTGTCGCCGACTTCCGTTCGGTGGGTCATATAATGCTGGCCGAACTCTCGGATTCCCGTTCCGCTGTCCAGAATGATCGGTTCGGGGCATCCTTGGGTGGTCAGCTGGAGGCATGGCGTATTGCCTCCGAATTCCATGTACTGGGGCCCCGAAACGGGAACGCTGCCTCGGGTTCCCCAGAATCGACATTTCATCCTCGGCGCTCCCTCATGACCTCCCGAGGTTACCCGATCATCGGACGAAGGTCGAGAATAGCGGGTCTTGGGGGACGAATCGGTTCACGCCCATGGGTAGAGAAGGAGTCAGGACCATGAAAGCTTCCCCGCTGACCTTGTTGCTCCTGGGCCTAGCCTTGGCCCTGGTGGCCGGATTTCTCTTCTTCTTCATGGGGGACGAGGAAACCGATGTGGTGGGACCCGCGACCACGTCGGATTCCGTCGAGGCGGATCGGACCGAGGCGGTTCGACGGCATCGGGGTGCGGACGCAGACCACTCGACGGAGTCGGCGATCTCGGAAGATGGAGAGGAGAGCTCCGAAGGGGCTCCCGATCCGGAGCGTGCGGAGAGGGATCTTCATCCCGCCATCAGCGGGAGAGTCTTGAAGAAAGAAGACGGGCGACCGATCATGGGAGCCAAGGTCGGTCTGTTGCGCAGCTCGGTGGTGGAAAGCTTCATGTCACTCGATTTGGCGGAGTTGTTTCGCACCACTCAGGCGCCCAACCACCCCATCACCGTGGCCACGACGGATGACGAGGGCGTGTTCCACATTCAACAGGCTGAGCCCGGCGACTATACCGTCTTGGTCCGGGCTGAAGGCTTCGGGCGTCGATTCTCCGATTCCTTTCGACTGTCCCAAGGGGGCGAGGTCACGGGTTTGGAAGTCCGTTTGGAGCCGGCAGTCACCTTCAAAGGAATCGTGCATAACCCGGAGGGGCTTCCCGTTCCGAGCGTCCAAGTGAGCCTGTTCGATCGGGGGCGGGCGCAGTTGAGGGTTCTGCGCACCTACCAGACGACCACGAACGAGAAGGGGCGCTTCGAGTTCACGGATCTGGGCCCCGGGCGGTACACCGGATCCCTCGTGGCGAAGGGCTACGGCGCGACGGGAATGGGGCAATTTCGCCTGACGGCCGGTGAAGCCCAGGGGGAACCGAAGGTGTATGTCCTTGCCCCGGAAGCCGAGGTGTTCGGTCGCGTCTTTGACGTGTCGACCGGCAAAGGGCTCGAGGGGGCTCTCGTGTACGCGATGGCCGAATTCAAGGACAGCCGCGGGTTCCCGGCTTACGTGGAGACGCGGAGCGGCAAGGACGGCGCCTATTCCCTCCGAGGCCTTCCCAGGGAGGGCGACCTGATTCTTGGGGCGCGGAGCGAGGGGTACGGTTTGAAGATTGAGAATCCGACGGACAAGCGCGGCATCCCTGGCATTCAACTCGCTGAGAAGGACCGGAACGGCGAACGCGATCTCGTCGATCTCCCCATGGTCGGGGGAGCGACGGTTTCTGGGAGGATTCTCGCCGAGGGAAGCCTGACGCCCATCGCGGGGGCTGAAGTCACTGTGATCAGCCCCAACAGCATCGGCACGGTCCTGAGGACAGGGCCCGTGACGAGCGATGAGAACGGCCGGTATGAGATCAAGGGGGTGCCCGCCGGCTCCTTCATGGTCATGGCTTCGCACCCCGACTTCGTCAGGGCGGTCTTCGGTCTGAAAGGGGGATTCTTCGGCGGCCTCATGGCGACCAGGAAGACCAAGGAGGGCCGTGATCGACCTCTTGAACCGGGGGAGGTCCGCGACGCCGTCGATGTCGTCATGCAAAGGGGGAGGAGGATTCTCGGGCGAGTCGTGGACGGAACGGGAGCGCCCGTGGCTGGTGCGACGATCGAGTTCCTGTCGGGGGACGGACGTGACGCGATGGCCCGGTCCGTGCTCGGGAGGGGGACCCCTTTCACGACCGACGCCGAGGGTCGCTTCGAACTCGTCTCCGTGCCCCGCCACAAGAAGGTGGAGGTGGTGGCGACACACCCGCGGTTCGTGTCCTCCGGCCGGGAGATCTTGGACTTGAGCGGCGACGAGGCGCCTCCCGAGGTGACGCTCCGTCTGGGCGAAGGAGCCGTGTTCAAGGGGGTGGCCTACGACAGCGACGGAACGGCCATGGCGAAAACCCTCGTGGAGTTGGTGCCGACCGACCGGCGCGGCGGAGGGTTTCTGGGGCTCGGTGGCTCGGTGCGTCCGGTGCGCAAGCTCGAGGCGCGGACGGACGACGCGGGGCGCTTCCGGATCGAGCGCATTCCGGCAGGAAAGTATTCCGTGATCGCTGTTTCGAAACGGGTGATGACGATCGAACTCGCCGCGGGTGAGGAGCGTACGGAGGAGTTGCGACTCGTGCGCGAGGTCATCATCGAAGGCATGACGCTCCATGAGGACGGGTCACCGTTCTCGCACGTTCGGGTGAGAGCGAGAGTCGTTCCGGGCAGCGGTGCCGTCGAATCCGATCGTCCTCGCAACGGTGGCGGCGTGGCGTACAGCGACGCGGAAGGACACTTCGAGATCGCCGTGTCGGACGGCGCCCGATACACCCTTGAAGCCCGTGCAACGCAGACGGACATCGACGAGGACGGCCAGAAGCGGAGCATCAGGTGGACGACGCCGAAGCCTCCCCAGGTCGTCGCGGCGGGTGAAAAGGGTGTTCGGGTCGTGCTTGTTCGGAAGTGATCCGAGCGCACCGCGGCGGGAGTAGGGAGGAGGAGACGGCATGAAGCTTTCCACGGTGATCTTGGGGCTCGCGGTCGTTCTGATTTCGGCCTGTTTGTATCTGTTCTTGTCGGACGAGGCGGAGTCCGACGTGATGGATGAGGGCCCTGCGGGGGCGGTGGATGACACCTCGCCGGGCAAGGACCTCGTGCGGCGAAAACCCGTCTACGAGACGAGAACCGAGCGGACTCCCGCGCACGAGGCGGGCCGCTCCGAGGACCGGGAACCTGCGACGGTTGCGCCCGACGCGCCGAGTGGATCGGTCATCTTGGGCCGCGTTCGAGACAAGGCGACCTCGACGTCCATCTCGGGAGCCAGCGTGGCCCTTCTGCCCTCCGTCGTCGCTACGGACCCGAACGACGTGAACGTCGTGACGGACCTGACGATGCTTCGAGCCACCAATCAACCGCTCGCGACCACGACGACGGACCACCAGGGAGGGTTTCGTTTCGACGACGTGGCGCCGGGAGACTACACGGTTCTCGTCCGTGCCAAGGGCTACGGTCGCCGTTTCGCCGAGGCCTTCCGCATCTTGCGGGAACTCTCAAGGCGGCATATCGAAATCGCTCTTCTTCCTGGGGTACGCTTCGAAGGAACGGTGGTTTCCCCGGACGGCTCACCTGTGCCCGGGGTGAGGGTGGAGCTTCTCGATGTGGCGATCGGACATGCTCCCCTCCTTCGCACCTACCAGGAGATCACGAATGAGAAGGGGCGTTTTGTGTTCGAGGACCTCGAACCCAGCATTTTCTCAGGGACGTTGACGGCCGAGGGCTACGGTGTCACGGGGACGGGGATTCTCGTCCTGCGGCCAGGGGCGAACCCTCCCCACTCCTTCACGTTGCGGCCTGAAGCGGAGGTCTTCGGACGGGTTTTCGATGGGAGCACGAATGAGGGTCTCGCCAACGTCGTCGTCTATGCTTTGGTCGACATCAAGGAGCGGATGTTCCCGGCGTATCTTTCCACCCGAAGCGGAGAAGATGGTTCGTACGTTCTGCACGGTGTGCCCTCGACCGGGGACCTGGTGATCGGTGCCATCGCGGAGCGTTACACCCTGGATATCGGCGACGGGGCGCGAACGCGCCTGAACCCTGGGATTCGGCTGCTCGATGCGGACCGCAACGGGGAGCGCGAACTCGTGGATCTGAAGATGTTCGGGGGTGCGACCCTGGAGGGACGCGTTCTCGCAAAGGGGACGCTCGCGCCCATCGAGGGGGCCGAAGTCGTCGTCGTGAGCCCCCAGGCCATCGGCTTGAAGGGGCGATCGCTTCCCGTCCAGACAGATGCGCGGGGCTTCTACCGGGTCGAGCACGTTCCAGCGGGTTTCTTCGTCGTCACGGCGACCCATCCGGACTACGTGGCGGAGTATCGCGGAGACCCTGTCGCCTACCTCGCGGGCTTCCTCGAGAGCACGACGAACGGGGATGACGACACGAAGCGTCTTCGTCCCGGGGAGATTCGGGAAGGCGTCGACGTGCTGATGGAGCCCGGGGTGAGGCTCCGGGGGCGCGTGGTCGGCCCCGGCGGGGAACCGGTCTCTGGAGCGACGGTGAGTTTTCGAGCGAAGTCGGAGCTCTGGGGGAGCGTGAAGGCGCGCCTCGGATTGCGAATGCCTGTCCTGAGCGACGAGGCCGGGGCCTTCGAGCTGGGTTCGGTGCCCTCCATGAAGGACATCGTCGTCGAGGCGGCGCATCCTGATTTCAAGTCGAAGGCGGAGGTTGCCCTGGACCTCGCCCAAAAGCCCGTCCCCGCCGATCTCATACTCGAGCTCGGTCGGGGCGCCTCATGCGAGGGCAGGGTGCTGCGAGGCGACGGGACCCTAGGCACGGGGCTCAGGGTCGCTTTGCGCCCCGAGGGGGTCGTGGCGCCCTCCGGGTCGCGGCGTTGGATGTCGGGATCGCAGGGCGAGATCCTTTCCTCACGGACGGACGTGGAGGGGCGTTTCCGCTTCAAGGACATTCCGGCCGGGAGCTACAGCCTCGACGTGGCGGGCGGCGAGCGCATGAAGGTGACCCTGAAGGCCGGCGAAACGAAGAAGGTGACCGTCCATCTTCCCCGGACCGTTCTCGTCCGCGGTGTCACGGTCCACGAGGATGGGAGCATCTTTCCGGGCGTTCGGGTGTCCATCGCGGCGGAGACGATCACCCCAAGCGGCATGGCGTCCGTGACGACCCAGTCCTCGGCGGAGACGGATGCGGCGGGACACTTCGAGATCTGGGTGGAGGAAGGGCGCTTCTGCACGGTGCGGGCCTTCGCGATGACGAAAGCCGCGACCCCCACGGCCAGAATTCGGATCACACGCTGGCACCTCGTTGGCGAGCCTCCCACTTTCGTCTCCGGCCAACAGGGCGACCTGCGTCTCGTGCTGGAAGAGAAGATGCAATGAGAGTCCTACCCGGACCGCTCGCCGCGACGCTCCCAGTTTGTCCGGGGTCTCACACCGACCTGCGCATCGGCGAGAGGAAATGAAGGTAAGCCTCAGTCCACGGGGGTGAGATCGCTCATGGAGATGGGGCCGAAGCGATCCTTCTTGTAGCCCATGAGGTCCTCCAGGTTCGTGAATTGATTGACCCCGGTGCTGAACTCGATGTCCCGGCCGGTCACGTCGGCGGGATGCTCGTAGCCGCACGCATGCGCCAGGGTCAGAAGTTCTTTGCGGAAGCTCTTGACGTAGTTGGCGAAACGCCTGGACTTGTCTTCGATGTTCAAGCCCGCCTGGAGCCACTTGTTCTGAGTGGCGACGCCGACGGGGCAGTGACCCGTGTGGCATTTCTGAGCCTGGATGCAGCCGATGGCGATCATCGCTTCCCGGGCCACGTAGACCATGTCGCAGCCCATGGCCAGCGCGATGAGGGCGCGGTCGGGGAAACCCAACTTGCCGGCTCCGATCCAGACGATGTCCTTGGATACCTCGGCCGCCTGGAAGATCCGATAGACCCGCTCGAACCCGATCTTGAATGGCAGCGAGACGTGGTCGGCGAAGGTCAAGGGTGCCGCGCCGGTGCCGCCTTCTCCACCATCGATGGCGATGTAGTCGGGCCCTTCGCCGCGCTCTTTCATCTGAGCCGCCAGATCGTGCCAGAAATCGAGCTTGCCGATCGCCGACTTGATGCCGACGGGTAGACCGGTTCGCTTGGCGATCTTCTCGACGAAGGTGATGAGCTCGTCCACGTTTTCGAACTCGACGTGGGCATTGGGGGAGATGCAGTCTTGGCCTTCCGGGATGTGCCGGATGGCCGCGATCTCCGCTGTGACTTTCGCTCCAGGAAGGATGCCGCCCTTTCCGGGTTTCGCCCCTTGGGAGAGCTTGATCTCGATGGCGCGCACCTGGGGATGTTTCTCGACGGTGTCCGCAACCTTCTCGAGGGAAAAGCGGCCGTTCTCGTCACGAGCCCCGAAGTATCCCGTGCCGATTTGCCAGACCACGTCGGCACCCAAGAGGTGGTAGGGACTGAGTCCGCCTTCACCGGTGTTGTGGTAGCAGCCAGCCTCCTTCGCTCCCCGATTCAGCGAGGAAATCGCTCGATAACCGAGAGACCCGAACGACATGGCCGATATGTTGACGATCGATGGCGGTCGCCATGGGCGTTTGCGGTTGTGTGATTGTCCCATGACCTTGACGCAGGGGATGGCGGTCGTGTCGCCGTTCGCATGGTGGGCCTTGGATTCGGGAAAGGGGAACTCGGCCTGCTTGATGATGGGATAGCCGGTGGAATAGATCTGCTCCGCAGTGCCGAATCCGAAGTTCTTGTTCTGGTTCTTCGCGGAGGCGTAGATCCAGGATCGCTCACTTCGGTTGAAGGGCAACTCCTCACGATCGTTGGCGACCCAATACTGGCGAAGCTCCGGTCCGATGGTCTCCAACCAATAGCGCAGGTTTCCCACCACAGGGAAGTTGTGCCGGATGGCGTGCTTTTTGGACGCGAAAAAAATGTCGCGGATGGCGACCACGACAATGAGAATCCCGAAGGCCAAGAAGATGGCCTGCCAGGGACATTCCTGTATCCAATTCCACATCGTTTGTTCGTCTCCACCTCGATCCCGCTCCTTCATACCACGGGAGAGGCGACCTTGTCAGCGGGGGTGCCGGGATTTCCGGGGTCAAATCCTGCCCCGGACGTACTGGGGCGGCCAGAACTGATCCGGGAACTCGTAACGATTCGCGGCGTTGAGGGTGAGATGGGGGTCGCGCAGGTGGGGTCTGGCCATGGCGCATAGGTGGGCCCGCCCCGCCGCGAGGATGGTGTTCGCGTGATCGGCGCCCAGGATGGCGCCTACCGCCATGACGGGAATGCCCGTGTCATGAGCGATCTGTTCGGCGAAGGGGACCTGATACATCCGTCCGTAGATGGGAGCGGAATCCGGCGCGTTGCCGCCGCTGGAGACGTCGAGCAGGGCGCAGCCCGCCTCTTTCAAGGCGAGGGCGATCTGGACGGTGTCTTCCACCGTCTGGCCGTCCGCGTGCCAGTCGCTCGCCGTGACCCGTACGATGAGGGGCTTCTCCTCGGGCCAGGCGGCGCGCACGGCGCGGAAGACCTCCAGGGGATAGCGCATCCGATTGGCCAGGGAGCCTCCGTACTCGTCCGTTCGACGGTTGGAAAGCGGTGAGAGGAAGCTCGAGAGCAGGTAGCCGTGGGCCATGTGCAACTCGATGAGATCGAAGCCCGCGCGCTGAGCGCGTTCAGCGGCGGCGACGAAATCGTCGCGGACGCGGTCCATGTCGGAGCGATCCATCTCCTTGGGCGCTGGCCATCCATCGTCCCAGGAAAGCGAACTCGGGCCGAGCGTCGTCCATGCGCCCTCATCGGGGCCAAGCGGTGTGTCCTCTTTTTCCCATGGCAGGTGCGCGGAACCCTTGCGGCCGGCGTGGGCCAACTGAATCCCGATGCGACCTTTCGCGTGGGCGTGAGCGAAGTCCACGATCTGCTTCCACGCCCTCTCCTGGGTCTCGTTCCAAAGGCCCGCGCAACCCAGCGTGATTCGCCCTTCGGGCGAGACGTTGGTCATCTCGGTCATGATGAGGCCCGCTCCACCAAGAGCGAGCTCGCCGTAGTGGATGCGATGCCAGTCGTTGGGGACTCCCTCGTCTGCGGAGTACTGGCACATCGGGCTCACGACGACCCGATTGACCAGCTTCAAGGCGCCAATGGAGTAGGGTGTGAAGACGGGTTCGGGCGCCTTGCCCTCGCTCGTGCGGGGCGCGCCCTGCGATTCGCGAAACCACTCCGCCACTTTGGCGACGAGATCCGGGTCCCTCAGGGCGAGGTTGTCCCAGGTGATCTTCTTGGAGCGCGTCATGAGGTTGAAGGTGAACTGGAGGATCGGCTGCTCCTCGTAGCGCTCGGTGTTCTCGAACCACTTGAGACTCGTGTCGGCAGCCTTTTGCACCTTGATGACGTCCACGCGTCGAGCCTCCTGGTAGGCATCCAGCGTGCGGGCTATGTCGTTCATCCCGTGGGTCACGAGGGCATCGCGGAGCGCTACGGCATCCTCCATGGCGAGCTTCGTGCCCGAGCCGATGGAGAAGTGGGCGGTGTGGACCGCGTCACCCAGAAGAACGACGTTGCCGTGCCGCCAGTTCTCGCAGGTGATTGTGGGAAAGCGACGCCAGATGGAACGGTTCGCCAGCAGATGGTGTCCGTCCAACTCCTCGGCGAAGAGGTCCTCGCAGTACTTCACCGTGCCTTCGTCGTCGACCTTGTCCAGGCCGGCGTTCTTCCAGGTGTCTTCCGTGCATTCCACAATCCACGTACCGAGACCCTCCTGGAAGGGGTAGGCGTGGACGCGGAAAAGCCCGTGTTCGTTCCGCTTGAAGATGAACGTGAAGGCTTCGAGGGGCTTGTTGGTGCCCAGCCAGGAGAACCGGCATTTCCGCCAGTCGACGGTGGGGCGGAAGCTGTCCGCGTACCGTTCGCGGATGAAACTGTTGACGCCGTCGGCCGCGATGAGCAGATCGGCTTCGCCCACCTCGTCGAGAGAGTCGATCTCCGTTTTGAAGTGGATGGCCACGCCGAGGTCCTGGGCGCGATCCTGCAGGATCGTTAGTAGCCGCTGGCGGGAGAGTCCCGAGAACCCGTGGCCCGTGGATCGAACGTGCTCGCCCCTGTGGAACGTGTCGATGTCCGTCCAGTGGATGAAGCTCTCCGTGATGCTCCGATAGCTCTCAGGGTCTTCCTCTTCGAAGGCCTGTAGCGTTTCGTCTGAGAAAACGACGCCCCACCCGAAGGTGTCGTCCGGTGCATTCCGTTCGAAGACCTCGATGGTGGTTTCGGGGAAGGCTTTTTTGAGGAGGATTGCGGAATAGAGCCCGCCCGGGCCCCCGCCGATACTCACGATGCGCGTCATGTCGAATCTGCTCCAGACCGAGTCGGTGGGTGAGACAAGAAGACGTTATCCGATCCCGGCGACTTGGGAAGGATGTCTAAGCCGGGTGGAGGAACTCAGGCCCGGGGTGAGCCTGGGCGCGAGCGCCGGTGGCCTGGCGGACGGCATCGAGGATGGGGACACATTGACTCAGGGGGACCGTGAGGGTGAATACGGGGCGCTCGCCGAAGCTGCGGTCGATGCTGAGGAGTCTTGAAGCCTCCCGCGCCAGCACCGCTTCGATGGCCCCCACGTCCTCCCATGAGGGCTCGAGGCGGATTTGCTGCGCGCGCCACAGGGTCGTCCGGGGCGCGGCCGCGACGGCTTGTGCCGCGGCGTCCCCGTACGCGCGAGCGAGCCCGCCCGTTCCGAGCTTCGTGCCGCCGAACCACCGTGTGACGATGCACAGGGCGCCCAGGAGTTCGGCCCCTCGGAGTTGCAAGAGGATGGGTGGACCGGTCGTCCCGGAGGGCTCACCGTCGTCGTCCGCTGCCTCGATGGGGTCTTGCGGGGGCGGGAGCCGCCAAGCGCTCCCGTGGTGGGTGGCGTCGTGGTAGCGCTTGCGGATGATTCGCAATCGCTCCCTCGCCTCGGCCTCGGTCATCACCTGAAAGACCTGAGCGAGGAAGCGGGACCCCTTGACCTTGATCTCCACCTGCGGGCCGTCCTCCACTCCGACGAGTCGGTCATCCCGCAGGGGCTCAGAGCTGTCGGTCATCGTGCGGTGGCTCCCGGCGGAGTTGAACGTCGGCCTTGACCCGAAGGGGTGGAAGGCGCAGATTTGCCCGGGACGCCCCGGGCGATTCGTTATCGCCGGTCGGGGGCGCCGTGACAAGGACGACCGCTCTCGGGCGGACACCAAGGAGACGGGCCATGACGGACGAAAACGAACTCGAATACGTCCTGGATCTGCCGGAGCGACCGCGGAGGAACCGGCGCACGGATTCCATCCGTCGCATGGTGCGGGAGACGCACCTTTCGCCGGACAATCTCATCTGGCCGGTCTTCGTCGTGGACGGTGAGGATACCCGCCAACCGATCTCCTCGATGCCGGGCGTCGAACGGATGAGCATCGACGTGCTCGTGGGAGAGGTGAAGGAGGCGGAGGCCTTGGGAATCCCGGCCGTGGCCCTTTTCCCTGCGATCGACGAGAGTTTGAAGGATTCCATGGCGACGGAGTCGACCAACCCGGATGGTCTGCTCCAGCGGACGATCAAGGCCCTCAAGGAGGCGGCGCCCGCCCTCACCGTCATCACGGATGTGGCGATGGACCCCTATTCCAGCGACGGACACGACGGCATCGTGCGGGATGGGGTCATCGTCAATGACGAAACCCTCGAGGTGCTGGCCGCCATGGCGATCGCGCAGGCGAAAGCGGGGGCGGACATCGTGGCACCCTCCGACATGATGGACGGCCGCGTGGGATTCATTCGGGAATCCCTCGACGAGGCGGGGTTCACCGATGTGGGCATCCTTGCCTACACGGCCAAGTACGCCTCGTCGTTCTACGGTCCCTTCCGAGACGCGTTGGAATCGGCGCCGCGCTTCGGCGACAAGAAGACCTATCAGATGGATCCCGCCAACGGGAAAGAGGCCTTGCGCGAACTCACCCTCGATATCGAGGAGGGCGCGGACATGGTCATGGTCAAGCCGGCCCTGCCCTATCTCGACGTGCTTTGGCGGGTGAAGGAGGCCTCCTCCGTGCCCGTCGCCGCGTATCACGTGAGCGGCGAGTACGCGATGCTCATCGCGGCGGGAGAGAAGGGGTGGCTCGATCATCAGGCCGTGATGATGGAATCCCACCTTTGTATCCGCCGCGCCGGTGCGGACGTCATCTTGACCTACGCGGCGAAGGACGTGGCACGCTTCCTTCAGGGCTGATCGAGGCTTTCGGGATCGATGCGGACGGCGCCGCCCGAGACCCAGGTCTCGAGGGAGCCGTCCTCGCGTTCCACCTCCAAGAAACCCTCCTTCGTGATGCCGATGGGGGTTGCTGTGATCCATGTCCCGTCGCGTTCGGCGCGAAGGGGGCGCAGAAGCATGCGGGACGCCTTCACGAAGCCATCCAGAAGGTCGCGTTCCTCCCAGGCTTCCAAGGCTTCGAGGAGCGAGATGAGGAAGGCCGCCGGCGGCACATCGAGCCCGATTTCCATGCGTAGGGACGTGGCGGTCCCAGCGAGGTCGCCTTCGAAGGCGGTCTGGAGGAGATTGACGCCCATCCCCACCGCATAACCTTGCCCTCCGTCGGGGGTGGGGGTCGTCTCCACGAGGATGCCGGCGATCTTTCTCGCATGGACGAGTACGTCGTTCGGCCACTTCAGGCGGGCGGGGACGGCGAATTCCCGGGTGAGCACGTCGTGGATGGCGAGAGCGGGCCAGAAGGGGAGAGGGGCGGGCAGGGGCGGACCCTCCAGGAGTACGAGGGTGGCCCAGAGCCCGTCAGGCGATGCCGAATCCCAGGACCGCTCGCCGGTGCCGCGTCCGGCTGTTTGTCTACGAGCCATATGGACCTCCCCGTGAACGGCGCAGCCGGTCCGGATGGCGGCGACCGCTCTCAGGTTGGTGGAGTCGACCTCGTCATGGAGACGGAGTGTTCTCCCGAGGGTTTGGGTGCGAAGATGGGAGAGAATGTCGCGGGCTTCCATGAACCGCATTAGCAAAGGATGAGACGGATGAAAGTGATCGCGGATCTTTGCGTGATTCCCCTCGGTGTGGGGACGAGCGTTTCGGACTACGTGGCCGAGTGCGAGAAGGTTTTTCAACAGATGGGCCTCGCCCACAAGCTGCACGCCTACGGGACGAATGTGGAGGGCGAATGGGACGACGTCATGGCGGCGATCAAACGCTGTCATGAACGGGTTCACGAGATGGGGGCACCGCGGATTAGCTCCACACTGCGCTTCGGAACGCGCGTCGACCGAGACCAGTCGATGGACGACAAGGTGCAAAGCGTGGAAGAGAAGCTGGCCGGGGCGTGAACGACGAAGCCGCGGCCGACCGAGTCAGCGGCGCTCGTCGAGAGCGCGCAGTCGGAGCTTCTCCCGTTCTTCCGCGTTGACGCGGCGGTTGCCGACGAGGGCGCGTTCCCAGCTCCCATAGACAGGGTTGGGCAACGCGAACCAGCGCGTGCCGAAGAACCCCTGCATCTCGTCCACCATGTGGCGCCGATCGGCCACGGACCGTCGGGGCTGGGGAATGAAGTCGCCGAGGTCGTCGCCGAAGAGGAAGATGACCCGGTAGTTGGCGGCGACGTGACGGCGGCGGGTGGTCTTGTCGGAGCCCCATTCCGGCGTCTCGCCGAGGGTGAGGATGCAGTCTTCATCGCTCGCCAGAGGAAAGCCCCATCGGGCGAGGTTTCTTCGGGTGGAGTCCTCGAGCTCGTGGGGGCGGTTGGTGACGTAGAAGACTCGAACTCCTCGCATCGCCGCTTTTTGCAAGAAGGGCAGGGCGCCCGGGATGGGGAGTGCGTTCGCCTCGTCGGCCCATTCCGCCCAGGCTGCGGCGGTGAAGGAGCCTCCCGTCTTGATCAGGCGGGCTTGGAAGGGGGAGTTGTCGAGGACGGTCTCGTCGACATCGACGATCAATGCTGGGGGCATCGTCCTAAGTCCGCGCATGGAAGCCTGTTCCATCATGGCCGACCAGGAGTTGTCGGCGAGGGCCTCGTCGAGTTGCATCTCTGCGCTCCGGTAGGCTTGGCGGCAGAGACTCGGCCAAAGGGCCGATGTCTGGACCCACAGCGTACTCTGCAGCTTGGGATGGGGCGGATTCGGCTGGCCGGGAAGCACGAGAACGAGGGCCAGAAGCAGCAACATTCCCTGACGCATGGGTGGACTCCACGGGTTGGACTTGGCAGGATTCACAGAAGGCTCCCGGGGATCCTACCGGGCCGACCGCGTCGCTGCCAATCCGAGCGTGAAACTCGAAGAGCGCTGCCTACCCGTCACCCATTCGTTTGGTTTATTGGAGACTCAACATGAGAAGCCGAATTCCGACCCTCTGCGTCGGTCTTGTCCTTTTGCTCACGACGCTTTCGAACGCCCAGTTCGACGTCAACGGGCCGAACGCCGCCCTCACTCTTCAGGGTGAGGTGCCCAGCATGACGGATCCCGTCGACCACGACGTCACCGTGCCGGTCCCCGGTATTTTCGATCTGCGGATTGCCACCAATGCGAATGGCGGAGTGCCGTTGCTTCTCCTCTACAGCCCGATGAGCCCTGCCACCGGAAACGTCTTTCCCGTGCCGTGGGGCGGTTCCATCGACATCGGCACGGCCGGCGTCTCCGTTCCCGGCGGCATCGTCCTGGTGGGCGATGGCCTGGGCTTGAGCGTGGGCCCTCTCGATCCTTTCTTCGCTTCGAATCAGGGAAGCGCGGTTCTGGGTACGCCGCCGGAGTTCGTCCTCTCCCTCGCGGCCGGCACGGCTTTGGATGGCAGCCACGCGGCTTTCCAGGGCATCGTGCAGGACCCGACGCAGCCTCCCTTCAACCTGGACAACACCGAGGCGGTCGACGCCAACTTCCAGGGTGGGCAGATCGTCATCGCGACGCCCACCTCTTCGGGGTCGTTCCAAGTGCCCTTCATCTCCGGCAAGGTGTTCAACTTCCACGGAACCGCCTACACGGAGGTCTTCCTAAACGCGAACGGCTACGTGAATTTCTCGAGCGGAAGTTCTGTCACCAATGGCGGCTTCACCATTGATGCCGTGAGTTTCCTGAACGCCGAACCGGCCATCGCGATCTTCCTGGCCGACTGGCAGAGCGGCACGTCCAACCAGATCCTCTACCAGGAGAGCAGCAACCAGGTTCGCATCGCCTACGGGGATCCCACGGTCCAGCCGGGCGGCCTTTCTCACTTCGGCGACACCGACTCGAATATGTTCGAGGTGACCTTGCAGCTGCAAGATCAGCTCTTTTCCAACGCCAACGATGGCAACTTCAAGATCGACCTCGTCCAGATGGATCCCACGGCGAGCGTGCAGAACGGATCAGGGCTCATCGGCCACACCCCAGGCGGGCTGGCCCTCATGGGCGGTGGCGCGGACACGGACCTCCATGCCAACCCCACGGGTGGCTTGGGTGTCGCCCAGATCGAGGAGCACGACAACAACCAGACGAACGCCACCTTGTTGGGATACGACGGGATGGGCACGCCTCGCGCCTACAACTGGATTCACAGTTGGAACACGCAGAACATCGTCTTCCAGCCCCAGCCCTGGGCTCTCGTTCCCGGAGACACGGGTTATACGGCGACCGCGTCGGCCTTGGCGCCCGATGACGTCCGGGGCGTCGACGTGAACAGCCTCGACGTGGCCGGTGGGGAAGTCATTCATGTGGTGGGTAAGTTCCACGGTTTCGCCGACATGCTCGGCCAGGGAACCGTGGTCTTCGACCCGGCGGGTCTCGCGCTGCCGGCCACGGTCGTCGGCGTCCTCGACGGCACCGCCAGTACACCGTTCTCGTTGCCCAACAATCCTTCGATGAGCCCCTTCCGGGACTTCGAGGGGGTCGAGATCGTGACGCCCGCTTTCCCGGCGCCCGGCACCTACGACATGCAGGTCATCTTCATGAACGGCAGTACCTTCACGGTTCCGGTGACGGTGGTCAACTCCGGTATTGTGCTCACGAGCTACGCCGTGACGAACGGCGGCAACGTGTTCCCGCACACCCTGACCGTGCCGGTTTCTCTGTACGGATTGCAGTACACGAACTTCTTCCTCCACGGGCATGGTTACCTGACCTTTGGTTCCAGCAGCTCGGACTTCAGCGAGAGCTTGCCCGAGTTCTTCGCGGGTTGGCAGAGCACGCCGACCACGAATCCCCGCCCCGGCGTGGCGGTGATGTGGTCGGACCTCAACAACCCGAACAGTCTCGGAAGCCCCAGCCCCACCATCGACGTGACCGAGGACACGACGGTGAACACGGTGCAGGTGTCTTTCAGCAACCAGTACCACTGGACCACGGGCAACCCCGCGGGAACGGCTTCGGTGACTTTCGGGGCACTGGGACCAAACTCCCTCATGTTCGATCACCAGGCCTTCCTGGGTGACAGCAACCCGGCGGGCAACTCCCACAACGTGATCATCGGTGTCACCGACGGCGACAGCACTGTCGGCTCGGACACGAATTTCACGGACGGGACGGGCACGGGTCTCGTGGGCGCCCTCGGCACCTACACGAGTGCCACGGGTCCGGATTCCTTTGCCGAACAGGTTCCCACCGGTGTCACGCCGGCCCTGGGCATCTGGAACGCGATCGACGCCGGCGACGGCATGATGATCCCCTTCGGGACCTGGACCCTCTTCTGATCCAGCGCATCCAACCCTGAATCCTCAATGGGCCGAGGCACCCCGCCTCGGCCCGTTTTCTGCCCGGCATCCAAGATCGCTTCTGGCGGCTTGGCTCACCGAGCTCGAGAGATCTCCGTCGCGAAGGACTGAAGGACCATTCCGAACTGGGGATTGGGTTCCATGCTGGCAGCTTGCGACAGCGAGGATACGAACGGTTTGACTGTGAGGGGGGGCATTCTCATCAATGCGGCGGTCGCGGCCTTTCTCACTTCGATCCGCCCGTCCGCGAGGGCGGCGACAAAGGTTGGGATCAGGGGCGTCTTCACGCGCTCGGCCGCCCAGTGCGCAGCCGCGAGGATGTCCTGGGTCGTGCCCTCCGAGAACACCTTGTTGATGGCCGGCACTCCGCCTTCAACATAGACGCGATCGAGCCCGTCGAAACTCTCGGAGATTGCCTTGACCACGTTCGGCGTCGGCGACCCACCCCCTGCCGTGACCCCGATGAAGAGGACGGGCGGCGTGCCTTGGGCGCGGTGGGAAGCCAGGAAGAGGACGAGGGCGGCGCACGCGACGAGGAGGAGGAGTCCGCCGGTCAACTGCACCCGCCTTCGCTGCCAGAAGGGGAGACGAAACCGCCGGGCGTATTCCTCCACCAGCCCCACGACCTCGGGCGAGGTGTAGAACGCCTCCTCCCGCTTCCGATTCCACTCCTTCCAAGCGAAGTACTGCTGGCACGCCTCGCACCCGTCGATGTGCTCCCGCGCCATCGACCCGTCTTCCCTCTGATCCTCGAATGCCGAATGGATGGACAGGAATCGAATGCACTCATCGCAAAGGACGGGCCGCCTCGGCCGACCGCTCCTCACCCCACCCGAACTCTTCCGCGACCCCATACTCCGCGCCAACTCATCCCATCCACTCATGGCGTTCCTCCAATGCACTGTATTATGAGGTGCACTGAAAGGAGGTCAAGCTAGTTCCGTAGAGACGCTCATCGCTTTCACTCGTCCCTGTGGCGGAAATGAGTCACGGGTTGTTGCGAACTGACATGTGTCAGGCAGCTCAGCCGTAAAGCTTAGAGCAACGAGAGGAGCGCGACCGCGTCGTTTCCAAGAGCATCTGTTCCGCTAACGATCACGCCGTCACTGATTCCATTGGGCAAAGAAAAGCAATGAAATCCAGCACCCTGGTCCAAATCGATGACGACACGTTGTGCCAGTCCCGGCGTGTCAACGATCACCTCGGCTCTTCCACCGCTGCCTCCGGTGACCGTGACACAAATACGTCGCCCCGAAGGGTCCGGTGAGGCAGAGATGGACATCACGCCCCATCGACTTTTTGCGCCAACCGTTCGAGAGATCCTCGTAGCCGTGCATCCGTCTCGCTCGCGGCGGCTTGGCGGATGGATTGAAGGAATGGCTTGATGGGAACAGGTGGAAGAATGGACAGTGTTCCCGCTGCGCCATTCCTAATCGCGAGACGCGGGTCCGATAGCAGGGGGATGACCGTGGGGATCAGAGCTGTCTGCCCCCGCATGCTGATCCACCGCAAAACACGGAGCGTTTCGAGTTCCGAAGCACCGACCAAGTGTCCAGAGACCGCGCCGATGCCGCCTTGGTTGAACAGCCGGTCAAGCCGTGCGTTCGCGTCAAAGACGTGCCGATCCGCATGCGGCGTCGGCGAACCGCCGTTGCCGACGGGCTGGGGTCCGCTGCGTCCGAACCAGGCCTTGGCACCGAGGCCGAGGGCGCCGAGGGCGAGCACGGAGGCCGCGGCGATGAACTTGCGTCTTTGCCACACGGGGACGCGGAAGCGTTTGGCGTAGTCCGCAACGAGGGCTTCGACGTCGGGGGAGGAGAGGAGCTCCTCTTCCTTCTTCCGCTCCCATTCCTTCCGCGCGATGTACTTCTGGCAGTTCGGGCAAGCGTCGACGTGTTGCCGGGCCAAGGAGCCGGGTTTCCTCTGGTCTTCGAACGCCGCGTAGAGATTCAGGAGGCGGAGGCACTCGTCGGTCAGATGAGCCCGCGGAGGCACCTTCTCGCCCGCCTTCTTCTCGTAGGTCACGCCGGTCCATGGGTCCGTGCAGACCCTACGCTCGCGCTCGCTCATCCCTGACTCTCCAGGCAGCATTCATTCGGCAACAACAAGAACGTCTTTTGACACTCTTATTCTTACCCGTCGCAAGGACTTTCTGTCAAGGGGATTTCCGGGAAAACCGCCCATGCCCGCCCTTCCAGCGCCCCTTCCGCATTGACTTCCCGTCGTCCCTGTCCTACACCTCTCCCGACCGCATTCCAGGGCGATTAGCTCAGTTGGCTAGAGCACCTCGTTTACACCGAGGGGGTCGGGGGTTCGAGCCCCTCATCGCCCACTGCTAGTATGTTCCTGCTGAGCGCGTGACTTACGCGTCCCCTGACCGTCCTCGGCCACCGCCACGACAAAGCGAGGGTTGACCTCCAACTCGTGAAGAGCACATCGACGTCGTGCGTGTCAACCCAGCTCGTCGAGAAGTGATGCGATCACGGAACTGACCTCGCGCTGCCGAAGGACTCGGCGTTCTCGAGTCTCGGAGGCATTCTCTTCCCCGAGCTCAAACTTCGCGACGGCCACAGGACCGTCGAGGAGGTGACTTCGTGTGCGATCGGCGCCCACGAATCGTCGGCGGAGAATATCGACGGCCGCATTGATTTCGTCTCTGCGACGGCCTTCGAGGGCTGACCGAAAGCCGCGGGTCACTGCGTCGATCGCTGCGTGCTCCAGACAGTAGTTGAGGTCGTAGGCATCTTTGCGCTCGTATCGGTCTTCGAAAGCGAAGGCCTTCAAGCAGAGGAAGCTCACGATATTGGCATGGCGGATCCGTTCCTCCACGATCCCGTTCTCGCCAAGCAGCTCCGCGGTTTCGATGGACTCGCCGTGGAAGTCGAAAACGAGGGAGGCGTGAGGCACGTTCAGCGCCGAAACTCGACGCCCCTTCGCTGGCAGCGGTTCGACTCGGCCGCCGCCGACACCGGGCGCATCGACGAGGAATTCCAGCAGGATCAGGTGCCCCTTGTCGGTTCGAATCTGCCAGCGCCAGGAGAGCTTGGAGCCAGCGTCGTTGGTCGCTCGCTCGAACCCGATTCTCTTGAGGTTTTTCTCCAGCGTCTTGTAGGCCTCGGTCTCCTCCAAGATCTTCTGGTCGATCACCAAATCGACGTCCAAGGTCCCGGCGTGCTCGGGGACCTCCGGAGGGGCTGCCTCGATGATGTACTTCGGAGCCAAACCACCAACGAGGTAGACCGACTCCTTCCACGGACCGAGACCTCGAAGCAGGGTCACGAGGACCCGAACGCACTCTGCTGTGATCCCGTCGTCGTAACCCTCTTTCGTGCGAGGCTTGTCCATCAGAATCCGATCCTCTCCCGACGAAGGTGATCGGCGAGTTCCTGCGACCGCCCCTTGCTTCCCATGAGGTCGAGGTAGACCTGAATCGGGCTCAAAAGCCAGACATCGTCGACTTTCTCCCGGAAGTTGAATTCATCTCCCGACTTGGTCGCGAAGACTTCGAGGTTTGCTCCTTCATCCACCTCATGTCCACCGAGATCGGCGATGGCTTCCTCGACTGCGGGAGATTGAAGAATCCGGAGCGTGACCACGGAGATGCTCGAGAGAAACGGTGCGTAGCGCTGAGCGGCGGCCTGGCCAGTGAGTCCGTAGGTCACGCCCCTCTCTTCCAGCTTCCTTGAGATCTCGTCTGCGAGTCGATCTGCCTTGTGACCAGGGACGAAGAACCGACGCGCGTGAGTTTTCCTGAGCATCGGAAATTCCTTCACCCAGGTGTCGAGGAGTTCTCCTGGAGATTCGACTCGTCGTTCCTTCGTGGGGCCGGCCCCGCGAAAGTCCATGAAGCCCTGTCGCTCGAGCTCGGTCATCACCTGGGACACCGTTGGCCTCGACACACCCGACCGGCGCGCAACCTCGGCGACGCCGACCCACTCCTCATGCGAATTCAAGATGGCGAGGATTGCCTGCGCTCGACGGCCGGAGAACAACGTGCGCATGGTGCGCTTGAGAGACTTGGGCGCCGGGCGTTCGATCAGGATGAACAGGCCGGGAGCGGTCAGAAAGAGGCTTCCGCCGGAGTCCCAGTATCCGAGTTCCTCAGCCTGGAGCAGCTCCTTCGCCCCGGGCGAAATGGACTCGGCCACGAGGACCGCGAGGCGATGGCTCGGTTGCCGCGAGGTGCGCCTCATCTGCTCTATGACTTGCCGAACGTCGCGGGGATAAACGCTCTTTTTGATCTCGAGCACCAGCGAGAGGTGGCGGTCAGCGACGCTGATGTCGAGCACTCCATCCCCCTGGAGATCTCCAGGAGATGGCTCGAGCCTCCAGTCGCGGACCTCTACTCTCGGGAGGCCGCGCAGCGCATCTTGCAGACGCTCGACGATCGATTGTTCGGTTTGTGGCCTTCCGCTCATCGAAAAGCTCCTGATGAGATTTCCTGCACAGTAAATATCGCCAAATCTGGCCCAGGCGCAAGAGAAAACACCTTATTTGCTGCGCAGCAAATAAATGCAGGGAGATGACAACCAGACGGCCAAGCATTTGTCCGAAGATCGTGCACTACTATAAGTGCTTTGTGGGCAACGTGTTAGGGTGGTTTCTGGCCAACTCAGCCGAGCCTGGCGCGGAGGACTGGGGCATCGAGGCCGCGCAGGTCGTCCTCGGACATCGCCACGCTCACGTTACCAAGGTCGACCCCGGGGGATGTCCGTCTTCCCGTTGAATTGAGGAAATGAACGCGGCGGTTCCGGGTAGCCTGGGAATGACAAACGCAACCAGGAAACCCATGGAGAACCGCCGTGTCGAGTAAGAAATACCGCAGCAAGAAGTCGAGGACCAGGAAAAAGAAGTCCGGAACCCAGAACGGGCGCGTCATCGCCGTGGGGGGAGGAGAAGTTCAGCTTGCTTTTCGGATGCCGCAACTGCTCGCCGCCACCCAGGGAGCGGTGGAGGCGATCGCTGCCGAAGCGGGCCTTTTGATCATGAAAGCTCTGATTGACGAGGAAGTTGAGCAGCGTGCGGGAGGCCGTTACGAGCATGACCGTGAACGCGAAACGGTGCGCTGGGGAGCCGAGGATGGATACGTCGTGTTCAGCGGCAAGAAGGTTCCCTTTCGGCGCCCCCGCCTTCGTCACGTCGATGGTGGCGAGGTCGAACTGGAACGCTACCGGATGTTTCAGGCGGATAGGCGGATGGAGGACGACGTTGTCCGCCGTGTCGTCCGTGGTGTGTCGACTCGCAACTACGAGGGGGTGATTGACGAGTTCTGTGAGGGCTACGGCGTTCGCAAAAGCTCGGTCAGCCGCCACTGGAAGACGGCCACGGCCAAGGATCTGGCCGCTTTGATGGAACGCCCCTTGGACGGACTGGACATTCCGATCATCATGATCGACGGCATCTCGTTTCACGATTACCTGGTCGTAGCGGCCCTGGGAGTGGATTCTGAGGGCAAAAAGCATGTCCTGGGCATCTGGGATGGCGCGACCGAGAACAGCACTGTGGTGAAGGCCCTGCTTGAGGATCTCATCGACAGGGGGCTCGATCCAAAGCGCAATCGTCTGTTCGTCATTGACGGGGCGAAGGCTTTGAAGAAGGGGATCAAGGCCATCTTCGGCAAGCATGCGGCGATTCAGCGCTGCCAGATCCACAAGATGCGAAATGTGCTTTCCTATCTTCCCGAAGGTCAACAGGCGAGGATCCGCCGAGCGCTCCGAGCGGCATGGGGGCTTTTGCGATACAACGACGCCAAAAAGGAGCTGCAGAAGATCCTGGCGAAGCTCGAGAGCATGAGTCCTGCGGCGGCCTCGAGCCTCCGCGAGGGCCTGGAGGAGACAATCACGATTCACCGTCTCCAGGTCCCTCACGAATTGCGGAAGGTACTCCGAAGCACCAACCCGATCGAGAACATCTTCTCTCGAACGCGCGAACTCTGCAGGAACGTCAAGCGGTGGAGCAGCGCAGACATGGCGCTGCGCTGGGCGTCGAAGATGCTCCTTCACGCAGAGAAGAAATTCCGACGAATCACCGGCTACCAGCACATGCCCATGCTCATCGAAACTCTCAAGGACATCGACAAGAAGGAGGACGCCGCATAGACTCAGAAGTGGCTACCCGAGCCGCCGAGTTTCAACGGAAATCGGGACAATCCCCTCCGACCTCCTCACCCCCAGTCTCCTCAGCGACTGAATCCCGACCCGATGGGGGCACGAGATTCACGCTCCCTCGAGCCCGTCATCCGGTCCGTCGGAATCGCGAAGGCGCTCGACATCGGCCAAGTCCTGCAACCGACCACTCGCCTGCTTGTTCACGATCAATAGACGTTTCGAAAGCACATAGACGTTTCCCGCACGCCGCGTGACAACAACCCTCTCCGACCATGCGACATCGAATTCGACGCCATCAATCTGAGTGAGCACATCGATCCTGACCGGTGGCACTCCGATTTGGAAAACAACCCCCGGAGAAGCCAAATCCTCCTGTGTCAGATCGAGAATCGGAGCCCCAAAAGCCAACAGAGCCTTGAGCACCCTCGCCGCGTTGTCAGGCGAGGGACGGACCCAGACATCCAGGTCCTTTGTGGCACGGACGTGTCCGTGCACCGCCAGCGCATGCGCACCGACAATCAAGTAGTCAACGCCG
>DRQF01000119.1 GCA_011369445.1 Planctomycetota bacterium | reverse complement strand
GATCAAAGGGGCATCTGGGACACCCTCCCTACGCGGACCATCGCGCAAACTCACTCCGGAGACGATGGCCGGTTTGCGTTCGACATTGCGGAAGAAGGCCGATTCACCCTCGTGGCACGCCACCCAAGACTCGGCGATTCCAGGGTCTTCGTGCAGATCCCTCGCCCTCAACCGCTGCGCGTCGTCCTTCGCCTTGGACGTCGATTGCCTGGACGCGTCATCGACAGGGCAACGGATGCCGGCATTCCCGGCGCCACCATCAGCGCCCTTGTCGGAGTCCAGGACGGAAAAGGCGGATTCGACATGGTGGGCGTTTTGAAAGCGGTCTCGGGCGAGGACGGCTCCTTCGCCTTCCCTCTGCCCGACATCGGAAGAAACCATTCATTGACGTTCCGGGTCCGGGCCACGGGATACGCCACCCCGTTCCCTCGTGGGGTCGGCATCTACGACGGGAAGCCGGACGAAGACCGACTGATCTTCAAACTGAACCGAGGACGCGAACTTCGCATTCAGCTGGTTTCGGCGGAGGATGGCGTCCCCGTTCCGAATGTCAAGGTCCTGCTGGATGGGCGCAGAAGCATCCAGTTCACCCATCAGGTCATCACCGATGCGGACGGCATGGCCGTCGTGAAGGATTTCCCTCCGTCGAGCGAGGTCGCGATTCTGGTCATGGATAAGACGTGGGCGCTCGATACAACCGCCCACGCCACGATCGACAACAACACCGCTCTTGGCGGGAAAGTCTTCCCCATTGAAGCGAAGGGCAACACGTCTTTGACCATTCCAGTCGTCCCCAGCGCGACGCTTTCCGGACAGGTTCGTGACGCAGAAACACAAGCGCCCCTGGCGGGCATCTGGGTCGAGGTGGGACGCTTCGCGGACTTCGTCAATCCTGCCTCGATCTTCACGAGGAGGGTCATCACCGACGACGATGGCCGGTTCCGAGTGGGCGGTCTTTGGCGAACTCGCACTTACGCGTATGTGCTCCCGGGAGCCTGGTGCAATTGGCCGGACGGCTGGAATGGGGAAGAGGTCGGAAAGGACGGTTTCTCAAGAGAACGTTTCGTCAACTCGGTGGAGCTTGCGAAAGAGGCCTCCGCCGACATCGTCATTCATGCGAAGAAGACAGCGGTTCTCGAAGGGCGCGTCGTCGACGAGAACGGAAAGCCCGTGGCGGGCGCTCGTCTCCAGGAGGAAGCTTCGTTCGTGGACTGGCGCCGCTTCACGGATCGTCAACGCCGGCAGGTCTCCGTCGCGATCTCCGGCCGAGATGGGCGCTTCAGGCTCGAGAAACTGACGGCGTTGTCTGATTTCCGGCTCCAATGTGCGCATCCCGACTTCCCACGCTCTGTATTCGGCCCCTTTCCCCTCCGGCCGGGTGAGACGATGAATGCCGGCGATATGGTCCTTCGACGCTCGGCCGTCATCACGGTCGAAGTCCAGGGGCCTTCCGGTCCAGTTCCAGGCGTGCAGGTTCTCTTGACTCCTCGGGGTCGAAAGCGTCTCCTCGATTCGCGGGTGACCGTGACCACCGACGAATCCGGAGTCGCGACGACCACGGCCGTGACGGCCAAGCGCGTCAACTGGAGAATCCTCAACCTTCCACCCGGGCTTGTCACTCGCGGACTCGCCAACGAAGCTCCCGTCGATCTCGCCCTCGATGGGTCCGATCGCATCCTCATCACGCTGGAGAGGCGGCACTTTCTCGTGGGAGTCATGCAGACCGCCGACGGGAAACCGTTCACAGGCGGCACGCTCCTCCTGCGTCGTGTGATCGATGAAAGGACAGGGGTACTCTCGGAGCCAATCGTGAGGTTTTCGTCCGACTCCGAAGGGCGTTTCCACTTTCCTGTCCCACCCGGCACCTATGTCATTGAATGGATGGATCACTACGAATCCATGAAGGGGCACACCAAGGAGGTGAATGTGCGATACAGCGTGAAGTCAGGGTCGCCGATCACTGCGGACCAACCCACCACCGTGGTCGCGGGTGACCGTATCCCCATTGAGAAACCCAAGGAGAACGATTGAGGGCGCGGAGATGCTTCGCGGGCGACGGAGCCCTCGCCTCTCTGAGCGCAACTCACGATGGACGGCTGTAGTCTACGATGAGGGGAGGCCTTCGGGATTCACCCCCTCAGGCTCTTCGGAACTCACAAGGAGGACGCATCCACCGTTCGTCGCGTACGCCCCTTTTTTCGCACGCATCGAAACAACCTCAGAGGCAACATAAAGGACCCAGGGCGATGAGGACTCGCAGAACGTTCGGTTGGATGGCGGTCGCGGCCACGGTCATTCTCCTCATCATCGTGGGTTGGCAGTTTCTTCGCGGAGGCGGGAACTCGATGCGCGGCCTCATGAGCCGATCAACCCGCAACGACGCGCCAGACGCAACGCGAGTGCATCGCCCCTCCACGAAGGACTCCCTTGTCCAGGTCCCGGGCACGAAGCCGCGCGACTTCGGGATCTCGACGAGCGCGACACCGCCCAACGCGCTGTTCGGCGTCGTCATTGACGAAGAGGGGAATCCTGTTGCCGGTGCCCATCTCACTCTCGAGGGATAGAGCGAGCAACAGCACCTCGATGGACTGGCGGCACAGGCATCATGGGACGCGCCCTCTCCCCAGCAGCGTCAGCAATGGGAATCGACCTCCGACTCCCAAGGGCGCTTTGCGTTCGCCTCCGGCCCCGAGGGCCTGTTCGTTCTCCTCGCCCAAAAAAGGTCGGCCAGCTCCGTCAACACCCGGCTCCGCCTTCCTCGAAAAAACAGCCTCCGAGTCGTGATGCATCCGAGGGCGACACTTCGGGGGCGCGTCGTCGGACGGGGAGACGAGAATGGGATCCCCCATGCCGAGATCCGCGCTTTGGTCTTGGAGGACGTCAAACCGGGGGGAATCGTGCTGCACTGCACATCCTCCGACGATGGGAGCTTCGCACTCCCCGTACCCGTGGCGAGCGCTGACAAGCCAGTCCTCGTGAACCTGCGAGCCAGGGCGAAGGGCTACGCACCCTCCGGATTGCTGGGCGCAAGCATCCAAGGAGACGCCGTCACCCCTGCATACACCCTCATCAGATTGGCGCGAGGACGGCGACTGATTCTGAACCTGGTCGATCGCGAAACCGGGAGAACCCCCGCCCACGCCGAAGTCCTCGCGGGCACGCGCCCCATTTTTTTCGCATTTCGCACATCGAGTGACGAATCGGGCCGAGCGATCATCGACGACTTTCCACCGTGCAAGTCCGTTTATGTCGTTGTACAGGGCGGCGAATGGGTTCTCGACACCACGCACCAGCGCAACGTTACGAGCACGGAGTCG
>DRQF01000118.1 GCA_011369445.1 Planctomycetota bacterium | reverse complement strand
GCCAGCGTCGCCGGAAACCTGGCCCCCTATTTGTTCAATTCACCTGGGGCGCTGACGCCGCCCAACGCGATTCTTGGCACTGATGGGGTGTTGGGACGGGGCTATTTCCTGCACCCGGGGCCCGCCGTCTCGGGGCTCGCCATTCAGGTCGCTGCCGTGACCTACACCCCCAGCACCTGGTATACGGTGCCCTGGCAGGCCTCGCCGCTTCGCACCTTGAAATTCCAGTGATACGAAAGAGCGAACGAGCGGCTTAGTTTTTTCTTCGGACGAACGGGGATCTCGGGCATCCTGATGTCATGCCCGATGATCCGGATCTCGAACTACTCTTGAGCCATGGGGAGGGGTTCCGCGCCTTGGCGCGGAGTCTCGTCCTCGATCAGGACGACGTCGACGACCTCATTCAAGACGCCTGGCTCGTCGCTTTGGAGCGGCGTCCGGATCTCCTCTCCTCCCCCCGAGGATGGATGGCCCGCGTGCTTCGGAATCTCGCGTTTCAACTGGCGAGAAAGCGTTCTCGTCAACGGGAGGTTCGACTGGCGGCGGAAGCTCTCAGAGGAAGTGACCTCGAGGGGTTCTCCGTGGAGCGGCTGGAGACTCATCGTCGTCTCGTCGACCTCGTGGAATCCCTCGCGGAGCCCTATCGCGGGCTCGTCATGCTTCGCTATTTCGAGGGGCTCTCCCCCCGCGACATCGCCGCGCGTCTGGGGGAGAAGCCGGCTCGGATACGCAATCGCCTCTCGCGCGCGCTGGCGCAACTCCGCGAAGAACTGGATCGCCGCGAATCCGGACATCGTTCCTGGCCCGTGGCCCTGATTCCTCTTTGCTTTGGAGGCCCGAAGCGCGGGTTCTCTCCGGTTGCCGTCGCGATGACGGCGGCGCTTCTGGTCGTGGTTTCGGTTCTCAGTTTCTCCTGGCGGCAGGCCGAACCCGATGGTTCTCTTGCCCCGCTCCCCCCGGTGGCGACGACAAAGGGCGAGGCGATGGCGGAAACCTCCATCGAGCCTGCGATCCGGCAGACCGGGGAGCCCCCCGCCCCGATCGCGGTGCGCCCTGAGCCCTCGCCGGCATGGACCCTTCGTGGTGCCGTGACCGATCTCGAGGGCCGTCCCGTGGTCGGCGCCGCCGTGAGTTTTGCTCCCGAGGAACCAAGCGATCGCGTTCGCCGATTCGATCTCGCGCGTTTCGGGTTGCGGGAACCCGAGGTCACGGTTTCGACCACGACGGGGGCTGACGGGCGATTCGATGTGAGCGTTCATGGGGCGGTGCGTGGCTGGCTTCTTGTGCGTGCCAAGGGTTTCACGATGAAGACCGCGGTGGTCGAGCAGGGTACCGCGTCGCGGGTGCTGTTCACCCTGTCTCCGGCGCAGTGGGTGGACGCCGTCGTCCTCGATGCGGATGGCGAACCCCTCGCCGGCGTCGAGATCGACGTGGCGACACCGATGGGAGACGGAGTTCATGGATTCGTCCAGCACGTTCGCACGGGCCATGACGGTGGGGCGCGATGGAGGCTCGATCGTCTGGGCGAGCGCGATCAGCGGCGCACGGTCTTGGAGCGCATCACCGGAGGCCTGAATGCCATCCGCCAACAGGTGCGTCTCGCCAAGCCGGGATACGTGGGACGAACCGTTTCCTTGACTCGCGGCTGCAGGCGAGACGCGAATGGCCGTCTGGTGTTTCGGATGAGCCCAGGCCGGGTGCTCGCCCTGACTTTCACCGGTCCGGACGGAGCCTCGCCCCCCAAGCCCCTGCCTTTCGTCCTCCGCATGCTGGGGGGAGAGTACAGAGTTCAGGCCGAGACGGATACCGAAGGACGTTGCGGCCTCTCCGAGGTTCCGGAGGGGGAGGAACTTTGGCTGCTCGTCGATGGCCGACAAGGACTCCCAACCCTGGTGAGGGGGGCGGAGATCACACGGCCAACGGGTCTGTGGGGGACCCGTCTGTCCATCCCACCGACTGGTGACGTGGAGGTTGCCGTCCGCTTGGGTCCCGGCAGAGAGCTCAGGCTTCGCGTCGTTGACGCCGAGACGGGGATCCCCCTGGCTGGTCGGGAGGTGGTGTGCATCCCGTCCGGGCGATGGCTCCCGATGAGAGGGCAGAGCCGGCGGGCTCGAACGGGTTCCGACGGTCGGGTCGCGTTCGACGGTCTCGTCGAGCGACCCTACTACGTCACCCTCGATGACGACTCCTGGAACTTGCTGTCGGAGGAGGAAGGGGAGGCGATTCCGCCCGGTGCACGGTCGCTCACCCCGAGCGAGCCGGGAACTTCGGAGGTTCTTGTCTCCGCGGTGAGGCGGGGGCGGCTGAAGGGATGGGTCGTCGATACGGATGGAGCCCCCGTTTCCGCGGCGGATGTGACGTGGGTCGCCACCGCCGACGATGGTGAGACGTCGCGGCTCCCTGGCGGGCTTCTTCGGAGCGGCTCCGCCGTCCGGACAGCGAAGGACGGCTCCTTCGTTCTGCAGAACGTCCCGGCGGGCGCCCCGATTCGGATCGTCGCCCATCCTCGGTTGCCGTGGAGGGATACCGTCGGGGCGCCGTTGACACTGCGCCCCGGGGAGCGCCGAGAAGGTTTGCGCCTTGCGGTGGGGCGGGGCGCCACGCTCATCCTTGCGTTGCGAGATGCGGAGGGGCGGCCCGTGACGGGAGTCGGCGTTTCCCTGGCGCGGCCGTCGGATTCGCTGGCGCGTCGTGATGGCCCAGCATGGCACGGACGCAGCGACGGGGATGGCGTCGTCGTGTTTCGCGGTCTTCCTGATGGGCGTTTCCGGATTGCCGTCGAGGATCTGAGAGATCGTGGTCTCTACGTGCAGCGGAGTTTTCGAGCGGTGGTCGAGATCGAAGATGGCCGCCCGGCCCGTGTGCGCGTGCCCTTGCGCGCCTTCCTGGACTTGCCGGTGACCTTGGTGGATTCTCGAGGCCACCCTCTTCCGCATCGGCTGGCGATGGCGATTCCCGAGACCATTGATGGGGATGACCGGCGAAGGGTTTCCGAGCTCATTCCCCGAGTCGCCGGTGTCGGTCCGGGGTCCCACGCGGAAACTCTGGCCCATGTCCTTTCCGCCGAGGCGGCGCGGACGAATCGATGGGGTGAGGCGAGTTTTCGTCTTCCGGCGGGGCGTTCTTATCGCATCGTCGTGCTGGACGGAACGCATTCGGGCCGCACCCTCGCTTCGGTGGAGCCCGTGGAGCCCAGGACGGGCGCGGAGAGAGTCACCCTCCAGGTGCGTCCCGCGTCCGACACCTTTCTCGATGAATTGGGACTCCCCTCGACTCTCCGCTGACTCTTCCCCGTCCGCGCGCCTGTGCCCCCGCGACCTTGCTGGCCACTTTTTTTTCGGACGAATCGTCACGCCCGACCTCTTCATTTTGTCCGACGGCTTCGGGCGTCCCCACACTGGGAACCGCCCGTTCCGGCCGGCGCGCCCTTGAATGAGGAGATCCGAAGATGATGAAGCTCACCCTGACTTGCTTTTTGGCGTTGACCCTTTCCATGGGACTCACCGCTCAGACGAACTACGGCACCGGAACGCCAGGCCCCGGTGGAGTCGTCCCCACTTTGACGAGCGCCCAGGCCTGGATGGGCAACACCACCTTCAGCCTGGACATGGCGGGAGCTCCAGCAGGGGCCGCGGGTTGGCTCGTCGTGTCATTCGCCCCCGCGGCGGCGACCTCCGGTTCGATTCCCATCTGGGTGGACTTCAACCAGGTCAACAGCGTGACACCGGTGGCCTTCAGTGGTTCGGGGACGGCGTCCGTGCCGGCGCCGCTCAACTTCGGCGTTCTGCCGTACCTGGCTGGCATCAAGTTCTATGGGCAGGTTTTCATCCCCTATTCCGGTGGGGTGGCGGTCTCCTCCGGCCTCGAGATCACGTTGACGATGCCTCCGGAGATTCTCGTGACGTCGTGTTGCGGATCGCAGTACGTGATCGACCCGCAGACGGCGACCCTGGCCGTTCCTCCGAGTCCCGTGCCCAACGGGGCGATCTACGACACCATCGCGGAGGAAGGGGGGCGCTACGTCTACGTTTCCAGCGACGCGAACATGGGTGGGGGGATCCTCCGAGGCGATGCGTCCACCCAGCCTCCCACCTACATGCCACTGGGGCCTTCTCGCCGCACATTCTTTGTCCGTCTGGATGAGACCCGTCACCGCCTCTGGGCCATCGTCGACGACGGAAACGGGGACCGCGACCTCGTCGTCTATGACGTCGACCCCATCAGCCCGACGTTCGGGAACGCGATCGACTCCATTCTGGGCGTGGGCAGCCTTGCCGAACGATTCGCCCTTTCCCCCGACGGTAACCGCATCGTGCTACAGCCGGGGATCGGGACCACGCTCGTCCTTTACGACACGGACCCGGCGAGCCCGACCTACAAGCAGCTGCTCAGCAACATCGCCGTGCCGACGAATCCCCAGGCGCTCATCGCCTTTGTTCTCGATCTCGCTTTCACCCGGGACGGTGAGACCGTTCTCGCTCCACTGAACTACATCGTCGGCCCCGGCATGCCGATCTCCTGCGAAATCGCCCGGTACTCTCTCGCCGCCGACGCCTTCATCGATCACGACCCCAACACCCCCATGATCGACAACATTGGCCCCTCGGCTTCGCCCCCCGTCGTCTTCGAATCCGTGGTCAGCCGGGTCATCCCTTCCCGCTATTCGGACCGCGTCGCGATTTCCGGTCTGGGTGTCACTCCTTGGGCCGGGACGCTCGATCTATCCCCGAGCCTTCCCCAGGGTTATTCCTGGACACCCGTTCAAGGCGTCACGATGAACGGCCCCTACACCGCCGTTTTGGATCCGGAAGGCAAAACGCTCGCCGTCCCGGACACTTCCGGTGGCGGCAGTCTCTACCTCTTCGACGCCGCCTCCGGCGTTCTCCTGAACACGGTCGGCCTTCCCTCCGGCAACTTCCTCTACTCCATCCTCTGGCGCTGACCGATCTGTTGGGTCTCGGGAGACTTCGTGAACTCCCGAGGCCCCTCGCCGCCTCGCGTGATATCGTCGTCGGCCCCACACCGGAAAGGGGTCCACGACGTGTCACG
>DRQF01000117.1 GCA_011369445.1 Planctomycetota bacterium | reverse complement strand
CGACGAAGAGAAGACGGACATCCTGGAGTCGCTCCCGGGCTTGGTACAGAACCTGCACCAGTTCGCGGCAGAACACTCAGCCGTAGTGACGCAAGAACACCAAGAGAGTGGGAGACTCGCCCAATTGATCCGCCAGGGTGCCCGGGGCGAGGCGGTAGCCGTCCAGGGCGTGGCTGAGAGAAGCGTCGACCACCGAGTCGCCGACGCCCAAAGGTGTTGAATGGCTCATGGGGATATCTTCTCACGATTCGCTCGACAGGGCATCCCGCGTCCTGCAGGCCGCTATCCGGCCAGGAGAGAGCGAGCTAAGATGGCGCCATGCGCACCTTCAGTCCTCTTCTCTCAGGCCTGGCCCTCCTTCTCGTGTCGTCGGCGGTCGTTGCCCAGGATCGGGAAAAACGCCCGCCCAACGTGGTTCTCGTTCTGGTGGACGATCTCGGTTGGACGGATCTCGGGTGCTTCGGGAGCCCGACCTATGAGACGCCGCATGTCGACGCTCTTGCCCGAGGAGGCGTTGTATTCCGACAGGCCTACGCTCCCGCGGCGGTTTGTTCTCCCAGTCGAGCCGCCATTCTCACCGGGCGCAGTCCGGCGCGTCTGGGGATCACGGATTGGATTCATCATGACTCGGCGTCAGCACGGCGGGAAGGGAAGCTCGGTCGCCACGTGGGCGGCATGGAGTCGCGCCCCCGTTTCCGTCTGTCGACGCCGGTGAACAAGAGCTGGTTGGATGCGGACGAGGTCACGATCGCCGAACTGTTGAAGGCTCGGGGATACGCCACGGCGCACGTCGGGAAATGGCACCTTGGACCCAAGGGGCACTGGCCGGAGGATCAAGGATTCGATCACAATCTGGGCGGATTTCGGGTCGGCCAACCGCCCAGTTACTTCGACCCCTTTGCGAACCGAACCTTCCCCGGGATACCGACGCTTCCCTCCCGACGCGAGGGCGAGTACCTGACGGATCGGGAGGCGGACGAGGCCGTCCGATTCATTCGGGACAACCGGGATTGGCCCTTCTTCCTGTATCTCGCTCACTACGCGGTTCACGCGCCGCTGCAGGCGAAGGGTGATCTCGTCCAAAAGTACCGAGCGAAGGGTAAGAGCTGGCACGACAACCCGGTGTACGGCGCCATGGTGGAGAGCGTCGACGATGCGCTGGGCCGCGTGATGAAGACTCTCGATGCGCTGGGTCTCGTCGAGTCGACAATCGTCATCTTCACGTCCGACAACGGCGGAGCGAGCCATTTCGATGCCACGGACAATCGACCGTTGCGGCGGGGCAAGGGGTTCCCCTACGAAGGGGGGCTTCGCGTCCCCTTGGTCGTTCAATGGAAGGGACGACTCGCTCCGCGAGTCTGCGACGAGCCGGTGATCGGGACGGATCTCTTTCCGACCGTGGCCGAACTCACGAACACGCCCCTCCCGGAGGACCGGGAGCTGGACGGGAAGAGCTTGGCAGGCCTCCTGACGGGAAGAAGAGAACTGGAAGAGAGGAGTCTCGTCTGGCATTTCCCTCATTACTGGTGGGGAAAGCACGTCCGTCCCTTCAGCGTCATTCGCAAAGGGAACTGGAAGCTCATTCGTCATGACGAGGACGGCAAGATCGAGATGTACGATCTCCGGGATGACCTGGGAGAGTTGGACGATCTTGGGGATCGGAAGCCGGGGGTGAGAGAAGAACTGAAGCGTGCTCTCGACGACCAACTGGATGCGTGGGAGGCTCGAAGAGTCCAGCTGAATCGAGACTATGCGGGTCCCCACGCCTTTCGGAGCGCTTTTTCCACGAATGTCACGCGACCCTGGATCGGGCCCGAGTACTGGACGAACCCGATGGAGGACTGGCGCCTTCACCAGGGGCGCCTGGAGGTCCTGAATGGCGGCCGCGGTCGGAACGTCCAGGTCCTTACCCGTTCCCTGGCCGGCTTCCCGGGGAGTTTGACCCTCAGTGTTCTCGTGGGTCGAATCGACCCGCGCTCCGAACGGACCGGGGCCGCCGGGTTCCGCGTCGGTGTTCGCGGTCCGCTTCCCGACTTTCGGTCGGGAGTGAATCGGGGGCAAGGCCTGGACGCCGTTTGGATCTCGCAGGGAGAACTTCGCATCGGAGGCAAGTCGGGAGAAGGACGACGCTTCGCGTCTCTTGCGGGTCGAACGAGCGTGCGACTCGTCCTAACCGCGAGCCCGGCCGAGGACGGTTACACCGTTCGTCTCGAGGCCAGGGACCCCGAGAGTGACGAGGTCCTTGCGGCTTTGGAGCACCGGGTGGACGCATCGCGGCTCGTCGGCGGGATTGCGCTCGTGAACAATCCGGGCCTCGCGGGCCGAAAGCCCGGTCTACGCCACTGGTTCCGAGACTGGACGATCGCGGGCACGAAGGTCGAGGCCCATGAGGACCGGCGATTCGGGCCGGTCCTCTGGACCCAGTACACCCTCAGTCGAGGCGTCTTGAAGGTCACGGCTCAGTTCCCGCCCCTGGGAGAGGAGGATGCGAAGGAAGCCAGGCTCGAGATCCGTCGAGGCCGCGCATGGAAGGTGGTTGCGACGGCTCGCATTGACGGTCTTTCGAGAACGGCGACATTCCGCGTGGTGGATTGGAACGCCGCTCGGTCGCGGCGGTATCGGGTCGTGTACGACTTCGCGGAGGGTCGAGGAAAACCCGGTCCACATTCCTGGGGCGGTGTGATTCGTCCGGACCCGGGGCGCGGTCGTCCGCTCACTCTCGCAGCCTTTACCGGGAACACGGATGCGGCTTTCCCAAACACTCGTCTCGTTCGCAACGTGACGATGCAGGACCCGGACGTCCTCTTCTTCTCTGGCGACCAGATCTATGAATTCGTGGGCGGCTTCGGCATCCGTCGTTTCCCGGCGGAGGTAGCGATGCTGACCTATCTTCGGAAGTGGTATCTCTTCGGTTGGGCGTTTCGCGATCTCTTGAAGGATCGCGTGTCGGTCATCATTCCGGACGACCATGATGTCTATCAAGGCAACGTCTGGGGTGCCGGCGGAAAGAAACTGGATTCTTGGAAACCGGGAATCTGGGGAGCGCTGGGCGGGTACTACGAGCCGGCGGCTTTCGTCAACGCGGTGCAGCGGACGCAAACCTCTCATCTCCCGGACCCTTTCGACCCGACCCCGGTGGAGCAGGGGATTGGAGTCTACTACTG
>DRQF01000116.1 GCA_011369445.1 Planctomycetota bacterium | reverse complement strand
TAAAGTTGCTTCGAACAGCACACGATATATCTCAGCAGTCAGTGTGTGTGTTGAACTTGATGTGTTCGGAGACCTGGAAGGGGCCCCCTTCCAGGTCTCCACCCCTCCCTGGAGAGCATGGCGTGCCCCCGATCCGTCTTCTGCGCAAACGACAGTTTTCACTGGTCGAGGTCGTCTTGGTCCTCGCCTTGGTCGTGTCTCTGTCCGCGCTCGTCGTGCCCGGCATGACTCGCAGCGTCATCCCCGATTTGGAAGGCCGGGCCGCTCGCCAGTTGAGCGCCATCGGCAAGGGCTTGACCCGCTACCGCCGAGAAACGGGGCGGAACCCCTGTGGTTTCCGCGGCACTCCCAGCTACGGTTGGCTCCACGGACCCGGTCGCGCCCCCCAGTTCGAGCAACTCCCCGAGGGCGACGCCGGGAACTTGGCGTGGTTCCTGCAAGAGAACCGCATGGGGGGCGGGCGCGGCTGGCGGGGGCCCTACTGCGACGATCTCACGGCTGACCCCTGGGGGCGGCAGTACGTAGTCCTCTGCCAAGCTTTGTGGCCCGCCGAAGGCCGCAATCTTCACCTCCCGGGCGTTTGGGTTCTTTCGGCGGGGGCGGACGGCGTGATTCAAACCCGCCCGGGAGATCCGGTACCGGTGGGAGATGATCTCGGAATCATCGTGGAGGTGGCTCCCCTGGAGACGTCGTATCTCTCAGGAGGGCGTTGAGCGTCTCCAAGAGTCGGCTGCGGGTGAAGGGCTTCTCGAGAAGAACCACGTGGGAGTCCAGGGATGCGGCTTCCTCGACCTCGAGGTCCGCGAATCCGGTGACGATCATGACCGGGATCTTCGCCGACCGCGCGCGAATTTCCCTGAGAAACTCCAGGCCGTTCAGGCCGGGCATCCTCACGTCCGTGATGATCATCGCGGGGCTGGGATCAGCGTTCTCGAGGATTGAGAGGGCTTCTTCCGCGCTCGACGCCGTGACCGCCTGGAACGGCTCCTTCGCCAACTGGCGGGTGAGCACGCGGCGAATGCGTTCGTCATCGTCGACGATCAACAAGGTCTGCCGCGCCGACGCGTCGGCCTCCACGGCACGCAGAATCTCGCTTTCGGACCTCTGATCGACGTCGAAGAACGTGCCGTAGAGCATGCCTTCCTCGTGGGACTCGCCCAGCAGAGGCATCACGCGCGCGAGAATGTGGTGCTTGTCTCCGGCCCCCCCGGACATCCGTAGCGTGATCGAGCGGCCCTCGAGATTCTCCTCCACGACCTGCATCGTTTGAAGGAATGCGCCGCGGTCGTCGGGATGGATGCACTGCACCCACTCGGAGCCGGCCTCGAGAAACTCCTCCGCGTCGCCCCCCATGATCATCCGAATGCGTCCCTCGATGCTGCGCAACGCGAACCCGTCGGCGCGTCCCATGGAGGACCAAAGGACGATGGGATGTTCCTCGAAGACCCGCTCCAGGCGACGGTTGCGGGTTTCCAGTCGTCGCCCCTTCTTTTGTTCCCGGGCGAGTTGCAAAGCCAGTTCTCTGGCGACGGATTCGGACGCGGCCTGGCTCCGCCGGTCGTGGGTTTCCCAGGTTCCCAACAGAGCCTCGACGACCTCGGGGGCGGTCTCGACCTCGAGCTCCTCCGTCAGTCTCCTGTCCTCGTGGAGCGCATTGAGGACCCGTCGTGCGACGCGGCCCGTCTGGATCACGGCCTGCACGGCCAGCTCCGACGAGGAGCTGCTTTGAGCCAACCACCAGTTGTTGAGCTGGAAGGCCTCTTCGAGGGTTTCGATGTCTCCCGCCAGCGAAGCGAGCAAATGCGCTTGGTGGAGGGCCTCCGGAAGGAGCGGGCTGTGGGCATCCGCTTCCCGAAGGAATCGCACCCGCATGACCGCCAAGCGGGCGGTCTCGTCCGGGGTCGGGTCGCTTCGCTTCAGACTTTTCAGGTAAACGGCCGCCTTCTCTTCGGCCCGTTCGAAGCGGCCTTCGGCTTCGTAGATTCTACATTCGGCCTGGGCGATCCAGGGACTTCGGGAAGAACCGGCTCGCGAGCGCGCTTTCTCCAACGCTCGTCGGGCGGGAATCAACAGGCCGCGGTCGACCAGGAGACAGCTTTCGAGTCCGAGTATGTCGGCTTCGAGCGTGGGGGCGCCCGGAGCCTGTGCGGATTCGAGTTCGGATCTCGCGTTGCGCAGGCACGAGAGGGCGAGTGAGGCCTGGCCCCGTCTCGCGAAGTTGCGGCCGGCTGCAAAGAGGCTTTCGGCACGCTCTTGGGGCGACAATCGCAGGGACATGCGTTCGACGCGTCGCATGTGAGTCGCCGCGGCGGCTGTCCGGTAGGCCCGTGATTCCATCAGGTCGGCGGCTCGCGACATGGCTTGGTCTTCGAGGGCAGGGGGAAGCCCCTGCTCCCTTTGCAGAGCGACAAACGCGCGGAGGGCCCCGGGATCACCGCGTTCGTCCATGAGCCACGCTCGCTCGAATTGGATGAACGGTCGCATGATGAAGCGCGCTTCGGCGTCAGCTTCGAGGAGGGAGTCCAACTCGTCGTGCACGGAGGCGGAGGACTGGACGTCTCCAGCTTTTCGGAGACGTCTCGCGCGATGGAGCTTGGACAGCATCTCGAAGACGAGTTGCCCGGCCGTCCGGGACTCCTGTCCGAGAGCGCGCTCCCATTCTTCGGCTTCCTCGTGTTGGCCCGAGGCCTCGGACATGCGAGCCAACTCGTCGAGAGCGAGGAGGTGGTCCAGCGTGCCGCGGGGCGCCTCTCCCAGAACCTGTTCGACCCGGGCGAGTTCACGGGGGCTGAGGTCGTCGGCTGTTCGGATCTCGAAGAGGCTGCGACGGACGCGGGAAAGAGGCCGGCCTCCGTGTTCCGCCGCGCGATCGAGGAGAAGGAGGGTGTCGAGGGCGTCTGGACTGGGGGGAACGAGCCAAGCCATGATGGTCAACGTATCGACGTCGCAGCACTTGGCGAGTTCGCTCGGCGCCTTCGAGTCGCGCCCGCGGACCCCCCAGTCGTAGAGGATGTCTCGGGCTCGACCGAGAGCCTGTCGCTCGGGGCGGGTCACTTTCGCACCTCCTTTGCGTGCTTGGCCGGCGAGCGGGGACCGCCCGGCGCCGGCCCGAGGAGTTCCAACAGATCCTCGACGCTTGCGGCCACCTGGGCGAGGGAGCGGGGGTCCTCCCGGCAAAACCCCTCTTCCCACATGAGGGCCAGTTGGCCGAGGAGGCCGTCCCAGTGCCCCCCCGTATTCAGCAGCAGGATCGGACGGTCGTGAAGACCGATCTGCTTCAGGGTGAGGACCTCGATCCACTCGTCCGCCGTTCCCGGGCCGCCGGGGAGGGCCACGAAAGCCCGCGCTCGGGAATCCATGGCGCCCTTGCGCTCTCGCAAGTCCTGGGTGAGCAAGATCTCCTCCGCGTCGGTCCAGGTGAGCCCCTTTGCGTCGAAGTGATGAGGGATGACCGACACGATGCGTGCGCCGCCCGCCCGGAATCCGCGCGCCGCCGCATCCATCAAGCCCACGTTGGCCCCACCGAACACCAAATCCCACCCCGCGGCGGCGGCGCCCCGCCCGAAGGCCAAGGCATCCCGATAGTGTTGCGCTCGAAGACGCGTGCTGGACGATGCGAACAGGCAGAGATACGACATAGTTCGATTTGTACGCCGAAAACTTGCGGAGTGCAAGTCTTTGACCCCCTTGTGGATAGGTGGTTGCGGCCTCACCCAGCCCCAGAAAAACGGAAAAAAAGCGTGCCGTTTCCGGGGTTTCGGCTGTCTAAACGGGTGGAATGGGTACAGCAGGGGCCGAGTGGTCGGTTCCCACCTCGAAAACGGCAAATGTAACAACAACATCATCATCTTCACTCACACCATCAATCTCTCCTTCGAAACGCCGTCCACTCGACCCCTCGCCCTCATTCTCTCGCGAACCCTCTGAAAAACCGAACCCGACGAGAGCAAGCTGACTTCCATGGTGCGTCCCCCCAGATTCGTCTTGGCCGGCATTCTCACCGCATCCCGACACCGCGTTTTTGTGATTTCCCACAGTCCCTGACCCTCGCGGGTTGAATCCCAGGGGGCCTGGTCCTATCTTGCCCCGCTCACCCGTCCAGCCGGGGTCAGGCCACCATGAACGAAACCCGCTACCGGCCCACCCATAAGATCCGCTTCATCACTGCAGCGTCGCTGTTCGACGGCCATGATGCGGCCATCAACATCATGCGACGCTTGTTGCAGGAAGCGGGTGCGGAGGTCATCCATCTAGGGCACAACCGATCCGCCGGCGAAATCGTCGATGCGGCCATCCAGGAAGACGTCCAGGGGATTTGCATCTCCTCCTACCAGGGCGGGCACGTCGAATTCTTCAAGTACGTGGTCGATCTGCTCAGGGAACGGGGAGCCGACCACATCCAAGTGTTCGGCGGCGGGGGCGGGACGATCGTGCCCGAGGAGATCGAGGAGTTGGAGGCCTACGGCGTTCGGCGCATCTATTCTCCCGAGGACGGCCGGCGCATGGGGTTGGAAGGCATCATCGACGATATCCTCGAGGCCACGGATTTCTCGACCTTGGAGCGCAAGGGGGCCCTCGAGAGGGTCGTCGATGCTCCGGTGGAGAACCCGAGCACGCTCGCCACGTGGATCAGCCTGGCCGAGTTGGACGGAACACGCAGCCAGGAACAGGCCAGCATCCTTCGGAACTCTCTGGAGAAGCATCCGCCCTCGCCGTTGTGCGTCGTCGTGGGAATCACGGGGACGGGCGGTGCCGGAAAGTCCTCCCTCACCGACGAGCTTGTGGCACGGTACACGAGGGATTTCCCGGAGCATCGCGTGGCGATTCTCTCCGTGGACCCCTCCAAGCGGAGGACGGGCGGGGCTCTCCTGGGCGATCGCATTCGGCTGAACAGCGCCGATTCCCCCCGGGTTTTCGTGAGGAGTCTGGCGACCCGGGGTGCGAAGAGCGAGTTGGCCCAGTGCATCGATGAGGCCGTGGCGGCGGCGAAAGCCGCCGCGTTCGAACTCATCATCGTCGAGACCAGCGGCATCGGTCAGGGCGACGCCGACATCACCGAACACGTCGACATTCCGGTCTATGTGATGACGCCGGAATACGGCGCGGCGACGCAGCTTGAGAAGATCGACATGATCGACTTCGCTGACATGGTCGTCATCAACAAGTTTGATCGCCTTGCAGCCGAGGATGCCCTGCGCGACGTGCGCAAGCAGTTTCGCCGTTCTCGCAAGGTCTCCCATGAGGTCGCCGACGACGCCCTCCCCGTTTTCGGGACGATGGCGAGCCAGTACAACGATGAGGGGGTGAATGCCGCCTACCTGCATCTTCTGGGGCTCATCGATCGGCGACGCGGGACCGAGACCCAAAGCGTCGTGCCCCGTCCGCTTCACCCCTACACGCGGTTGGCTCACCGTGTCATTCCTCCCGAGCGTGTCCACTACCTCGGCGAGATCGTCGACATTCAGCGGCGCCATGCTCGATGGATCGAGCACCAGGCGCGGATTGTCGATGCGATGACCGCGGTGGAGGAAAGCCTGGCGCTCGCCCGAGAAAGCGGGATGAGCGAGGAGTCCATGCGGGAACTCGAGGCGATGCTGGAGGACTATCGCGGACAGCTCGACCCGGATGCCAAGAAGGCCCTCGACGAATTCGACCGGCTCTGCGACGCCTACGCGGGCGACGAGTACGTGGTCACGATTCGCGGGAGAGAGATTCGCAACGATCTCAAGATCCCCACCCTTTCGGGCCTGAGCCTCTCCAGGGTGGCCTTGCCACGATTCCGTCACAGGGGGGATCTTTTCCGCTGGCTCTATTCCGAGAACCTACCCGGTCATTTTCCCTACACGGGTGGCGTATTTCCGTTCAAGCGCCGCGGCGAGGACCCGGCGCGGCAGTTCGCGGGTGAAGGGCCGCCTGAACGCACGAATCGGCGTTTTCACCTGCTTTCGAAGGGCCAGCCCGCCAAGCGCTTGAGTACCGCCTTCGACAGCGTGACCCTCTACGGACAGGACCCCGACGAACGGCCCGACATCTACGGGAAAGTGGGGGAGAGCGGGGTGAGCATCTGCACCCTAGAGGACATGAAGCGGCTCTACGCCGGTTTTGACCTGTGCGACCCCACGACCAGCGTGTCGATGACCATCAACGGGCCCGCGCCGATGATTCTCGCCATGTTCCTCAACACGGCCATCGACCAGAAAGTCGAGGCTTTCGAGCAGGAGCACGGACGCTCGCCGCTCGACGAGGAACTACGAGAGATTCGCGAGCATGTCTTGCACGTCGTTCGAGGGACGGTTCAGGCGGACATCCTCAAAGAGGACCAAGCCCAGAACACATGCATCTTCTCCACGGATTTCGCGCTGCGGATGATGGGCGACGTCCAGGAGTACTTCATCGAGCACGGTGTAAGAAACTACTACTCGGTCTCCATCAGCGGTTACCACATCGCCGAAGCCGGCGCGAACCCGATCTCTCAATTGGCCTTCACGCTCGCGAACGGTTTCACTTACGTCGAGTATTACTTGGCGCGAGGGATGAAGATCGACGACTTCGCGCCGAATCTCTCGTTCTTCTTCTCCAACGGACTCGATCCCGAATACACCGTCCTTGGCCGGGTCGCGCGCCGCATCTGGGCTCGGGCGATCAAGTTGAAGTACGGGGGTAACGCCCGCAGCCAAAAGCTGAAGTACCACATTCAGACGTCCGGTCGATCCCTGCACGCCCAGGAGATCGACTTCAACGACATCCGCACGACTCTGCAGGCCCTCATCGCCACCTTCGACAACTGCAATTCGTTGCATACGAACGCCTACGACGAGGCCATCACGACGCCCACGCCCGAGTCGGTTCGCCGCGCCTTGGCGATTCAGCTCATCATCAACCGCGAATTCGGCATGGCGAAAAATGAGAACGCTCTGCAGGGATCATTCCTCGTGGACGAACTGACGGAGCTCGTCGAGGAGGCCGTTCTGAGGGAGTTCGAGGCCCTGGATCGACGCGGTGGCGTGCTGGGAGCCATGGAGTCCCAATACCAGCGGGGAAAGATCCAGGACGAGTCGATGCTCTATGAGCGGTTGAAGCACACGGGTGAGCTGCCGATCGTGGGCGTGAATACCTTTCTCAATCCCGATGCGGAGGCGGAGGCGGAGAAGGAATCCGTCCCGTTGACCCGTGCCACCGCCGAGGAGAAAGAGCTTCAGATTCGGCGACTGCGGGAATTCCAGCAGAGCCATGCGGGAGAGACCGAAGCCGCGCTCGAGCGTTTGCAAAAGGTGGCACTTTCCGGAGGAAACGTGTTCGCCGAACTCATGGAGACGGTTCGGGTGGCGAGCCTCGGTCAGATGACGCAGGCGCTCTACGATGTGGGCGGACGTTACCGCCGCAACATGTGACACTCGCCGCAGATGATGGGGTCAGAAGGCCTCGTCTTCGCGCATCAATTCCAAAGCCAGGATGACCAGAGGCACCTGGGTGGCGACGGGGTCCAGGAACGACGGCGTCTGCGGCGCCTCCCCGGCGGAAGCGATACGGGAACGGGATCGCCTGAGCGCCTCCCCCATGACGGCGGCCTTGAAGAGATTGAAGGATACGCCGAATTCGATGCAGAGACGGTAGAGATGATCGCCGAGCTTCTCCGAGGCTTCGGTGAATCCGGGGGCGTTGGAAGCCTGTGGCGCCTCGGGAACGGCGGCCGTCGCTTGGATGAGAATCTCTCGATAGACCTCGTGGCGGCTCATTTCAGGCGAACGTCCTTTCTCTCGGCCTCGTCGTACAAGTCCCTTCGGGTCTCTTATACGATCTTCGGGAGAGTTTGGGAGGATTCTCGTGAGAGAATCTCTTCATGGTGGGTTCATACCCTATCTGGGGTCGATTTTGCTGGGGTGGGAATCATTCCATAGAGTCCCGCGTTTGTACCGAGGAGGGTCGACGGCTGGTCACCCCCAAGTCATCCAAGGAGTCGATCGTGAAGCCATTGAGTCTGAGATCCCTGGGGTTTGCGGCGGTGTGGTGCCTCCTCGGAAGCTTGTCGTGGGCCCAGATCGGCGGGTTGGGCCCCTCGCCGCAGCGCATCACGATCAAAGAAGCGCGCATCGAGCCTGCCCAGGTCCCTATCGGCGGCGAGGCGACCCTCTTGGTCACCGTATCGATCGAAGAGGGCTGGCACATCTACAGCATCCAGAAGGCGGAGTTCCAAGAACCCACCACCTTCAAGATCGTGGCGCCGGAAGGGGTTGAGATCGCGGGCCCCGTGAAGGAGCCCAAGCCTCACATCCAGAAGAACGATTTCGGCGACACCATCTACCATGAAGGCGAGATCACGTTTCGTGTTCCGATCCGGTTTGCGAAGTCGCTGACGGGCCGGCAGACCGTGCGCGTGAGAATGGGCTACATGGCCTGCGACGCCTCCGGGTGCGAACCGCCCACGAGTGAGAGCTTCAAGGCCCGTGTCGAGTTGGTCCCGGCGACATCGGGAACGGATCAGGCGGAACGCGGGGATGGCGAGGGCACCGGAGCCATTTCCGAGGTCGCCTTGCGCCATGCCTTGGAAGACGTTCTCGATCCGAAGATCTCCGCCTTGCGCGAGGACCTCGAGTCGGAGATCGAGAGTCTGAAACAGACCATCCAACCCCTCATCCCCGAGGTCCCCGAACCCTTGCCGGAGCCCCCTTCGCTGGACGGCATGAAGGCCACGCTCGAGGTGGTGGACAAGAAGATCAGAGCGGGTGAGACGGCAACACTGAAGCTGCACATCGAATCGCCGGAACCCGTCGATCCGGGCCGCCTCGATGACTTCTACATGGACGTGGGGGATTCTGAACGGATTCAGGATGTCGAGGCCGTTTCCGTGACGCGGTCCGAGGATGGGCTGTCTCTCGATTTTGTTCTGGAGGTTCAGGCCAAGTCGCTCGCCCGCAGCGGGAAAGAATCTCGTGACGTGGCCGTGAGCATTCCTCTGCAGGTGGAAGGGTTGGAGTTCGAAAAGGAGCTGGACGGCCTGCACCTAGAACTCGAATTCGGGCTTCCGAGCCTTTGGGCCTGGGTGCTCAAGGCGGCGGTCGCGGCTCTGCTGGCACTCCTCACTCCTTGCGTGTTCCCGATGATTCCCGTCACCGTGTCGTTCTTTACGAAACAGGCGGAACGCAAGCACGAGAACCCGCTGGTCTTGCCTACGGTCTACGTCGTGGGCATCGTCGTGAGCTTCGTCGCCATCGGCGCCGGCGTCACGGCGATCTTCAAGGCGCAGGGCGTTCAGGCGCTTGCCACGAACGGCTGGGTGCAAGGGGCGTTCGGAGTCCTCTTCATTCTCTTCTCCTTGTCCCTCTTCGGCATGTTCGCGCTGAAGCCCCCGGCCTTCCTGATGGCACGGGCGGGCAAGGTCCAGGGGAAGGGCGGTCTCACGGGAACTTTGGGCATGGGCCTGTTGTTCTCCTTGACGAGCTTCACGTGCACGGCGCCTTTGGTCGGCGCCATCCTCGTGGACGCTGCTCAATCGGGTGAGTGGCAACTCCCCATCATCGGCATGTTCGTTTTCTCCTTCGTCCTGGCGATCCCCTTCTTCTTCCTGTCGCTTTTCCCTCGCCTGCTCTCGAGCATGCCGAAGAGCGGCGGTTGGATGAACCGTGTGAAGGTCACGCTCGGGTTTCTGGAAATGGCATTCTCCTTCAAGTTCATCGGGGCGATGGATGCCTATTTCGGATGGGGCGTGTTCACCCGCGACGTGATCCTCTGGATCTGGGTGGGGCTTTTCCTCATGAATGCGGTCTACCTGTTGGGGTTCATCGCATTCCCCCACGACGGCAAGGTGGAACGTGCCGGTCCCGCGGCCGGGTCAATCGCGATCGTTCTTTTGGTCTTCGCCCTATTCCTCTCTCAGGGAGCCCAGGGCCGACGGATGCCCTATCTCGTCGAGAGCCTCATGCCACCTGCCCTCGAACACGAGCAGAGCGAGGGTAAGCTCGGTTGGGAGGGCCGCATCGAGGACAATTGGGAGGCCGCCCTCGAGGAGGCGACGACGAGGGGCGTGGCGCTGTTCGTCGACTTCACGGGCTTCACGTGACCGAACTGCCGTGATATCGAGAGCAGTGTGTTCTCGACCAAGAAAGATGTCATCGAAGAGATGAACCGCATGGTGGTGGTTTCCCTACACACCGATGGTAAGGGACCGCGGAAGGACGAATTCAGTCGACTCAGGGAGAAGCTTACGGGGAGCATCACGAATCCTGCCTATGTCGTTTTGGACCCCGCTGCTCCGGACGAGGCTGTTTGGGTGGCGGACTACAACGACGCGAAGGCGGACTCCTTCGCAAAGAAGCTCGCGAGAGCGCGACGGCGGGTGGAGCGCGCCTTCCTTCGCCGGAACAAGGTCGTCGCCAGCACCAAGTAAAGGGAGACGATGGAGACATTTCTCCGCGGGTTCGGGTGGGTGGTCAGCCTCGGCTGGATCTATCTCTTCGTGGACGGAGTGGGATGGCTGGGCGACCGCGGGCTGCATCTGCCGCTCGGCCTGGCTGTCCTGCTGGGGGCTTTGATGCTGCACAGCATCCCCTACTTCGCTCTCGGTGCGTGGCAGACCCGTTTGCGGAGGATGGCGCGAGCGACTGAAGCCTGCGACCGGGCCCTGCAGCGGGTGACCGAGTTGAAGGCCAAGGCTTTCCTCCCGGCGGCGTTCATGGTGCCGGCGCTCATCGCGGGACCCATCCTCGCTTTTCTCGAACTCGGAAAAAACGTTCCGATGTGGACACATGGCGCCTTCCTGGGCGTCCTGTTTCTGGTGCATCTCAGGCTTTGGGCCCGGCATCTGTTCGCCTTGGGCATGGCTCGAGCCTTCTATCGCGCCTGTGAATCGGAGACGGAATGATGAAGCCGCACGTAGGAATCCGAGTCTTCTTGGGAGTCTTGGTGCTTGGGGCCGCATTGGCGGCTCAGGACGAAGTCCAGGTGTCCTTGACCGTGGAAGGCGGAGCTCCCGTGACGGGAACGGGCTCTTTCGACGGGGAGATCTGGGTTTCCACGGCCTGGGCCGCGAAGGCCCTGGGACTCGACATCAAGGCGACGACCGAACCCTTCCAGGTCTGTCATGGAGACATCTGCTTCCCCGCTCCAGCGAGGCTTTTCAGTGGGGCGGGCCGGCGCGTCGAATTGGACGGCCTCATCGAACTCGTGGGGGGCGAAGTCGTCTCCTTCGGGGCCAACCTCGACGCAGGCCGTGTTGACTACACCGTGAGGATTCCCGATGCGCCAGTCGCTTCGGGACTGCGAGTGGTGAAGGTGGGCGACCCGGTCCCGGACCTCGCTTTCGAGCCTCTCAAGGGCAACAAGGACATCCAGCTCTCTGACTTTCGAGGTCGGAAGCTCCTCATCGTCAATTGGGCATCGTGGTGAGGCTGCCGCAACCACCTGCCGGTCTGGCAGGAGTTCTTGAAGAAGCTCGGCGACAAGGCACCGGCCATGCTCTCCATCGCCGTGGATGTTCAGGGGCCCGAGTTGCCGGGCCGGTACGTGAAGGAATTCGGCGTCACGTATCCCGTCGTGGTCGACCGCGCCAACATCTTTGCGGGGGCCGTTCTCGGCCAGCGGGTCATCCCCCTTTGGTCGCTTCTCGACGAGAATGGCGTCCTCGTGGCGTCGCGCGCCGCGGGCCCGGGGCGAAAGACCTTTCAGACGCTAGAGACTTTGCTGGCCCGTCCGCCCGTTCCCGTGGAAAAGCGCGGCTCCGAGGGGGGGAAGACGCGGCAGGACTTCGAGGATGCGGTGGGGGCCCGGCCCCAGGACTTGGGCGCATGGGTGGGACTCATCCATGTTGCGCTGCAAAGCGACGGGCTGGAGGCCGCCGGCGCCGTGGTGAAGGCGGCTTTGAAGGCCCTCCCCGAGCAGAAGATCCTCTACATGATCCGGGCCGATCTGGCGCTCCGCCGCGGTGAGAAAAGCGAAGCTCTCGAGGCACTGAAGGCCGGCCTCGAACTCGACCCGGAGGATTGGCTGATCCACAAGCAGATCTGGTGTGTCGAGCACCCGGAGCGGTTCTACGAGGGGGGCGTCGACTACCGCTGGCAGCGCAAGACGATTCAGAACGAACGCTCCCGAAAAGATAAGCATTCGGTTAACAATTCCAAGGGGAATCGGGACTTCTGAGTGCGATTCTCCGGATTCCTCCTGCCCCATTTCCGGTTTGACGTTAGGATTCAGGGAGACCTTCAGGCTTGCGCCCAGCCTGGAGCCGATACAGCCACAAGTATCCAGGATTTCCCGGCGTCATGGCCAAGAAGAAGGACCACGGGACGACCCAGCAACTCGTCCTGCGCATTCAGGACGGGGACAGTGAGGCCTTCGACCTCCTGTTTCAGCGGTATTACCCCCGTATCAAGCTGCTCGTTCGGATGCAGATGCTCGACAAGCTGAAGGCTCAGGTCGAGGCCGACGACATCATCCAGGAGATCTACATCGAGGTCTACAAGAACTTCCACAAGTTCGAATACTCCGACCCGGACTCGTTTTTCAAATGGGTCACCACCGTCATCGGGTGGAAGATCAAGGACTTCGACAAGTACTTCTTCAAGACCGCCAAGCGACAGCCCCACGAGACCGTTTCTCTGCAGCAAAAGGCGAAAGGGAGCGACACCCAGGGGTTTGAACTGGGGGACGCGGTGCCTTCCGGACAGGAGACGCCCAGCCAGATCGTCATGCAAAAAGAAGGCTACCAGCTGCTGAACGAAGCCATGGAACGGCTGCCCGAGAATTTTCGCCAGGTCATCACGTTTCGGCAGATCATGAAGCTTTCGGCAGCTGAAACGGGGGAGCGCATGGGGATGAACTCCAATGCGGTCAACGTCCTGTTCCACCGGGCGCAGCGGAAGTTGCATTCCATCCTCAAGGGCATGGCCTGGTTCAGCGACGGCTGATCCCATGGTTGAATCCCGAGAAGACCGCTTGGCACGGCTCATCGAGGAGATCCAAGATCGCCGCAATCGAGGGGAGCGCCTGGACCGGGAGGCCCTTCTGGAGGAGCACGAGGAGTTCAGGGAGGACCTAGAGGAATTCCTGGCCTGCGAGAGTTTCCTGACCGAGGCCTTGGGGGATCTCTTGCCTCCGCCGTCCAAGAGCCCCTCGCGGGAAGGACTTCCCACGGGCCGCGAACCCTATGGCGAAGTGTTCGCCCTCATGGAGGCCGCCGAGCGCCCGGCGGAATCCGTTCTTCTCGGCGAAGACCTTTCCCCCGCCACGCGAGAACGCCTTGCCAAGGCCCTCGTCTATGCGTCGCAAAGGGGCGCGCCGGGGATGGCGGCGATTCTCGATGTGACCCGGAGCGAAGGCCGCATCGTCGTTGTGCGCGAGCGGCTGGAGGGGCCGAGCCTCATGGATCTCATGAGGGGGCTGGTCCGAGCCGAGGGCGCCCTCGATATCGAAGCCGTGAGACGAAGGTGGCTGGACGGCGAGCGAGCCCATCCATCGGTTCTCGATGAAGTGGCGAAGGCGGGGCGCGCGGCGCAACGACTCGCCGCGACCGCATCCCACGTCACCGGCATCTTGTCTCTCTTCATCGATCTTGCCGACGCTCTCCATCAGGCCCACCAAGGCGGCCAGGTCCACGGTGAGATCCATCCTGGACGGGTTTTCCGGCTGGATGACGGCCTGCGGGTCCAGGGTTTGGGCTTCGCGTGGATGGGCGAGGGCGCGGCCCCCCTCGATCGACCAGGCTGGCGACCCGAATGGTTGGCGCCCGAAACCGTCGAGCCGGTTTGGGGCCCGGTGTGCTATCTCGCGGACGTCTGGAGTCTTGCCCTTTGCCTGGGCAGTCTCATCGCCCTGCGCATTCCCTGCGGTGCGTTGACTCCCGAAGCGTGCCTCGCCGCGCGCACCCTGGGACACGCACGCCTGCTGCGTGAACTCCCGTCGGGCTTGCCCGACGGGCTCATGGACGTTCTGGAGACCGCCTTGCGGCCCCGCACCTCTCATCGTTTGGCGGGTCTCGACCTCTTCGCTGATGGGCTACGCCGCGTTCTTGGACAGGACATCCCTGAAAGGGAGGAGGCGCGAGGCGTCACCGGTCTCGCGGGGCGCCTGCGCGATTCCTGAAGCGTCGGGGCGTGTTCGCCTTCAGCGGGGACGAAGAAAGCTCTGACTGAAATGGCGAACGATCCAATCACCGTTTGCACGCCTCCGCAGGGAAAACGTCCAGAGGCTGACCTCCGTCATGGGCGGGAGGTCATCTTCCGCGTGGCTCGAGAGGGTCCCGCGCACCTGGACGCTTGCCAAGTCGTTCTCGACCCAGACGTCCTCGATCGATTCCCCGTGGAAGAAGTCGAAAAGGCGGCGGTAGTGACAGGCGTGCCAGTGCACTGTGTTCGGAAGATCGAAATCGGGATGGGGAAACACGCGGGCCAGCTCCTCCCAGTCCGAGGTGAGCTGGGCCGTGAAAAAGCGCCGCAGGCATCGCTCGATGTCATCGGGGAGATCGGACGTCGCGTCGGGAAACGCGGGAGCCTGGAGGGGTGAGAGCACCGGGCCCGACGGGGGGGCGTCGTGGTGGGGTGGCTCCTCCAAGCCGTCCAGAGAGATTTCACCATTCTCGCCATGGAGGGTGAAAGGCGGGCCCACGACGAGAAGGTGAAGATCGGTCCTCTTGGGTTCCAGGGTGTAGCCCTCCCATCGCAGCTCATGGACAGGTTGTCCCTCGCGGAGCGCCGCAGCGTCGCCGTGGATGACCTGCAGGCGGGAGGCGCTCAGGATGTCGTTCACCTCTTCGCCGCTAAGGCGTCGGACCCGGGCTTCCACGAGCTCGTCGGCCGAGAACTCGAGGGGGTTGGTCAAGTCCATGTCGACAGGCATTGCGAGACGGCTGGGAGGGAGCCCCGGGTCGATCGATTCCAACGCCCAGATCAACGCGCGCGGGGCTTCCCATTCGAAAACGCGCACGCCGGGCGCGCCGGCGAGCGTGACGTCCAGGACGGCTTCGTTCGCGTCCCAATCGATCTCGGCCAGGAACAGAGAGGACTGTGCGGGAAGAAGTCGGCGATTCAGGGCCGCGCACGACTCGAGATCGTTCACGCTTTCGCGGGAGGTGTCGGGCATGAGGGTTCCATTTCCGCGCGGCGAAGGATCGCCGCGACGAGAGTTTCGGGGGATTTGGTCCGCAGCCACCGGGAGCGGCTTTCCTCGAAGAGGCCAGCCGCCTTCCAATAGCGGATCATCTGCTTCAGCCGGGCCGCCACTCGCACCATGCGGCCTTGGGTTCGCTCCAGCATGTCTTCGGCATAGCGGGCAAGGAAGTCCCTGGACTCATCGGTCGTCGCCCGGTGGCCGGAAAACACCCAGGGGTCGGCGATCGCGGCACGGCCCACCATGGCGAACGCCGCGCCCGTGGCCCGCATCATGGCCTCGATGTGGGCGTGCTCCTCAATACCACCGTTGCCGCAGACGGGAATGTTCACAGCGGCGACGCAGCGGGCAATCCGCTCCCACCTTGCTGTTCCGTCGCGGTAGGCCTCTTTCTTCGTCCGACAGTGAACGGTGAGGAGGGCTGCCCCGCCGTCTTCCACGGCCTTGGCCAGGTCCTCGAGGTTACTGTCGTCCTCGAGGCCCGACCGGATCTTCGCGGTGACGGGTATGTGCGTGGGCAGGGCATCACGGAGGGCTTGGACGAGCCGTCGCATGCGAGAGGGGTCGGCAAGAAGGGCGCAGCCGGCGATGGACTTGGCGGCCCCGCGTGCGGGACAGCCGAAGTTGATGTCGATCAGCTGGACGCCGAGTTCCGCAGCGCGGCGGGCGGTTTCGCCGAGATGGGCCTCGTGGTTGCCCATGAGTTGCAGGCCGAGGCGGCGGCGAGCGCCGCGGGGGCCCAAGGTCTTCTCAATGGCGTGGCGAGGGAGCGGATGGGCGGAGACCCGGAGGAACTCGGTGAAGGTGCCCCCGAGGACGCCCTCGTCGTGGAGGTCGAGGAGAAGATCCCGGAATGTGGGGTCCGTCACGCCGTCCATGGGCGCCAGCAGTGCGCGGGCCGAGAACGGCAGACCCTCGATGATTGCAGTTCGAGGGGCACAGGGATTGATCGGCGGTGAGACCATTCTGCCTTCGTTATGGGCGGCTGTGTTCGTCGGGACAAGAGGGAACCCGGTGTGGGGGCTTCTTGCGGGCGAAGAGATTCTTGCACCATCGAAGGAAGCGAACGAGGAGCGTCCCGTCCAGGACTTTTTCGGTGAGGGTCTCCCGGTCCCCGGAAAAGTTCTTGAAGACCGCCTCGACGTAGGGCTCATAGCTCTCCTTCACGATGGCGAAAAGCCCTTTCTCCGCGATGCGTTCCAAGGCGTCCTTGTAGTGGTCGATGATGACCCGGTCGAGAAGGCCGGTCGCCACGACCAGTCCGCTGAACGTGCCGTCGATGACCGCGCCCAGCTTGTCGAACGCATTCATGGTCATGGCGGCGGAGACGTCGAGCAGGCCGAGCTTCGAGGCGTCGGCCACCCGTCTCATCTCGTCCCACGTCTCCTGAATCTCCTTGGCGGGTAGAAGCTGGGTGACGTCCACGCGGGCGAGGGCTTCCTTCGTTTCCTCGGCGCTCTGTTTCAGCTGCTCGACGGAAAGGGGAGGGGTGTCCACCAGGGAGGCCGCGCGCCCCGCCCCCTCCGCGACGGCTTCCAGAAAATCGTCCACGTTTCGGATCGTGGAGCTCTCGGCGATGATGCCCTTCTCTTCCAACTCCTGGGCCAGTTCCTGGATGTAGGTGTGGGTGCCGTACGCCAGGTCGCTGACGATCGCGAGCAACCAGACCGGCGAGACGTGCATCGTGGCGAGGCTCGTGAGGTCGAGAAAGTTCCCCACCGCCTTGCGCGCCAGAAAGTCGTCGCTGACGGTCTGCTCGTTTTCTTCCTCCTCCAACTCGAGACCCGCCACCTTGTCGAGGAGAAAGCTCAAGGAGTTGCGGACGACGATCTTGTAGGTCTTCGAATCCTGGAAGGCCTTGGGCACGAGAAACTCGCTCATCTCCTTCACGGCCCCTGCCGCGAGCCCCACGGTGCTGCGAAGGGCCCGCTCGGGGAGCGAAAGCGTGTAGAAGAGGAAATGCCGCAGGGGCTCCTGGTTTTTCATGGTGCCATTGTGTGCTTTCGGGCCCGGGGGCGCGAGGACGACCGACGGCAGCACACCGCCAAGGCCCTCTCCCAAACCCTCAAGATACGTCTCAGGTCGCTTGGGATATAAATGCGCGGATTGTCGGAAAGGGCTTCAGAACAGGGACTTCCGACGTCGATACGTCAGACGTCACGCGCACATCGAAGAGGGATGCACGTCATGAAGAAGAATATCAGCCCGGTTTTGCTCGCGCTCTTGAGCCTTCTCGTCGTCGGATGCGGCGGGGGAGGGGCGAACAGCGGCGACAGCGGCGCGCAGGTCATGAACACGGGGTTGGCGGTGGCGGCGAACTACCCGTCGGGCCTCACCAATCTCGGGGATTTCGTTTTCACGCTGGTCAACGAACTGGAACAGGGCGCCACGGATCTAAACGGTGACGGCGACGCCGCCGACGACGTCGTCCACATGATCGATGCGACGACGGGACAGATCACGAACCTCGGCGTGGCGGGAACCCCGCTTTTCGCGGTCAATGACACCCTTGTCGCTTGGGGCGTCGAGGAAGCCGACGAGGGCCTCGTCGACTTCAACATGGACGGCGACTTCGGTGACACCATCTTGGTTCTCTTCGATCCCAGTCTGCCCGTCGGCCCGGCCAATCCCAACATCACGAACATCAGCCTGGAACCGGTCGCGAGTATTCGCGGCGAGGGTTCGATCTTCGTGCTCGTGACCAGCGAGGTGGCCGCCAACCAGGATCTCAACGGCGACCTCGTCATCGACGATTTCGTCCTGCAACTCTTCGATCCCGCGACGCTCACCGCGACGGGCGCGGGGGTGGCGATGAACCCGGATTCCCTCGGGTACGACCTGCGGCACGGCATCATCGTCTTCGAAGCCTCGGAAGAGGATCAGACGGATCCCGGCGGCATGGGCACGGACCTCAATGGCGACGGCGACAGCTCCGACGACGTTCTCATGGGAATGTCCGTGGCCACGATGACGACCTTCAACATTGGTCCGGCCGGGATGGCGCGCGCCGTCAGCCCCGCCGGCTTCCGCATCATCGGCACCGACGCCGCTCCCGCGGTGATGTACGCCATCGACGAGGGAGACGAGGGGCAAAACCTCAACGCCGGCATCTCCAACGACACGGACATGATGGATGCCGTGGCGGCGATCTTCGATGTGAACACTTCCACCGAGAGCCTACCCGCCGGAGGAATCGCCATTCAGGCGACCCGACTTTCCGGGTCGGAGACCCGTGCGGTCATTTCGGCGAGTGAAGCGGACAACGGCCCCACGGGGAGCGATTACAACGTGGACGGCGACACCACCGACTTCGTGCCGTTCTGGGTGGACCTCACGCTGCCCAACCTGGCGAATAACGTGGGCGTGGCCCAGGACGACGGCTCCGCATCGTCCCTGCCCGTCGTCTGCGGAGAGTTCTTCGTCATGACGGCGCTGGAGACGGCGCAAGGTCCCAACGGAACGAACTACAATCAGGGGATCGGGGACACCGATACGGACGATCTGGTGCCCTTCTACGTGGGCATGCAGACCGCCGCGACTCAGGCGGTCAATTTGGGTTTGGCGGGCGATCAGGTCATCTGCGGACGGAACGGCGATTGGGTGGTCCTTGTGGCCGATGAAGCCGACAATTCTCACGACTTGAATGGCGACAACGACACGGCGGACGATGCAGTCTTCTACTTTCGGGTCCAGGGGGGAACGATCGCCGCCAACGGCGACTTCGTCCGCGTTGGTTCGGGCAACATCTCGGTCCAGGATTGTTCGACCCGTTTGCGCTTCATCTCCTTCACGATGGAGGGCTCGGACCAAGGCTTCGGCGACATGAATCAGGACGGGGACTTTGATGACAACGTCGTCATCACCACCCAGATCAGCAAGAGCTCGGGCGGTGTTATCGGCACCTCCGTTCTGGGGACCGTGGACAACAACGTTGCCATGGACGGCTTCCCCTTGCTCCTCAACGGACACATCGTGGCCTTCCCGACGCCGGAAGCCACGATCCATCTGGGCATCAACCTCAACGGGGCGTCCGGCGACACCGACATGTTCGACTCGGTGCTTCACCTGTTGATCTTGGATTGCCTCTGAGCCACGAAGAAACACTGTCTTGAACCATTCCTTACCCGCGGCGCGGAGGCCCTTCCTCCGCGCCGTTCTCATTGGGGGGCATCCTGTCGGGAGCCGCCATCGATGGATTGGCGTCGTTCGGGGCTTCGGCTGTGGAGAGATGAGGCGTTCCGGTCTATGCTCTGAGCTATGGGGAAACCGGCCGGTATCACGATTCATGTCCCGGATGTTCTGAGCCGCTTTTCAGGCGGCGAGGAGGAGGTCCTCGTCGAGGCGGAGACGGTAGGGGAGGCGCTCGACGCTTTGTTTGCGATTCACACGAGGCTTCGCCCACGGGTCCTCGATGAGGCGGGGAGGATTCATCCCTACCTGTTGCTCGTCGTGGAAGGGGAACAGCTGGACCGGAGCGCGTTCGCGGACCACCCCGTCGTCTCGGGGGACGAAATCGACATCCTTCCAGCGGTGGAAGGGGGCGCGCCGCCCCGCGACGTCCGATTCCGCGGGTTTGCCTCCCGCACGCCCGTGGCCGAGGCGCGGGCTGTGGCTCTTTCTGAGTTGATATCCCGTCTGGAGGTCGTTCCCCTCGATGATGCCGCCGGTCGGGTGCTCGCGGAGGACTTCGTGAGTGATCACGCCGTCCCTCCCTTCGACCGGTCGGCCATGGACGGTTACGCCGTGCGGGCCGAGGACACGTACGGGGCCTCCAACTACGATCCTGTGTCGTTGCGTCTGGTGGGCGAGTCCATGCCCGGCGCCACGGAGACCCCGGACGTGGGGGTGGGAGAGGCTTGCCGGATCATGACGGGGGCCCCCATGCCGCTGGGCGCGGACGCCGTTCTGATGGCGGAGGACGCTCGCGAGGAGGACGGCCGGGTGGAGGTGGAAGCGCCCGTGCCTCCGGCCAAGAATGTGGGGCGGATGGGGGAGGATGTCGCCGTGGGCGACCTCGTTCTTCGGCGAGGGCGGCGCCTGCGACCCCAGGACCTGGGGCTTCTGGCCAGCCTGGGCGCGGGAGAGGTCACCGTCTATGAGCGACCGCGCGTCGTCATCCTCGTGACGGGCAACGAACTTCTTGCCGCGGGCTCCGCGCCCCGGCCCGGCTGCATCATCGATTCCAACACCCCCATGCTTCGGGCGCTCGTTCGACGGGACGGCGGCGTCGTCCAGAAGGCCCTCCGCCTGAAGGACGACGAGGCGCTCATTGATGAGACTCTTCGCGCTCTCGAGGCGGACATTCTCATCGCGTCCGGAGGATCGTCCGTGGGGCGCGAGGATTTCCTGCCCCAATTGATCGGAAAACTGGGGCGGCTGCAGGTACACGGCGTGGCGATGCGCCCCGCGGCGCCGGCGGGCATCGGGATGATTGGCGATATGAAGGTGTTTCTTTTGCCCGGCAACCCGGTTTCATGCCTAGCCGCCTACGACATCCTCGCGGGGCCTGCCGTCCGCCGGTGGGGCGGTCGCCCTCATGCGACGGGATTCCCCTATCCCCGCCGCGCCATGACGACCTCGCGCGCGATCGCCTCCGTGCCGGGGCGGTTGGACTACGTGCGCGTTGAGGTGGAGGGGGACCAGGCCCGCCCCCTGGCCGCCAAGGGCGCCGCCATCCTCTCCAGTACAACCCGGGCGGACGGGTTTCTCCTCGTTCCCGAGGACAAGGAGGGGCTCGAGGAGGGCTCTTCTGTGGAGGTCTACCTCTACGATGAGGAGGCCGGGCGCTGATGGGGCGCAAGCTCTTTTTGGACCTCGCCTCGGACGAACAGGCGCGGGCGGCCATCGACCGGGCGACACGGGGGCTCGGACCCCGTGAGGAGGCCGTGGATCTCGCACGGGCGCTCGGACGGGTCCTCGCCGAGGATCTGCGGGCTCCCGTCGACGTGCCCGCATTCGACCGGAGCAACATGGATGGCTTCGCCGTGCGGGTCGAGGACCTCTTCGGAGCCACCGAGTTGGAGCCCCGGTGTCTCGTCGTGGAAGACATGAACCTTGCGGCTGGGTCCGTCCCCGGCGAGGGGTTCGAGGTGAAACCCGGCCACGCCGTCGCCATCGCCACCGGCGCTATCTTGCCCCGCGGCGCGAACGCTGTGGTGATGGTGGAGGACACGGCCCCCGTGGATGGCGATCCCACGAGGATCGAGGTGTTTCGTGGGTTGGCGCCAGGCGCCAACCTTTCCGCCGCGGGGAGCGACATCGGACGCGGAGAGATTGTCCTGTTTCGAGGGACGAGGCTCGGCTCCCGAGAGACGGCTCTCGCGGCGGCTGTGGGCGCCGCGACCTTGCACGTCTATCGTTGCCCCGAGGTGTGCGTGTTTTCCTCCGGCGACGAGGTCGTGCCTCCGGGGGAGCCCCTACCCCTGGGAGCGGTCCACGATTCGAACGGGCGCGTCCTCACGGATGCGGTGGCGGAGTGCGGCGGGAGTCCCCGATTCTTGGGGATCCTGCCCGACCGCCGCGAAGCCATCCACGAGGGGTTGAAGGCGCTTCTCGAGGCCGAGACGCCTCCCGACCTCATCTTGCTTTCCGGAGGAACCTCGAAGGGCAAAGGGGACCTGAACGTGACGGTCCTCGAAGCCCTTGCGGAGGAGTTTCCGAACTCCCCCGGCCTCGTCGTCCACGGCGTGGCCTTGAAGCCCGGCAAGCCCTTTTGTTTCGCCGTGGTGGGCGGCGTGCCCGTAGCGGTGCTGCCGGGCTTCCCCACCTCCGCCATCTTCACTTTCCACGAATTCGTGGCGCCCCTGCTGAGACGCCTGGGAGGGCGCCGCGCGCCTGAGCGGCCACCACTCACCGCTCACGCCCCGCTCCGCCTTCGATCGGCGCCGGGCCGGACCGAGTACGTGTTGGTGGATCTCGTCCCCGGCCCGATGGGGTGGGCCGCGTATCCCCTAGGGGCAGGGTCCGGCTCGGTCAGCACGTTCTCCGCGGCCGATGGATTCGTGCGCATTCCCGCGGAGACGGAGTTCCTGGAAGCGGGGTCATCCGTCGAGGTCCATCCTCTGGGGCGGGACGTACGGACCAGCGACCTGGTCGCCATAGGCTCTCACTGCGTGGGACTCGACGCTCTGCTTTCCGTGCTGGCGGGCATGGGGTTAGCTGGGAAGTCGATTCCCGTGGGGTCCCAGGGCGGCTTGCGGGCTCTCGCTCGCGGTGAGGGCGACGTGGCGGGCTGCCATCTCTTCGATCCGGAGACGGGCCTCTACAACATCCCCTATCTCCCCGAGCGCACGCGCATTCTTTTCGGGTGGAACCGGCGGCAGGGCGTGGTGTTTCGCCCCGGCGACCCGCGTTTCGCAGGCCTGAGCACGGACGAGATCGCCGGTCGCGTCCACGACGAGGGCATTCGGATGGTGAGCCGGAATCCGGGATCAGGCACGCGAGCCATCCTCGATAAGTTCCTCGATCGCCGGGGCTCCGACCGCCCGCGCCCCGAGGGCTACCACCAGCAGGCGCGAAGTCATCACGCCGTGGCCGCCGCCGTGGCCCAGGGGCGTGCGGACTGGGGTATCACCTTGGACATCTTGGCCGCAGATCAGGGTTTGGAGTTCGTCTTCCTTCAGGACGAACGCTACGACCTAATCGTGCGGGAAGAAGCTTTGGATCGGCCGGGCGTGAGAGCGCTCTGCTCCCTCCTTGAGTCCGGCCGCGCGGCGGAACTCTTGGAAAAGCTGGGCTTCGCTCACGTATCCTCGGAACAGCCCCGAATTATCTCTTCTTGAAGCGCGCTCGCGAAGGCCATCTCGGCGAACTTCCTGGGATGCCTGAAGAAGACCCGGGCGTCGGACGACCAGTCATTGTCAGTGAGGTTCATCTCCACGCCGAGCATCAAACGGTAGTCGTTCAAGACCTGCAGGAGCAGATTGATTTCCGCCACCGAGGCGGTGAGACGGCCGCCGTCCGCTCGGTCGAGGATTTGGGAAAAACATTCGAGCCCTTCCTTGCGGCGCTCGAGGAGTGTCTCACCCAGAAGACGACGGTGTTCCTTCTCCGTTTCGGGGTCGTCGTAGGTGGGGGGAAAGAGCCGGTCGATGACGGCGGGCGAACGATCGGGGTGGAGAAAGATGTCCTTCAGCTTCTTGGGCACCTTTCGGAGGAACCGCATCTCGGCCGCTTCCAGGGTGACCTCGAGGAGCGCCTCCCTGTCGTCGTCGGATTCCACGCGTCGAAAGATCACTCGTCGACCCGCTCCATCGTCGCCTGCAGTCCAAAAGCGTGGAGCTTTTCCACGTAGACTTCCGCGTCCTCACGGTCGCAAACCTTCACGATGGACCGGCCCTGCTTGTGGACTTCCATCATCTTGGTCGTGGCCTCCTCGTAGGGCATGCCGAAGAGTGTCTGGAAGACGTAGACCACGTAGGACATGAGATTCACCGGATCATCCCAGACGATGACCTTCCATGGGCGGCCGAGCCGCTGCTGGGTTTCGGTCTTCTCTTCCGGGATGACCTGGATGCCGGGTTGTGCAAAGGGATCGGACACGGGAAGATTCTATCCTCGCTCCATCCCGAGGGCACGAATCGGTTTCGCGGTTCCGTCGCGGTTCAGTCCCAATGGGACTCCCTCCGCACGGCGCGGGCGATGGCCGACATGTCCTCGTCGCCGAATCCCTCTTCGATGAGGCGGTCCTCGATATCCGCGACCAGACGGGCAAGTCGCATGGCAGCGCCGGAATGCTCCCCCGCGTCCAGGGCGATGCCCAGATCCTTGCGGTGGAGTTGGAGACGAAAGCCCAGCGGGTAGGTGTTTCGGATCATGTTGGCGGAGCGGTTGTCGAGGACCCAGGATGCCGCGGCGCCCCCGCGAATCGCCTCGACCACGGCCTGCGGGTCCACGCCGCTTTTGGCCGCAAGGGTCAGCCCCTCGGCCACCGAGAGATAGGTCCCTGCGATGACCACCTGATTGACGGCCTTCGCCACCTGTCCTGACCCCGTCGGCCCCACGTGAGTAATGCTGCGTCCGATGGCTTGCAAAACGGGTCGTGCCCGTTCGAAGTCCTCCTCGCTGCCCCCGCACATGATGGCGAGCGTCGCGTTCAAGGCCCCCTCCGAACCCCCTGAGACGGGGGCGTCGACGTAGCCCACACCGATCTTGGAAAAACGGGCCGCGAAGTCCCGGGTGGCGTCGGGCGAGATGGTGGAACAGTCGATGACGAGGCTCCCCCGCGACATGCCGTGGATGGCTCCCGTTTCGGGTGCCAAAAGGACCGCTTCCACATCCGGTGTGTCGGAGACGCAGGTGAGGGTCACATCCGCGCCTCGCGCCGCCTTCGCCGGCGACGCCGCGCGCTCGGCGCCGAGGGCCTCGAGGGGGATCTCCTTTTCGCGGGTCCGGTTGTGGACGCGCACTTCGAAGCCCTTCGCCAACAGGTTCTTGGCCATGGGGCCTCCCATGGTCCCCAGGCCTATCACGGCAATCTTCATGGTCCGGTCCTTTCTATTCCGCGGCCGTACGGACGCCACGGCCGAAGAGCTTCAATCGGAGCCCCATCGGGCCACCTCCGTTCTCGATGCCGATGAGGACGCGATGACGGCCGGGCGCAAGTTTCCAGAAACCCAGGTGCTGGGAGAGGGACGCGGCGTGACTGCCGTGGTGATCATAGACGATCTGCCCGTCCAACCAGACCCGGCAGCCGTCGTCCGAGCCGAGCATATAGGGGATGGTTCGGGCCTCATCCAGGTCCAGGAAGAAGCCCGCGAAAGCGACTGTGTTCGGACCCACCACTGTGCCGTCCGTCGTTTTCGTGTCGAGGCGCAACATGCCATTCTCCCCGAGAGGGACGATCTCCCAATGTGCCTCTCCTCCGCCGACGGCGCCCTTGTGGGCGGCGCTCATGGAGGAGTCTGTCACCACATCGAGGTCGTTTTTCCAAAGGCCCTGGCGTTTCGGATTCGGAAAGAACCTGAGGACGCGGAAACGGGCCACGGATGCGGACTCCAAGCCCGTAAGAAGCCGGTCCGCATAGCGCCTCGTGGCGGCGTCGCCGAAGCGCGCATGATAGGACTCTAGGCGTGCCGCCTGCCCGTCCGCGCCGAGGGCGCCCAGGGCGGCGAACTGAAGAGCGCCCATCCATGGGTCGTCGTTCGGGACTTCGGCGGCTTCAACATCGGGTTCCAGCGAACGGTTTGCGAGCAGACGTGCCGCCGTGAAGGCGGCGATCTTGTCCCCGCGGTCTCCCCTCAGAAGCCGGCGGACGAGTTCCGCGGCCTTGGCGTTGCCGGAACGAGCCGCCTCGATCGTCATGAGTCGCGCGAGAGAACGGGGGAGTCCGTCCATGGCCCAGGCTCCCTTGCCTTCTGCCAACCACCGCCGCACCTGAACCAAGGGGGCCTCCACCCGGCCGTCGCCGTTGCCGTCTATAAACACTGGGTTGAGGATGGCGACGGGGAAGCAGGGGCGAGCCGCGTCATGCACGATGGGGGCCAAGGAGTCGTCGCCTTCCACCAAGATCAAAAGCCAGCCGTCTCGGAGAGTTGGGATGCGCAGGCGGGTCTTCAGGCGAAGAGGTTTTCTCTCCTGGGGGACGGGAAGGGTGAGGATCACGTCTCCGTTGTGCACCACCTTCACCCGGTCGCAGTCGATCCACGAGGCGCAGCGGATCTCGATATCCACATCGAAGCCGCCACGTGCGTCGGGGCCCGTTTCCGAGCCGGATGTCTTTCCGTTCACGGAGAACAAGACGAACGGTCCGCTCGTGGTGAAGCAGTGTCCCTCCTTGAGCGCCCTCGCCAGTTTGGCGTTGTCGATGTCCTTCGGCGCATCGATCCCCAGGTGAACGAAGTTGCGTGGCACGCCGGCGATGGTGGCTTCCACGGTGTGGCTGTCGGAGTTGCCCACGGCGTAGTGGCGGTGACCCCGATTGAGGAGATTGAACCAGTCCTGAAGAACCTGGTGCTCGCTCGAACCCATGCCGAGGCCGTGGGGCGGGTGATCGGCATCGCGGTAGCCCCAACCGGGATTCTCATTGAGGATTTCCAACGTGTCGAAGTCGTCCGACCATGTGGGGTTGTCGGACGTGCCGGTCACCGGGTCGAGCCCCATATGGCCGAAGAAATCGATACTGCCCCAGCGGGGGTGGTTGAGCTGAATGACGGGGTCGATGCCATTCTCACCGTTGGCGCGCAGGAACTTGAAGAGTTCGTCGGCCGCGTGCGCGGAGCGGTAGGGGTGCTTGTCCCAGTGGGGAAGAGGGAAGACGTTCAGATGTCCGATCGGCACGGAGATTTCATTGCCTCGGACGGGATGAACGTGCTCCCCCTGGTCGAGCTTTCGAACGGTGGGCGTGTAATCGGTCGTGTGGTTGTGGTCGGTGGCCACCGCGAATTCCACGCCCTCGCCGACCAGGCTCACGATGCGCTCGTCGAGGTTGGAATCCCCGTGACCCGAGTAGGTGAGGGTGTGGAGGTGACAGTCGCCACTCACCCAACCCTTCGTCTTCACCTCATGGGTCAGCTGCTGAGAGTAGAGGTACTCCTTGCCTGCTTCCAATTTCATCTTCCTCGAACCGACGGACCATTCGAGTCCTCGGGACGCGTAGATCGTGTAGGTCCCGGGTGGGACGGTGATGAATCCCACTCCATTCGTCGTGTAGACGACGTTGCGCCTGACGGCCCAGTTCTCCGGGGCCGTCTTGCGATTCTTGAAGAGCGTGGGCCGCTTGTCTTTCTCCCCGACGAATGTGATGCGGGAAGGGATGAATCCCCCCGCCGCATCCAAGACGGCGAAGCGCAGGTGAGCCGCCTCCTCGCCTATTCCGGCCAGGTCGATGAGATCGAGGCCGCGACGGCTTTCATCGGGGACGCTCTTGTCGTGGTGATGAACGTGATCCTGGGCGAGGCAGGGAACGAAGAGGAGAAGTGCGACGCAAAGGGACCTTGAAATCGACATCATGCGGGAGCCTCCTGGAGCTTTGGATGCGCATCATAGCACCAAGGAGGTCAGGCTTTGTCTACCTCTCGGAGCGGTCGGCACGCAGGCGGTCAAGGAGCCTGAGTGCGCCGTCGTTTCCGACCACGGCGGCCAGCATGAGGAGTCCAGCATCCTCCGGTGAGGCGAGCAGTGGCGTCAGCCGACACCGATTCTGGAGGCGCTTCCAGGCCGAGGCGTGGACGAGGGCGTAGCGCTGATCGCGGTCGGCCTCGAGGAGGGCGCCCGCTTCCGTGGCGGGGCCCGAGGACGTCGCTTCGAGTCGACGGCCGCGACGAGCCAGCCAGGTCTCCAGGTACTGGCCGGCCTCTCCCCGTCGCGCGAAAAGGAGTCGGGGGCGGCGATAGCCGAGGAGGCGCTTCAGCGCTGAGTTCCAGTCACTTTCCGCGATCCCAAGCGGATCGTCCATGGGCCCCACGATGAGAAGCTTGTCCTTCATCATGGGTGAGATGACGCGGGCGATGCCCTCGGACTCAAGTCGTTTCATGCCGGCGTCATCGGGGGCGATGATCAGGTCGACCGCGCCGGCCTCCGCCAGCGCCACGGCGGCGCGTGCATTCGTGACCGTGGTCTTGACGCGGAGGTGTTCTTTTCGCTCGAACTTGGGGACGACGGCGGCAAGGCGTCCCGTGGCCGCGAACTCCTCCGTCACGACGACCCGGACGACTCGGTCGTGCTCCCCGCATCCTCCGAGAAGGGGCAAGGCGAGCAGGATCGGCATCCAGGGGGCGAGTTTCATAGTCCCTGTTCGATGAGCATCTGATCGAAGCGTGCGGTGACCTTGTCCTTGAGAGCTTCGAAGAACTCCCGGGAGTTGAAATGCTCCAGGTCGATCTGCGGATACTCCTGGTGGACTTCACTCGGCATCGCATAGTCGTCGGATGTGAAGCCTGCATCCTTCTCGAGACGATAGCCCCGGAGGAAGGTTCGCAAGACGCAACGCTTCAGGGTCTCCGGGTCGATTTCAAGGCCCGTCATGGCCGCCACCGTATGGGCCATGACGTCGTCGGGGAGCCCGCTGAACTTGCAGATCCCCAGGATGTCGTCCCGGAGGATAGAGAATCCCCTCTCGGTGATCGCCTCGACCCAGTAGTCCATGCCCTTCTCCCGCTCGAAGACGTAGAGGAGATAGGTCCGCATGGACATGTGCCCGCCCGCCAAAGCCCATGGGTATCCGGGATTGAATTGAGGGAGATACGCCGGAAACTCGACGCCCTTGCAGTGCATGGCGTAGCCCGTTTCCCCGAGAGCCTCCGACAGACGCTTGGCTCCCTGCCCGAGAAGGGGCAATTCTCCCCGTCCGATCTCTTCGAGGGCGCGGCGGGCTCCTTCGAAATCGCCGTACCGGATGTATTCAGGGAGAATGGACTCCTCGCCTTTTTCCTCGACACGTTTGTTGTACTCCATGGCGTACGCGAGAGTCACGCCCACGGAAATGGAGTCCATGCAAAGGTCGTCCACCATGTCCACGAGTTCGGCGGCTTGATCGATGTCGAAGATGCCGATGTTCGCGCTGAGGAGGTTGAGGGGCTCGTAGTCGAACTTAGCCCGGAATTTCGAGGGCTTTCCGTCCGGCCCTTTGTCGTACATGTTCTTGTGGCAGGCGATTCCACAGGCGAAGCAAGCCTCGTCCTTGATGACAAACCTGCCGTCCTTCTCCACGTTCTCCCGATAGAGAGGGACCGAGATGTCCGTTCCAGTCGGATTGAAGTTGTACTCCGGCATGGCGTGGAGCGGATTGAGAGACGTCATGTTCGCCCACGTCCCGCCGCCTCCGTCTCCCTTGCGGGCGTCGCGGAAGCGCTGGCTGCCCTTGCCGCGGGCCACGTGTTGGTTGACTTCCTTGAGCCCCGGCACCTTGTCGCCGCGCTTTTTGTCCTTCACGTCGGCGGCGATGGCGAGGAGGTTCTTCGACCCCATGACTCCACCGAAGCCGCCGCGGCCACAGAAGCGGGACTTCATGTCGCCGCTTCGCAGCTGGTTGATCGTCGAGAGGGCGATCGACGCGAATCTCACGCCTCGGTAGTTCTCGCCGGCCGGACCGATCACCGCGAAATGGGCGTCGGGGTACAGCGTGTGGAGGTGCTGAATCTTCTCGTTGGCCCGCTTGCCCACGAGCTGGGAGGCATTCTTGAAACGGAATTCCGGCTTTCCGTCCTCGCCCTCGCTGATATGGAGATAGACGGGCATGACCGCGCGACCCGTGAAGATCACCTCGTCGATGTCCATGTAGCGGATCTTGGTGCCGAACTTGCCGCTGCCCGCCGTCCACATCGCCGAGGGACGGTAGCTGTTCGTACACTTCAGGGGCGAGAATCCGTGGAAATACGTCCGAAGACCCGTCATGAACTGGCTGCCCGAGAGGCGGCCGAGATTCAGGATCAGGGGGGCCTCGGGGGAGTAGGGGTCTTCGACGGAAAAGTCCTGGAGGATCTTGAAGCCCCGTGCCGCGCCGCCCAGCACGTCCTCCACGTCATGACACGTGATGGCCTCGTGGCGCACGCTGTACGTGGAGAGGTCGACCGTGTAACGATTGAGGGTGAAGGCCTTGGGCTCGAGCGTGCCCTCCGGGAGCGGAGGGATCTCGGGGAGGGGCGGAGCTTTCTTCTTCTTCTTCGGGGCCTCCTTCTTCGGGGCGTCGGCCTCCTTCGCGACTTCGACCTCCTTCGCGGGCGGATCTTCCTTTGCAGCGGGCTTGGCCGCTTGGTCTGCCGGTTTTGACTTCGGCGTGGGGCGGGTCTCCTGAGTCGTCTCACCGGTGTGGGTTGCGTTCAACTCCACCAGCTCGGTCCGGTCCACCGCGAGGCGCTTCTCATCGGTTCCCACGATCTCGATGACGGTGCGCCCCAGGCTGAAGCGTTCCCCGGGGATGAGGCGGTGGCGATCTCCCTTGCCGAGGATGGGACCGTCTTCGAATCGCACCTTGTTGGCGCTTCCCAGGTCCTCGATCGCCAGCGCACCGTCTGCGTCGAGAACGAGCCGTGCGTGTTCGCTCGAGACGTTGACGTCCGCGATGACGATGCGATTGGACGAAGAACGGCCCAAAGTGAGGCCTTCCACAGCCGGAACTTCCCGAACGGAACCGTCGGGTTCTCGGATACGAAGGTGAATCGTTTCGCTCATGGATGCGCGACTTTCAAAGCTTGCATGTGATGGAGCCCAACCTCTCGGTCAGCTTGGTGTTCTCGCTATAGTCGATAGGGATGACGATGAGAGCCGGTCGATCTTGACCAAAGGCCTCCTCCAGGGTCCCCGCGAGGTCCTTCGACTTTTCGACACGTCGCCCCCAGCAGCCGAAGGATTCCGCGAGTTTGACCCAGTCCGGATTCGTGAATCCGAGATCCGAGTGCTCGCCGAACGTGTTGGTCTGCTTCCACTTGATCAATCCGTATTCCTTGTCTTCCCAGACCATGACCACGATGGGCAAGTTGCGCCGCGCGGCCGTCTCGAGATCCTGGATGTTCATGAGGACGCCGGCGTCGCCGCAGACAGCGAGCACGCGCCGCTCGGGAAAGACGGTTTTCGCGGCCATGGCGCCCGGCAGGGCAAAGCCCATCGAGCAAAATCCGTTGGAAATGAGACAGGTGTTCGGTTCATCGCACTGGAAGTAGCGACCGATCCACATCTTGTGAGCGCCCACGTCCGAGAGAAGGATGTCCTCGGGGCCGAGGGCTTCGCGGACGTCCCAGAGGGCCTTCTGAGGACGGATGAGTCCCTCGGTCTCGTCGCCCGCGTGCGCGGCCAGATCGTCCGTCATGATCTCGCGAAAGGCCTGATAGCGGTCTTCCGGCACGAGTCGTTCGTCGCCCAGCTCCTTGTTCATCGACCACAGGGAGTCGGCGATGTCCGCAATGATCTCGACGTCCGGATCGTAGTGGAGCTCCACTTCGGCCGGTTCGAAGTCGATGTGGACCACCTTCTTCTTGCGACCCACGTTCCAAAACCGTGGGTGGTACTCGACGAGGTCGTATCCGATAGCGATGACGAGGTCCGCTTTCTCCATCTCGCAGGTAATGTGGTCGCGTGATTGGAGGCCCATCGTGTAGAGGCATCGAGGGTCTGTGCGGGGTAGAACGCCCTTACCCATGAACGTGCTGACGACGCCGACTCCCGTTTTCTCACTCAGGATTCGGAGTTGCCTCGTTGCGCGCTTCCGGATGGATCCGTTGCCGGCGAGGATGATGGGGTTCTCTGCCATCTTGAGAAGCTCCACCGCTTCCTTCACCGCTTTGTGATCCGCGCCTGGGCGACGCACGCGGCGGGGCTCCATGGGCTGCAAGCCTTCGACGTCGTTCTTGGCGAGGTCCTCGGGCAACTCGATGTGGCAGGCGCCGGGCTTTTCCATCGTGGCCAGCTTGAAGGCCTTGCGGACCACCTCCGGGATGTTCGTGGCGTCCTTGATGCTGTAGTTCCACTTGGTCATGGGCTCGAACATGCGGACGACGTCCATGTTCTGGTGGGACTCCTTGTGCATCCGCTTCGTATCCGCCTGGCCCGTGAGGACCACCATGGGCGCTCGGTCCATGTTTCCATCGGCCACGCCCGTCACGAGATTCGTGGCGCCCGGACCGAGTGTGCCCAGGCAGACGCCGGCCTTACCGGTCAGCCGACCATAGACGTCCGCCATGAACGCCGCGGTCTGCTCATGGCGGCAGAGCACGAAGTCAATGGGCGACTTTTTCAGCGAGATCATCAGATCCGCGTTCTCCTCGCCCGGGAGCCCGAAAATATACTCCACGCCCTCGGCTTCGAGGCATTTCACGAACAGGTCGGATGCTTTCATCGTATCTCCCCAATCCCCAGTAGTTTCGAACTGAGAGCATACCCTGAGCCGGAAACTATTGCCATGCGAACATCCGGAGGGCGGCAGGTGAAATCCGCGAGATGGATGCGGCGCGATTGAAGTCTTGCCTGGTTGCGGCAAAATGAACCGCTCAGTTGCGTACCCCCAGGGCGAAGCAAGAAGCCTGCGCTTCGCCCGTCGAGCACGATTCGAACTCACCGAAAGGAGTTTTTTATGTCCACACGCAAGGTCCCGTATCTTCTCTGCCTGATCGCCGTTTTCGTTCTCGTCGGAGGACTCTCGGCCCAGACGGCCTGGGTCTTCAACCTTGACGGCGGCCAGGAAGTGCCCGCCGTGACCACGTCCGCGTCGGGCGTGGGTTTCGCCACTCTCGATGCCGCCAACAACTTCACGCTGAGTATTCAGCACGACGTCGTTGGTGTTACGGCGGCACACATCCATCTGGCCCCAGCCGGATCCTCGGGCCCCATCTTCATCGGTCTGGGCACCGGAACGAGCCCCATCACGTTCAGCACGACCCTCGGTGCTTCCGATGTCGCCTCCCTGATGGCCGGCGACTTCTACGTCAACATCCACTCCGCCGCGAATCCTGGCGGCGAGATTCGGGGGCAGATCGTCAATGCCTTCCAGCAGCAGGTCTACATCAACGAGTACTGCAACGATCCGTTCGGGTCCGTGGGCCTCGACACCAATCTCGACGGCGTCGCCGCGACCAGTTCGTCCCAACAGGACGACGAGTTCGTTGAGATCGTGAACGGCACGGATCAGACGGTCAACATCGGTGGGTGGACCCTCGCCGACGGAGCTTTCGTTCGCCACACGTTCTCGAGTGGAACCCTGCTTCCCCCGGGTGCCGCGATCGTCGTCTTCGGTGGTGGCAGCGTTACGAATTTCAACAACATGGGATTCAGTGGCGTTCTCGCCGACACAGGTTCTTTGGGCCTCAACAACAGCAGCGACACGATCACCCTCGCGGACGCGATGGGCAATACGGTCGATTCGTATGCGTACACGAGCGGCGGCCCCGACGACGGCAATGGCGAGTCCGTCGTTCGCACCCCCGAGACGCCTCTCGGTACGTTTGGTCTCCACACGCTGACCGCTGGCGGGCTCTCATTCAGCACGGGTCTTCATACGGGCGGCGTCTTCCCGTGGGGGCAGGCCACCCTTCCCAGCGCGGCGTATCCTGGAAACGGCACCGACGCTGAGACCAGCGTTTCCATCAACGGCGTCAACGACAACCAGGTCAGCAACATCCACGGCGTGCAGGGCGGTGACGTCATCGGCCTCCAGTTCTCCTCGCCTGGCGGAAGCCTCTCGACGGCCCCCTTCCTGGCGTTGGCTCAGCTCTTCACGACAGGCGCTCCTCCAGCCCCGCTGCTGTTGCCCGGAGATGCCATGCCTTCCGTGTACCTGGACCTGGCTTCGCCCGTCATCGTCCTCGCGGATGGGCTTTCGACCCCCGGCGGTATCCTCTCGCCGATCCTCTCGGGATACACGGTGACGGGGCAGTTGCCCGTGTCGCTCACGGGGACCAACACGTCCATCATGGTCGTATTGATCGCCAGCGATCCCGGTCTGAACAGCGTGAACTTGGGGGTTGCCGACGCCCACGAGCTTCAGATCCTCTGACCGCGACCTCTCGAAGCTCGGAGCACCCGTTCGGCGCTTCGTTGAGCGAGGTTGCGACGGCCAAACGAAAAAGGGCCGCCCTTTCGGGCGGCCCTTTTTCATGGGTGAATCCGTCTCGTTTCAGAAGAGGATTTGAATCTCGTGGCCGTTCGAGCGGGCGACGCCTGGAGGAAGGGCGACGCCGGGGGCTACGACGAGGGTTTGGATCATGATCGAGTTTCCGCCGAGGCCACCTGGCAAGATGAAGCCGTAGGTGTTCCCTTGCGGGAGGATCACCTGACTCAAGCCGAGGGGCGTGATTCCGTTGACCAGCAGGATTCCCCCCTGATCGTTGATGTACAGGTTGGGGATGACCCCCACGGGGGCCGGGCCGCCCTGCGGCATGAGCTGGGCGCCGATGAGAAGCGGCTTGTTCAGAAGCGTGCCGCCGGGGGAGGCCACGCTGATCGTGAGGAGATCGCCGGTCCCGCCCTGCTTGACGTCGATGGGATTGGCCGTGCCGTTGATGCCCGTGCCCTGTGTGAGGTCGTCGCCGCTTCCCGGGTAAGTCGGCGGGGCAAGGACGATGATCTGACCGACCATGTTGCAGCAGAGCAGGTGAGGTTGGCAGAAGTAATCGATCACCCCGACGGCCGTGGGGGTGTAGCTGACCGTGGGATTGGAGAAATCCAAGGGAGAGTTGAAAAGGGCTCCCATCATGGGGTCGGAGAAACCCGTCCCGCTCGTGACGGTGTGAGCTCCGCCGCTGACGAAATTCCACTGGACGGTGTCGCCGATCGTGATCGTCGTCACGTTCGTATTGGATGTTTGGTCCACGAACGACAAGCCGATGGCGTCGACCTGGTGTGTCATCTGGGCGGGCAGTGTCGCGGTCGCGATGAGGGCGACAAGAGGCAGCATCAAGCGGCGTAGCATCTGTTCTCTCCTTGATCGGCGAAATGGGCTAGGCGGCGCGGGTTCGCTGAGTACGCCGCCACTTCCGCATTATGAGGTCGCCGCGGTTCGGCACCAAGGAGGCGTCGGTTTCCTACTGGGTTTCGATGCAATCCGCGTGGGAGCGATGCCACGCTTCGAATCCTCCAGCGAGGCTGTAGACCGTCGAGAATCCCTGTTCGAGGAGCCAAGCGGCCGCCATGAGGCTGCTGTTGCCGTGGTAGCAGTAGACGACGATCTTGGAGTCTCTTGGGGTCTCCTCGAGAAATGACTCCACGACTCCATCGTGCAGGCGCCGAGAGGCCGGGATGCGCCCGGCGGCATGCGAACCCGGGTCCCGGATGTCCAGAAAGACCGCTTCTTTACTCGTCAACCAGTCTCGTGCGGCTTGCACGTCGACCTCGGGAACTCGTGCCATGGGATGGACTCTCCAGTGTGTCATGCACTATCCTTTCACGGCCCTGGAAACTCAAGGAGGACACACGATGGTCGAGGAGTGTCGCATTGCTCTCGTCGGGACCAAATTCATGGGAAGGGCCCACGCGAACGCCTGGAGCCAGGCTCCCAGGTTTTTCCCGTCCACGCTCCGCCCGAAACTGGAGGTCGTCGTCGGACGCGACCGTGAGGCCCTCGAGACCTTTGCAGCCAACTGGGGAGCGGCCCGCTCCGAGACTCGGTGGCGTCGCGCGGTTCAGGACGCCGCCGTCGACCTCGTCGACCTCTGCACACCGAACAACCTTCACGCCGAGCCAGCAATTGCGGCTCTCGAGGCGGGGAAACACGTCGCCTGCGAGAAGCCCCTCGCGCGAGACCTGGACGAGGCCAGAGCCATGATGAAGGCCGCGAAAAAGGCCCGGAAGAGTCGGACGTTCGTCTGGTTCAACTACCGACGTTGCCCGGCGGTCGGCCTCGCCCATCAGTTGGTGCAGGAGGGGCGTCTCGGGCGCATCTATCATGCGAGGGCCAGATACCTCCAGAGCTGGGGCGGCCCTGACACGCCGTTGCTCTGGCGGTTCAAGAAACGCCATGCCGGTTCTGGCGCTCACGGTGATCTCAATGCCCACATCGTCGATCTTTGTCGCTTCATCACCGGGGAAGAGATCACGGAGATCCACGGCGCCATCAGCCGCACCTTCATCAAGGAGCGTGTCGACGTGGCCACGGGACGCAAGGGAAGAGCGGATGTAGACGATGCCGTGCTTTTTCTCGCCACGCTCCAAGGTGGCGGCACGGCCAGCTTCGAAGCGACGCGGGTGGCGCACGGTCACCTGAATCGGAATGTCATCGAGATCAACGGAGAGAAGGGGAGCCTTCGTTGGGATTTCGAAGATCTCAACGTCCTCGAGTACCTGGACGCCGCGGACGGACCTCGGGTCGGAGGGTGGCGCCGGATCGTCTGCACCTCGGCTGGCAACCACCCCTACGTTCACGCCTGGTGGCCGGACGCGCACATGCTGGGCTATGAGCACGGTTTCGTGAACATGGCCGCCGACATCCTGCGCGTTCTGGCGGGCGAGAGGCCCGAGCTCCCACTTCCCGACTTCGCGGACGCCTACCGGACCCAACGCGTCCTCGAGGCGGCGATGATCTCCGCGAAGGAGAGATGCGCCGTGCGCCTCAGTGCCGTGAAGTGAGAGCTCGCGTCGTGTGTGATCGGATCAGAAGATGTCGACGCGTAATCCCTGGCTCAACTCGTAGTCGTGGGTGAAGCCGATCGTCGTGAAGAAGTGATTCGCGCCTTGGGCATAGAACGTGATCCCGATGGCACTCGGAGGGAGGAGAACGGAGAGGTCGCCTCCTGCCGAATTCGGTTGGACCACGATGAGATCCGCCGAGGTGTAGGAAACACAACCCGGCCCAAGGAAGGGGAGGGGTTGGGCCGCCTGGAACAAGCCGAAGACGAAGAATCGCTCCACGAGATACGTGTTGCAGCAACTGGGCGAGCTCGTCAGGGAGAACGTGAGTGTGCACGACGCGGGATCGAACTGTCCCGAGATCTGGGGTGGACTGAAGAACGGCGTGCAACCCTGTCCGTAGTTCGTGAAGTTGACACCTCCAATGAAACACTGAGACGGGGCAAACGAGGTCAGAAAGAGCACGAGCGCGCTTGCGAGAATAAGCGTCGATGTCTTGGTCATGGGGTTTCCTCCTGTGGCTGTTCCCTGCCCTCTCTCCAGCGGTGAGAGGGGTGGGGGATCAACTGCCATTGTGCTCTCTCCCCATGGTCCCGCTCAAGGGAATTCACCGCGCCACCCCGAAGAAGGGATGAGGAGGGGGCGCCGCGGTCGCCCCGTGCCACTGCTCCGCGCATCCCCCTGCCGCGTTCTCCAAAACGGTGTAGGATTCGTCCCTGACCACTTTGGAGGCGAGGAACGCGATGCGACGACCTGTCACCCTCTTCACGGGACAATGGGCCGACCTCCCCTTGGGGACCTTGTGCGAGAAGGCCAGGGACTTCGGCTATGACGGCCTGGAGTTGGCTTGCTGGGGCGATCACTTCGAAGTCGAGAAGGCCCTCGAGAGCGAGGCCTACCTCATGGAGAAGTGGGAGCTGTTGGGCCGTTTCGGATTGGGATGCTTCGCCATCTCCAACCACCTCGTCGGTCAGGCCGTCTGCGACCGCATCGACGAGCGACATCGAAGCATTCTTTCCGATCGCATCTGGGGCGACGGGCGGCCGTCCGGCGTGCAGAGCCGTGCGGCGGAGGAAATGAAGGATACGGCCCGTGCGGCCCGGCGATTCTTTGAGCTGGCGCCACCGGATGTGAAGGAGCGTTTGGAGTGGATGGGGCGTCTCACCGTGAACGGCTTTACGGGGAGTTCGATCTGGCCGCTCCTCTACAGCTTTCCGCCGAATGGGCCTGGGCAGATCGAGGCGGGCTTCGCGGACTTCGCTCGGCGGTGGAAGCCGATTCTCGACGTGTTTCGCGAGGAGGACGTCCACTTCGCCCTCGAGGTTCATCCCACCGAGATCGCTTTCGATACCGTGACGGCGCGCCGCGCCCTGGACGCTCTCGACGGGCATTCCCACTTCGGCTTCAACTTCGATCCCTCTCACTTCGGATATCAGAACGTCGACTACATCGGGTTTCTTAGGGCCTTTCGCGACCGCATCCTTCATGTCCACATGAAGGACGTCTGGTGGTCCGAGACGCCCAGTGCCTCGGGTGTCTTCGGCGGGCACCTGGAGTTCGGCGAGGCGGGCCGTGGTTGGGATTTCCGCTCGCCTGGGCGCGGTCGCATCGACTTCGAGGGCATCATCAGGGAACTCGCGGTCAGCGATTACCGGGGCCCGCTCAGCGTCGAGTGGGAGGATGCCCTGATGGACCGGGAGCACGGCGCCGCGGAAGCCTGCGCCTTCGTTCGCCGCTTGGATTTCCCCCGTTCGCACCGGGCGTTCGACGCCGCTTTTTCCGGAGACGCCTGAATGACGACCAAGGCCGTTCCACACTCGAAACTCATCCCCCGGTTGTCGGTCATGATGTTCTTGCAGTACGCCATATGGGGGGCATGGCTGCCGATCCTCTACCCCTTTCTCTTGGGTTTTCGCGGTTTCACGCTCGACGAAGTGGGAGCCGTTCTGGCGGCGGGCGCCGCTGGAGCGATCCTGGGTCCGTTCATCGCGGGGCAAATCGCGGACAGGCATTTCGCGACGGAGAAGTTCTTGGCGGGCAGTCACCTGGCGGGAGCGATCCTCGTCTGGGCCCTCGCCGGCGTGTCCGCCTTTTGGCCCTTCCTGATCCTCTCCCTCATCTACGGGATCATCTATGCTCCGACGCTGGCGCTGACCAACTCGCTTTCGTTTCACCATCTGACCGACAGGGACCGCGACTTCGGCAAGGTGAGAGTCTGGGGAACCGTGGGGTGGATCGTGGCCGGGATCGCCGTCGGCCAGTGGCTCTTGTTCCGGCACACTCCGGAGGGCGCCGAAGCCGTGATCGCGGCGGCTCAGGACGCGGGCCGAGCCGACGCCTTTCGCCTCTCGGGGCTCCTCGGAGTCGTCATGGCGGCCTACTGTCTGAGTCTTCCTCACACTCCGCCCGCCAAGGACGCGGGGGAGAAGAACGCAGCTCTCGAGGCTGTGAAGGAGGTGCGTCGCCAACCCCTCGTCACACTCTTTCTGCTGGCCATTCCGGTGTCCATCATTCACCAGTTCTACTTCGTGCATACGGCCCAGTTCCTGTCCCGCTTCGGGCATGACACCGCCGCCACGATCAATCGCATTTTCGGTGTCGGCGGGGGGGGGCTCATGACGGTGGGGCAGATGTCGGAGATCCTGGTCTTGGCGTCGATGCCCGTACTCGCGAAACGACTCTCGCGGAAGGTTTTGCTCGCAATCGGCCTGGTGGCCTACGGGGCGCGCATGGCGCTCTTCGCCTACACTGACTCGTTGCCTTGGATTCTCCTGGGCGTGGCGCTGCATGGGCTGTGCTTCGGTTGCTTCATCTTCGTGGCGTTCATGGTCGTGGACGAGGAGACGACGGCGGACGTTCGAGCGAGCGCTCAGAATCTCTTCAACCTCGTGATCGTGGGGATCGGTATCATCGTCGGGAGTTTCTTTGCCACCAGCGTGATCGGGGCTTGGGCCAAGGAGCAGGCAGGAGGCTCGACGACCTCGATGGAGTATTGGCGAAGCCTCTTCAGCGTCCCCATGTGGATCGCGGCGGGATGCCTGCTCCTTTTGGCTGTCTTCTATCCCGGCGGACGTGGACGGAGGGGAAAGGCATGAAGCGCATCCTCGGAGTCGCACTCGGACTTCTGCTATTGGCGCCCTTCGCGGCGGCCCAGGCCCCGGCGCACATCCTGATCGTGACGGGTGCGAACAATCACGATTGGCGGTTCACGTCGGAGGACTACAAACGTCTCCTCGAGGAGACCCGCCGCTTTCGCGTGACCATCACGCGCGACCCGGCCCGCGACTTGGCCCGGCTGGATCTGACGCGATTTCAGGCCATGCTCTTGGACTACAACGGTCCACGGTGGGGAGAGAAGCCGGAAAAGAGGTTCCTGGCCGCTGTCCGAGGGGGTGTCGGTGTCGTCGTGCTCCATGCCGCGGACAATGCGTTTCCAGGTTGGGCCGAATACGAACGCATGGTCGGTGACCTGTGGCGCCGGGGCAAGACGTCCCATGGTCGGTTTCATCCCTTCGACGTGGAGGTGATCGATCGCAATCACCCGATTACGGCTGGGCTGCCTGCGTTCAAGGCTCATCCGGATGAGCTCTACCATCACCTGGTTCACACGCCGGGTGTGAAGACACGGGTACTCATGCGCGCCTTTTCCACCAAGGAGTCCGGAGGTTCGGGGCGGTATGAGCCCATGGCGATCGTCCTGAACTACGGCAAGGGCAGAGTTTTTCACTCTCCGCTGGGCCATGTCTGGAAAGGCGTCGCCAAGACCCGCGTCTCCCTCGCCGATCCTCAGTTTCGCGTCCTCGTCATCAAGGCCGTGGAGTGGGCCGCGACGGGAGCGTGTACGCTAGGGCCCGGCAGCATCTTTTGGAATGTTCCCGTCCGACCAGGGCAGCGACCGGTGAACCACTGGTTGAGGCGTCTGCACGACGACGGACCCCTCCTGGCAGCCCTGGACCCTCACATCATGCTTCTTCTGGACGCCGCCAACGGAGGTCTCATGGCCGTGTGGGCGGGCCGGGCGGATGGGTCTTTCGACGACATCATGGCCGGGCGCGCGGGCAAGCCGTGGATGACCCGTGAAGCGGGCGAGCCAGCTTTTGTCGTTCACGCGGACGGCTCGCGTGACCGTCTTCGACTGCTCGACTTCGGGGAATCCGAGGACGGACGGGCCCGCCTGCGGCTGGGGGTGGCCGATGAGCCTGTCCTTACGGTCTACCTCGAGCACTGGCGAGCCGGGGAGCCGTCTTTGCATTTCGAATTCGAGGCCGCGGGGCTTGCACCGGGGGAGCGCATCGAATGGAGGCTGCCGTCGCTCGACCTCGGAGGACTTCGGTTCTCCTTGAAGGGTAAGGGACGCGTCCGAGGGGGGCGCATCGTCCTGACCGCTCCAACTCCCGTTCACCTTCGGATCGTCTATCCGCTCGATGGCGGCGTTTGATTGGCTTCTTCTGGAAGGACTCGCAATGAAAAGGTTGCTTCTCGGGTTATTGGCTCTCTCGGTCTGCACGGGATGCAGCACGAGCGAGAAGGAGCGGGAATCCGTCGAGGAGCGGGCCGCGACGGTGGACGGGATCATCACCGCTGCCCGGTATCGGCACCACATCGAAGTACTCTCATCGGACGCCATGGAGGGGCGCGCCCCTGGGTCCAAAGGGGCAAAGATGGCCCGTTCCTACATCATTGCCCGGTTGAGGGAATGCGGTATACGTCCGGCGAACGGGCAACGATTCGAGCAACGCGTGCCGCTTCGACGTGTGGAAACGGAGGTCCACGACGTGAGGGTCATCGGCGGGGCGACGGATCGTCGCCTCATGTTCGGACCTGAGTTCATGGGCAATAGTCGCAAGGGGCCCGGACGCCATGTCGTGGATGGCGAATTGCTCTTCGTGGGGTTCGGCGCGCAGGCCCCCGAGTACGACTGGGACGACTTCAAAGGCGTGGATTGCCGCGGCAAGATCCTCGTGATGCTCGTGGGCGATCCGCCGACGGAGGACCGCAATCTCTTCGGCGGACCCGCCATGACCTACTACGGGCGTTGGACCTACAAGTACGACAAGGCCGAGGAACTGGGGGCGGCGGGCTGCATCGTCGTTCACAAAACACCCTGGGCCGGCTACGGGTGGGCCGTCGTGGAGAACTCCGGGCGTCGACCGAAGATGCGAGTGCGCGAGGATGACCCGAATCGCCACATGGGTCTCGAGGGCTGGGTCACCTGGAAGGTTGCGGAGGAACTCGTCGCGGGGACGGGCAGGTCCCTGGACGAGTTGGCCAGCGCAGCGGCTCGGCGGGACTTCAAGCCAGTCCCCCTGGGGCGCAGGCTGCACGCCGAGCTGACCACGACGAGCGAGCCATTCGAAGACAAGAACGTGGCGGGTATCCTTCCCGGGAGTGACCCGGATGTCGCGGACGAGTTTCTCATCTTCACGGCGCATTACGACCACCTTGGCAAGGGAGAGGGCAAGCCGGGCGATGACGTGATCTACAATGGGGCCGTGGACAACGCCTCGGGATGCGCGGGTCTTCTCACCCTGGCTGAGGCCATGTCCGCCCTTCCCGTGAAACCCCGGCGCAGCACCATGTTTCTTTTCGTCGGGAGCGAGGAGCAGGGCCTGTTGGGCAGTCGTTACTACACGGAACATCCGCTTGTGCCCATCAAGAAGACCGTGGCCAACATCAACATCGACGGACTGAACGTCTGGGAGCCCACGCGAGACCTCCAGGTCATAGGCTACGGCCAAAGTTCGCTGGACGATGTCCTCGAATCCGTTCTCGCCGGTCGGTCGCGCGTGACCCTCCCCGATCTGGAACCCGAGAAGGGGCTGTATTACCGGTCCGATCACTTCAACTTCGCCCGTGTCGGCGTTCCGGCGCTCTACGTGAAGACGGGAGAGGTGGTCCCCGGGCGGCCCCAGGGTTGGTTGAAACGCATCAAGGACGATTGGGTGAAGAATCGCTATCACCGACCGGCGGACGAGTTGCAGCCGGACTGGACGTGCAGCGGCGGCGCCGAGGACCTCAGGGTTTTCCTCCGGGTCGCGCTCCAAGTGTTGAATGGATACCTTCCCCCGTTCTGGAGCGACACGAGTGAGTTCAAGGATCTTCGCTGAAGGGACGATGTCTCTCCTCGCCCTGGGGACTGTTTGCCTCTGGCTTGCAACGGCGGCTGCGCACGGACAAGCGCCGCCCGTGGATTGGGAAGCTTTGACAAAGGGGGTGGAGGCGGTCGGTCAGGCCGGGGTCCCCGGACCTCTCGTCGTCTTCGGAAAGGACGCTTTTCCCGTCGTCGCGGCCCCCGTCAAAGCGGGCGGCGCCCAGACGCTCGTCGCGGCGGCCCGATACGGAAAGGGGAGGGTGGTCGCCTTCGGGCACGGGGGATACCTGAATCCCCAGGTGAAGGGGATGAAGGTCTTCTTGCCGCGGATTCTCGCCTGGCTGGCCCCTCGAGCCCGGGGTGAAGCGCCCTGTCGCGTTGCTGTGAAGCGGCTCCGCAAGCTTCGGGATCGGATGGGCGCTTTGGGGTTCTTTGTCGAGACGTTGCGTCTCGACGGGGCGTCCCGACCCGACATCGTCATCGTGGATGGCGGAGCTTTGCGCGATGCGAAGGAGGTGGCGACCCTCACCCGGTGGGTGGAGGAGGGCACCGGCCTTCTGACGGCGGGACTCGGGTGGGGATGGCTCCAACTCCATCGCGGTAAGGATCTACGAGTGGACTTTCTGGGGAATCGCCTCCTCTATCCCATGGGCATCGTCTTTGCGGATGGGACTTTGAAGGCGGGGCGATCGCACGTGTTTTCCGTTGAGCGTCCCTCCCCGTTGGTTCACGCCGCACGAGCTTGGGAGGCCCTCACCGGACTGGGAGACCTCTCCCAGTCCGACCGCATGCAGGCCGGTCTCGTGGCCTTGAGTGCCGCCCGGTCTCTTCCACCAGCGGACCGATCCCTTCTTCCCGCCATGCACTCACGCGCTGAGGAGGCCGTGATCATTCCGACGGCCAAGCGACCCCTGGGCCCGAAGCGGGCCCTTGATCGGGTTCTTCTGGCCATTCAGTTGGATCGCCTGGCACAGAACCTGCGTCGCGGGCGCGACGTGGAGGCCCACCCGGCGGCCAGGGATTTTCCAGGCGTTCCGAAAGACGGGACTGAGCGCGTTCGCGCGGAACGGTCGATCGAGCTCGGGGTCGAGGGGTGGCACTCCACGGGACTCTACGCCGCGCCGGGGGAGGCCATCACGGTGCGGATTCCGAAGGACGCCGTGACCCTGGGGCTTCGCTTGAGGGTGGGTTGCCACAAGGATCTCCTCTGGCACAAGAAGACGTGGAAGAGGGTTCCGTCCATCACGGCGGTT
>DRQF01000115.1 GCA_011369445.1 Planctomycetota bacterium | reverse complement strand
ATGCTCGGGACGTCATTTCTTCTTCGCGGTGGGCTTTTCCGGTTCGGGTTCGGGCACGGAGTCCTTGAAAATGCGGTACTCGGGGACCGAACCCAGTTCGACACCGGCCTTGCGGAGCGCCTCGTAGATGGCGCGTTGCATCTGGGGGTCGTCCTGGAAGTCGTCGATCATCGGGCGCCCACTGTGGTCGGCCCATGCGCGCCGCAGGCGCGTGCGGAGGAGGAAGCGTACGTCGTCTTTGGAAAGCGGTGTCTTGAGGGACGCGTAGAGGGCGTCGAATTCCGGGTACTTCTTCCAATCCAGGTCGTCCGTGATGGTCAGTTCTTCGAACAAAGCCTTGTTGGGGACGATCGTCTTTTGGATGTACTCGCGCAGTTTGTGCGTCTCCAGCACCTTGGACATCTCCTCGACTTTCCAACCCGCGAGACGACGGGGCTTGATGACGAAGTCGGGGAGCACGCCGCCTTCCTTGATGACCTTGCCGTTCTTGTCGCGTTCGGTGTGGATGCATTCACCCTTGGGAAGATAGTACCTGGCGATCGTGATCTTGATCTCCGGCGCCGGGTCGTAGCGTTCGTTCTCGTTCAGGTCGACGAACTCTTCGCCGTCGTCCCAACTCCCGTTGTGGTTCGCGTCGACGAAGTCTTCTCCTTCGTCGTACTTTCCGTTGTCGTTGGCGTCCGTGTATTTCTCCGGCGGATCGTAGCGGCCGTTCTTCGAGGCTTGGTCGGTGAAGGGCTCGCCGAAGTCGTAACGTCCATTGCCGTTCTTGTCCTCGAAGGGCTCTCCTCGGTTCCATCGACCATCCTTGCGGGGCGTGTCCTGAAACGGTTCATCCTTTCGGCTTCGCAGCTTGAGGGTGCGCTGCACGGTTCCCTTGCCGAAGGTGCGCGTGCCGACTAGGGTGGCCCGCTCGTGGTCGCGCATGGCACCGCTGACGATCTCGCTGGCACTTGCCGTGAGCCCGTTCACGAGGATGACGAGGGGCTCCTTGAAGTGCTTCTCGCCCGGCTCGGAGCGCTCGTAGCGGCGCTCGATGCGCTTTCCTTCCCAGTAGCAGATGACCTTGCGACCCTCGAGGAACTTGCCCGCGATGGCCGCCGCCGCCGCGAGGTATCCGCCCCCGTTGTCTCGCAGGTCGAGAATGATGGCTTTCATCCCGTCGCGCTCCAGTTGCTCGAGCGCCTGCTGGAGCTCATTGGAGGTCTCGCCACCGAAGGTGATGAGACGGCAGTAGCCCACCTGCCCGGGCAGCATGCCGTACACCACGGTGGGGATCTTGATTTGCCGCCTGACGATTTCGAACGTGCGTGTCTTGGCCCAGCCTCTGCGATAAATCTCCACCTTGACGACGGACCCCACCGGTCCCTTCAGACGGCTCGTGATCTCCTCGGTTTCCTTGCCGCGGGCGTCCCAGCCGTCGATGGAGACGACCTTGTCGCCGGATTCGATGCCCACATCCCAGGCGGGACCTTTGAACATGGGTTGGGACAGGATGAGCAGACCGTCGTCTTCATCCATCTGCACGTAGGAACCGATGCCGGAGTAGCTGGGGTTGAGGTCGTAGTTCCACGCCTCGAGTTCGTCGGCCGTGAAGAGGGAGGAATGGGGGTCGAGCGCACGGAGCATGCCGCGGACCGCCTCTTCCTCCATGAATGATTCCAACTCCTTGGTCTTCCAGCCCTGCACTTTCACCTCGTTGTGGACCTGCTCGATGAGATCGAGGGCTTCGTTGATGAGTGGAAAACGCTCAGAGTTGCTCTTGGAAGGAGTCGATGGTGTCGCCTCGGTTTTCTCCTTGCGCTGCGTCGAGAGGAGGACGAGGTACTTGTTCAGCATTCGGATCTTCAGGTACAGCTTGGCCTGCCGTCCCGCCTCCGTGGGTTGTTCTTCCAACTGCTGCAGGTAGGGGAGGGCCGTTTCGAAATCGTCGATGTCGGCCAGCGCCAGCGCCGCCGCGAAGCGGGTGTCCGGGTCCGATGACGAGAGGATGCCCTTCAGTGCGTCCGAGGCTTCTCGTCGGTATTGGGAGGAGAGCTTCCAGGCGGCCCAAAGGAGCTTGATGCGCACGCTCGGCGCCAGCACGGCGGACCTGAGTTTCCAAAGATCCGCGGCGGCTTCCACGATGTCCCCTTCGACCAGGGTGTTGATCGCTTCGACACCGATCTTGGGGTTCTTGGCGGTCTTGACGAGGGCGAGGAGCGCCTGGATGGCGTCATCCTCCTCGCCGAGCATCAAGAGGGCCCGTCCGGATCCCAGACGCGTGGCGGGGTCGTCGGAGGTAAGACCGGCCCTGGCGGCGTCAAGTCCGTCCTCGTCGAGGGCGATCAGTTTCTGCGAGAGGGTCCAGACCTTGGCCACGGGGGCGCCCTGCATTTCCTTGACGAGCGTCGCGGCGTCCTCCTGGGCGATGAGGAGGTCTCCCGAGAGGGCGAGGACGGCGGCCATGACGAGAAGCTTGGCGACTGGGCGCAAGGTCTGACAACCTGGAATGCTCTGAATCATCGTGTTCCTTTCCGAGACCACATCGCGATCCCCTCCCGCGGATGCGGGACCCGACGGGAGTGAACTCGCCGCCTAGGGTTCTTTCGACCGGTGGCGGTCGTCCAGAATAGGACACGATCGAGTTTTCCCCCAACGCCAACAATAACGCGGGTCGGGAGGATTCCTTCCGCTTGGCTCGGATGGCCCCGCCTGCCACAATCGCCCAAGGGAGCGACCACGCAGCATGCTGAATCCGGGCGAACTTCAGATCGAACTCTTCTGCCGGGGGCTCAGAATTCACGAATCCTGTGAACTCGAGCGGGATGCGCGCCATGTCGCTCGGACCCGAGCGGGCCTTGGATCCGGTCTGGAAATGGTCATCCCGGGCGATCTGAAGGATCTTTGGCTCAACGTGCCGGTGGAGGAGGATTTTGTCGACGAGACGCCTTTCCTCCTCGCGAAACGAGACGGCGCCTATCGGGTGGAGGATGAACAGAACGGGGAACACTACCCGGTCGTCATCCCCCCGGAGCCCGATTGGTACGACCGGGCGACATCTCGAGGCGTCCCCATGCATCGGGTGGGTGTTCTCCAGGGAACCTATCTGGGGATCTACGTCTCGAACTCCTGCATGTACTGGTACGGCAAGGAGCCCAAGAACTGCCGCTTCTGCACCACCGGCGCCAATGTGGGCGTCAACGAGGTCGCTGAGAAGGACCTGGACGACGTGGTCGAGGTGGCGCAGGCGGCCAAGGAAGAGTCGGGCGTGACGTTCGTTCACTTCAATACCGGCTATCAAAACGGACGGGGCCTCGAGCAAATCGCGCCCTACGTGAAGGCCGTCAAGGAGCGCGTCGGGTTACTCACTGGCATCCAGTGCGTTCCCGTTCCCCCGGCGGAGCACTGGAAGTATGACGTCCTGATGGATCTGGGGGCCGACCATTTCTCCTTCTGCTATGAGTTCCACAATCCGGAGTGGTTCGCCAAACTCCTTCCCGGCAAGGAGGCCACCGTGGGACAAAGGGCGTTCTTCGAGTCCCTCGAATACTGCCAGGGGAAGCTCCCGAAGGGAGCGTGTTCAGGAGAGATCATCGCCGGGGTCGAACCCCTCGAGGACACGCTGCGGGCGATCGACTACATCACCTCCGTGGGGGCGTTTCCCACCGTATGCATCTTCCGCCCCGTGATCGGTTCGGACATGGAGGACTACCCGTCTCCCGACCCGGACGCCATGAGGGAAGTGATGCGCGCCATGCACAGGTCCTGCCGCAAGGCGGGGATTCCCATGGGTGTGGCCCCCAACATCGAAGTGTCCCTCATCGTCAACCCGGACGACGCCCAGTATCTCGTCCCCAGGGATTGGGCTTTTCGTCTCCACGCCTGGAAGCAGCGATTGATACGAGCCCTGGCGGCGGGCCGCTTTCGCCGGGAACTCAGGCCGCATCCCGTTTCGGGAGACCTCGGACGCCTGGGGACCGGGAGCGGGAAGGGGGGGCAAGGATGACTCGATCGCCCCGGGAGGCGATGGGGTTCGAAAAGGACGATCCCCGCGGCACTCTGGCCGACTTTCTCATCGAGAGGCTTCAGGAGTGTACCGTTCCGCTCGAGTGGGAGGACCGGTCGATCGGTTTCGCCGTTCGCCGCGCAGGCGACGATGAACGTCCCGCGGGCCGCCCGCGACTGTGGTTTCTCCCGGACGATCGAGGTCGCATTCTCGCCGTGGCCTACAAACCGTCGCGCCTCACCTTCTCCCGCGATCGGTTCGCCTATGGCGCTTTGCCGTTTCGTCCGGGCCAGGAGGCCGGAGCCCGGGAGGACCTGGAGTCCCTCCTCCGCTGGCTCCATGAGGATTTCAAGCCCGCTCTCAGACCCGCCCGCCTCCAACGCACGATTTCCGTCACCCTTCCTTCGGACTGAGCTCCGGAAGGAATCCGGAATCCTCGTCTCCCCTCGGGAAACGCTGCCGTCTTGAAGGCATGAAGGGTCAGAGCAAACGGCGTGCACGTCTGGTGCAGGTGCGGTCCGCGGTGCTGGACGGGATCCGGGCGCGCAAGGTCGACGTGGAAGCGGATCTCGCGGAGGGGGGCAACGACATACTCATCGTGGGCCTTCCCGACACCATGGTGCGGGAGAGCAGACGTCGGGTTCGCGGCGCCGCGGCGAGATTGGGATTGCATCTGGCGGGGCGGAGCATCCTCTTCAACCTGGCCCCCGCCACGCTGCCGAAGGCAGGCACGTCCCTCGATCTACCCCTCGCCGTTGCCTACGCAGCGGTCGTGGGTGGAATCCCTCTCCCGCGCGCGGGAAAACACCTCATCGCTGGCGAGATCGGTCTCGACGGCCGAGTGCGCGGACTCGAGGCGGCGCTTCCCACGGCGATGTTGTGCCGGGCTCTGGGCGATGAGGGCCTGATCCTTCCCCGAGCGTCCTTGGACGAGGCACGGTGGGTGGAGGGACTGAAGCTCATTCCCGTGGATCACGTCTCGGAGGCCATCGCCTATCTGGCCGGCCGCTCCGAGGGCGAATCGGTCATCGGGGAGAGGCCGCCGCGGGACGAGAGGCCCGTGGGTGTTGATCTCGCCGAGGTGAAGGGGCAAGCGGCGGCAGTCCGGGCGCTCACCGTCGCGGTTGCCGGCGGGCACAACCTGCTCATGTACGGGGCGCCCGGTTCCGGGAAGACCATGCTGGCCCGCGCTCTTGCCGGCGTGCTTCCTCGTCTTACCGCGGAGGAGGCGCTCGACGTGGCGCGCATCCATGCTTCCGTGGGGCTTTCCCGGAAGGGGTTCTTCTATGCGCCCCCATTCCGGGCGCCGCATCACACGGCGTCGCGTCAGGCGCTCGTGGGGGGCGGCATCCGACCTCGTCCGGGGGAGGTCACTTTGGCCCACCGCGGCGTTCTTTTCCTGGACGAGTTGCCCGAGTTCGACAAGGGAGCCCTCGAGTCCCTGCGCCAACCTCTGGAGGATCACGAGGTGACGGTGGCCCGGGCGAGCCTGACTCGGACGTTTCCCGCCGACATCATGTTCGTGGCGGCGATGAACCCCTGCCCATGCGGTTGGAAGGGCGATGCCGAGCGCCCCTGCCGCTGCACGCCCCGGGAGGTGGCGCGATACACCTCGCGCATCTCCGGGCCGCTTTTGGATCGCATCGATCTGCAGGTGCCGGTGAGGCGGGTCCCGCTGACCCATCTTCTTGAACTGCGCGGCGCCGACGATTCCGCGGCCGTTCGACGGTCCGTGGACGCGGCCCGACACAGGCAAGCCCAGCGCAATGAAGCCCTCGGCTTCGGGCGAAACGCGCGTCTCCCCGGGCGCGCCCTCGAGAAACTCTGCCGCTTGGGGCCGGTCCGGCGCCGGAGGTTGGTCGAGATGCTTCAGAACCTGGGGATGTCGGCTCGAGCCTACGTCAAGGTTCTCCGAGTCGCTCGCACGATTGCCGACCTGGAGGGGGCCGAGGCCGTGGAGGACGCTCACCTGTTCGAGGCTCTCCAATACCGGGGCTTGGACCGCGACCACCCCACAGCGACCCACTTGGGCTGAGGTCCCGCCGCTTCCCGGCGAGTGAAAGCTGAAGCCTCCCCTCCCAGCTTCGCCGCTGCGCCCTTTCTGCTGGAGCCGGGACGTCCCCGTCCCGCGAAGGTCGTTGGATGAGATCCATGGTCTTGGAGGGCCTTGGGGCTCCGGTCCGTTCTTGGAATGAGCGTCACCCCTTCGCCTTCGGCTCCGTCTTGGCAGTGGAAGCCCGCTTGTTGCGGGTTTCCCGGTCCTTCGAGGCGACTCCATGGCTCAACCCCACGATCGACTGGTGCGTGCTCTCCTGGACGATGTCGATCGCATGGCGGCGATCCTCGATGGTCTGGCGGAGCCGCCCCT
>DRQF01000114.1 GCA_011369445.1 Planctomycetota bacterium | reverse complement strand
TATGATGCCCAGTTCGTCGGTGGAACGGAAAACTACGACCTCGCCGTGCTCCTCGTGGAGGCTCCCAAGAACCTTCTGCGGCCGATTCCTCTCGGGACGAGCAAGGACTTGCAGGTGGGACAGACCGCTCTCGCCATCGGTCAGCCTTTCGGTCTGGACCAGACCCTTTCCGTCGGCGTCATCTCTGCGTTGGGCCGACAGATGTCGGCCGGGCGCGACAGGATCACCGGACACATGCGCGTGATCCGCAACGTGATCCAAACGGATGCGGCGATCAACCCCGGGAACTCGGGAGGCCCTCTGCTCGACAGCGCCGGCCGCTTGGTGGGAGTGAACTCCGCCATCCGTTCCGAAGTCGGGCAGAGCGCGGGCATCGGCTTCGCCATTCCCGTGGACACGGTGAATTGGGTCGTACCCGAGATCATTGCCAAGGGTCACGTGATACGTCCTTCCCTCGGAGTGCGGTTGGGCGACGAGGACGATCCCATCGTTTGGGGACGTCCGACGCGAGGCGCCTATGTCGTCGATGTGATTCCGGGCGGTCCTGCGGATCGGGCCGGACTGAAGGGCGCCGTCGTCGAGAACAACACGGTGCTGGAAGACGGCGACATCATCACTCACCTCGGTGGCGAACGCATCCGCTCGTCCACGGAACTCGTGATGGCATTGGAACGCTATCGACCGGGCCAGGCGGTCGAGCTGGTGTACGTGCGGAAAGGAAAACCCACACGGACCACCGTCAAGCTGGGATCACCCGTGGGAAAATGAAGCGATGGGGGAGGTCGGCGACCGGGGCTGAACCTGGAGCCCCGGCGTGCGCGGTGCGATCAGTTCTTCTTCTTCGCACGAGGCGGCTTGACGAGACCCGCCTTGAGGAGCACTTGGTAGGCTCCCTTGCGATCCATGGTCTTGATCGCCTTTGCCGTGCACCGCACCGTCACGAAGCGATTCAGCTCGGGAACCCAGATCTTCTGCTTTTGGAGGTTGGGCTTGAAGGTACGGAAACTGATGCCCGTCGTCTTCTTGCCGACGCCGCCTTCGCGCTTCGCCTTACCGCGGCGACTGATGCGCTTGCCGGTTTTCGGTCCGGCTCCCGTGATTTCGCATTTGGCCATGACTTTGCTCTTCGTCTTCGGATGTCCCGAGGGACGGCGATGATACCAAGGGTTGGAACCCCTTCAAGACAAAGGGCGTCATCCCCGATGACACGAAGATCGGTCGGAAACCCTTGCAAGAAAACAAGATAGAAAACGAAAGCCCGATCGACTCCCCCCCATTCCCTGCCAATGGCGAACGGGTTCACTTCGTGGGGATCGCCGGGAGCGGCATGAGCGCGCTGGCCGACTACCGACTCCAGGCCGGGGGGTGCGTGTCGGGAAGCGATCGCTATTTCGACCGCGGTGAAGAGCGGGCCGAGCGCGCACGGCTCGTTCGTAGGGGCGCCACCATCCATCCCCAGGACGGGTCCGGCGTGGAGGGAGCGTATTGCGTCGTCGCCTCCACCGCCGTCGAGGCGGCCATTCCCGACCTCGAGGCCGCCCGCTGTCTGGGTGTTCCGATTCTCCGACGCGCCCAGTGGCTGGCTCTGGAGGTGGAGCGTCGGCGCACCATCGCCGTGGGCGGGACGAGCGGCAAGTCGACGGTCGTCGCCATGATCTACGAGATGTTGGAGGAACTCGGACACCGGCCGGGCCTCATCACGGGCGGTGATCTCATTCGGCTCCGTCGCGGCGACTTCCGCGGCAACGCCTCGTTCGGTGACACGAAAGACCCGCTCGTGATCGAAGCCGACGAAAGCGACCGCAGCCTCACGGCCTACCGCCCGGCCATCGGAGTCGTTCTCAACCTCCATCGGGACCACGAGGAGCCGGAGGCCCTCATCCCCGTATTCGAGACCTTCAAGCAGAGATGTACCGAGGGGTTTGTCACGGGCGACGGCCCCCTGCTCCGCTCCTTGCGATCCGATGCGCTCGTCGTCGGCGAAAGCGAACGGGCCCACTTTCGAGGGAAAATCCTCGACGATGACGAGCGGGGCGCCCGGCTCGAGGTCGAGGGCTTCGCAGTGCAACTCGGCTTCCCCGGTCGCCACAACGCCGAAAACGCCCTGGCGGCTCTGGGGGTGGCGCGCGCACTGGGCATCGACACCGCCGAAGCGGCGAAAGCCCTATCCCAGTGTCGCGGAGTCCGGCGACGCTTCCAGATTCTCGGTCGGCCCCGCGGCATCGAGGTGATCGACGACTTCGCGCACAATCCGACCAAGGTCGAGGCGGCTTTGAGAACGGCCAAGTCCCGAGCCCGGCGCCTCCATGCCGTCTTCCAGCCTCACGGCTTCACGCAGACCGCACGTCTCCTCCAGGACTACGTGGACGTCTTTGCCGACGTGCTGGATTCCACGGACACTCTCCACATCCTGGACATCTACTATGCGGGAGGCACCGTGAAGCGCGTCATTTCGACCGATGACGTGGTCGAAGCCCTGCGAGAAAAAGGGGTGAACGCCTTCAGGGCGCCCGACCGTGCCGAACTTGGGGATCGAATCGCGAACGAGGCGCGGGAGGGGGACGCTATCCTCCTCATGGGGGCCCGGGACCCGAGCCTTGGG
>DRQF01000113.1 GCA_011369445.1 Planctomycetota bacterium | reverse complement strand
GTGGCCTCTCCATCCTCTGGATCGGGCGGGGATGGGTGAGGCCTTGACCCCGTTTGGATTCTCCACACAGCGGATTCCCCTTTGCCCACAGGTTTTCCACATTCCTGTTTCTTGGGGCCGCCGCCACGATGATGCGGTGTAAGTGACTGGCAATGCATATGTTGCGAAGAAATAAGATCATCGGCGGCGGAGCAGAGCCCTCATTCTTCTTCAGATTCTCCACGCCGTGACCCTGGGGTCTCATGACCGCGACCGATCGCACGCGACACGGGGGAAGCGGTGGCGCGTCTCCGACCACCGCATTCGCCAGGATTCTGGTATTCTAACTGTTCAGCGGAGCCGTCATGGGGAGTGGATGGCCATGAAGAAAGGTGGCTTGATGAACCCTTCGGCTCACTCTCGGGAAAACGTGTGGCGGCTTCGGTCGAGGGCTTTTGTCGTGGCGATGTTTGTGTCTGTTGCCGTCACGAGCGTGGCCCCGACGGCGTCGGGCCAGGCGATCTTGCGCTATCAGCACTTTGTCAATCTCGATGGGGTCGGTTCTCCCGAGGTGCATCTGCGGCGGGGCGGAGACTTCAACGGTGACGGGTTCAGAGACTACCTCGTAGCGAAGCCCGAGGATTCGAGCCTCGTGAGCGGCGGCGGCATGCTCGAAGTTCGATCCGGTCTCGACGGTTCGTACCTGCACCTCCTCACAGCCCCCGGAGCCTACTTGGCCGCGAATATGCTGTTCGCGACTTCGGCCTGTCAGGCTGGAGACGTCGATCAAGACGGGTGCGACGACATCCTCGTTTGCGACTCGGGTTTCGTCGGCAGCGGCCAGAATCTCTTCCTCTTCTCCGGAGCCACGGGCAGCGTTCTCCTTACGACCTTCATCGGCGGGAATTCGGTCGGCACCCCCTACGTGTTGGACACGGTGGCGGATGTCGATGGTGATGGAATTCGCGACGTTGCCGTGGTTCATCAAGGAACCACCTCCACGGGGCTTTTGGGGATCGTCTTGCAGCTTTTCTCCGGCGTCGATCATTTGCAGATCTATCAGGTGGACCTATGGACGATTGGGGTCAACGGATTCGGGGCCAACATCGTTCGCAACGCGGGCGATGTGAACGGAGATGGCGTCGACGATCTCATCCTCGGCGCCTATGCCTACCCCGGGATTCCGCTCCTTTACTATCCCCCGGCGCCCAGCAGTACGGGGGCCATCAAGGTGCTTTCCTCGGCAGACGGGAGCGAGATTATGACCCTGTTGGGACCACCACCGTTTGGAGTTTCCTTCGGTGGCCCGACGATCCCCAGCTATTTCGGGTTCTCCGTGGACGGCGTGGGAGACCTGAACGGGGACGGGCACGACGACTTCATCGTGGGGGCTCCGCGAACCTCGGCCGGCAACGTCTTCGTCTATTCGGGGATAGACGGGAGTCAGATGGGCGTTCTCAGCGGTGGCGCCGCGACCCATTCCTTCGGCGATGGGGTCACACGGCTTGGTGACGTGAATGGTGACGGAGCGTTGGACTTTGCGGTCCAGGATGATCTCTTCAATACCCAGGGGCGGGTGAATGTCTACTCGGGGGCTGGGCTCAATCTCCTCCATACCTTCGTGGGTGCGGCCAACGACTGGCTCGGGGACCATGTCATGGGATTGGGGGACCTCAACGGCGACGGGTTTCCCGAGGTGGGCTTTGGCGCCAGCTGGGGCCTGGGCTCCACCGCGCAACGGGTGCAGATCTATTCCTTCGGAGGATTCAGAAGGTACGGCGGGGGACTCGGGGGGCTCCAGTTCCTGCATCAGGAATGGTTGCCAGGGGCCACGGGGGACCCGGCCCTGGGCACGAGTCTTTGCTCCGGCGGCGTCCCCGGAGGGGCGGGATTCTTCGCGCTCAGTCTGGCGGCCTCCAACCTTTCGGTCATGGGGGTGCCCGTTGTGATCGACCCGGGGCAGCTCACGACACTTCAGCCCTTTGTCTTCGATGCCGCGGGACAGTTCCAGGGGCCCGCGTCCCTACGACATCCCGGTCTCGGCGGGCTCTCGATTCGCGGCCAGTTCTTCGCCCTCGCACCTGACCTCGGGAGCTCCAACGGCCTCGAGTTCTTCCTTCTCGACTGAGGGAATGGGATGCCGTGGAGGTCCGCGATGGGGCATGCTACCCTTTCGCCATGCGGAACCTCTCATCGACGTGGGTCGTCATCCTCCTCTTCGTCTTCTGCACGGGCTGCGTGAGCGTCGTCGATCCAGACGTAGGTGGCCGCGCGGAGACCGGGAGTTCGACCGGCGGCATGGTGCTCACCGGGTCGAGCCGGGTCGCTCCCCCGGACTGGCGGCAACCCCAGGATATCGACGAGAGGCCCTTGGGGGCGCTCCCCGTGTCGGATCACCCCTCCCTGCCCCTGGATCGGTTGGCTCGTCTGAAGCCCTGGATGACCGAGGCGGAGTTGATCGAGCTGTTGGGACCACCTGAGCTGGAACGGATCGCGGTTCAGGGCATCGACTCCGATGGCCGCGACTGGAACGCCAGGCTGTTGATCTGGCGCTTTCAGGACGACCGTTGGACGTCCCTCGAGCTGACCAGGGATCTCGAGGTCCGCATGGCCAAGGTCCCCACCCGCCGCCCTCTTCCTCCTCGGCCCGAGGTCGTGGGGCCGGCGTGGGTGATGGTGGACTGGACCCTGTTCTGATCCATCGGACGACGATCGTCCCCTCAAAATCGAATCCCGTCTCCCACGCGAGGGGCCTCCTGGTAGAGTTTCTCCACCCAGCCTACTCCCGAACCCGGAGACTCACCCGTGCCCCGATGGACACTTCCTGCCGCTACCTCGTGCCTTCTTCTGCTCTCCCAGGCTCTCGCCGGCCAGCAGTTCCAACTTCAAACGGGCGCTGTCCCCGGACCCGTGGTCTGGAGCGAGGCCGCCCTCGCCTTCGACGCCGACGGGGACGGTTGGCCGGACGTGATCGTGGCCAACGGCGTGGGATTCTCGGGAGGCGGGGGTGCCCTGGCTCCCACCCTGCTGATGAATCAGGCCGTCCCGGGACAGGCGGTCTTCGCTGACGAGACCGCCACCCGCATCCCGGCGGGATTCCAGATTCAGGGCAAGGGGCTCACGGCGGCGGACATCGACGGCGATGGGGATGACGATCTCCTCTTCGCGGTGGCCTTCGGAAATCAGCCGCGGGTCTTGGTGAATGACGGGGCCGGGCATTTCTCGGACGAGACGGCCACGCGCCTTCCCACGGTGAACCTCAACTCCTTCGGCGTCGGTGCCGGGGACGTGGACGGCGACGGTGACCTCGACGTCATCTTTTGCGACGCGGGGCCGAGCTTCCCGGGAGGTCCCGGCGGCCTGGCTCGTCTGTTCATCAACGATGGGACCGGCCACTTCGCGGACGCACCGGGACAGATGAACGCCGTGCCCAAGGCGGGCGCGCAGCAAGTGAATCTCGTGGACGTCGACAACGACTTCGATCTGGACGTCATCGTGGACGGGCGATCGAGTCCCCAGCAACTGTATGTCAACGACGGATCTGGCAACTTCACGTACACGCCGGGAATCATCCCGGCGGGAAGCGGCGCCACCTACGAGACGGATTGGGTGGATCTGGACGACGACGGCGACGAAGACACGTTCTACATCTCGCTGTCCGGATTCGACGAAGGGACGGGGGAGAACACCCTCGAGACGGGGAGCCTGGGCTTCACGTCCACCACGTCGACCCTCTCCGGGATCAACGGTCATGACGACAACGAGGTCGCCTTCATCGACGCGAACGACGATGGACTCTTGGACCCCCTCGTCGCGTCCCTCAGCGGTCCTCGTGAGAAGCTCTATCTCAACATGGGCACATTCCAGGCGAACTCGTTCGTCTATCAGGCGAGCGCCTTTCCCGCGGGCAGCGATTCCACCTTGGATCTGTGCCTGGCCGACTTCGATCAGAACGGTGCCTATGACGTCTTCACGGCCCAGGGTGAGTCGGGCAACTTCACGAACAAGCTCTACCTGAACACCGGTCCCATCGACACCCACGCGCCTTTCATCGGCGGCGTCCAAGACTTGGGGGCGACGGTGCCCCTCTCCACGGCTTTGGCGGGCCTGCAGGTGCGCGTCCGTCTTCACGACGCCACCTCCGACAACGGGCGCGGATTCGCGACGGCATCTCTCCACGTGACCTATACGAAGGGGGCTTTCGCTCAATCGGTCATCCTGCCCATGACGTTCGTCGGCGGCGGGATGCACGCCGCGATGCTGCCGATCCCGAGCCCTCCAGAGGGTCAGGTGGGCATGGACATCACCTATTTCGTGGAGGCGACCGACCCCCAGGGCAACACGTCTCAGTCGTCCAGCATCACCGCCCGTCTTTGCGGACTCGAGACCTACGGGGCGTCGTCGGCGGTGAACCATCTCCAGTTGACGGCCCAGCCCTTGCCCGTGGTGGGCGTCACCATGACGTTTAATGTGACCGGCGGTCCGGCTCTCGGTGGGGGAGCTCTCCTGTTCTCCGGGGCCCGAGCGAACCTCCCGGCTTTGGGAGGGACGCTTCTCGTGGACATCACGAACCCCTTTGTGTTCCCGTTGCAGCTGGATGCCAACGGCAGCGGCAGCGTGCCGGTTCCGATTCCCGCGGCGCCCGTGGTGATCGGTTTGGGTGCCGTCAGTCAGGCCATCGTCTACGAGCCCGCATTGCCCCAGCAGTACGCCTTCTCCAATGGGATCGAATTGGTCGCCTGCGGTTTCCAGGGGCCGCCGCCCACGATCACTTCCGTGTCTCCGGTCGGGGCGGCCGCGGGTGTGGTCGTCACGATTTCGGGCTCCGGTTTTCAGCCGGGCGCTCAGGTGGACATCGACGGTGTTCCGGTGACGGTCAGCTCCGTCCAGGGCGGGCAGATCACCTTCCTCGCTCCGGCGACTTCGGGCTGCGACCAGACCCTCACGGTGACCAACCCGGACGGCCAGTCCGCGTCGACGCCGTGGTCCCCCACGCCGCTGATCACGAACACGATCTTCTCGTCCGGGCCGGCGGCGGGCGGCGTGACGTTCATCATGACCGGCCAATTCTTCGTCCCGGGGACCACCGTGACCATCGGCGGAGCGGCGGCGACCGTGACTCAACTGTCGGGGAGCCTGGTCCTCGTGTCCACGCCTCCGGGGACCGTGGGACCGGCCAACGTGATCGTGACCACGCCCGCGGGTTGCACGGCCACCACCACCTACACCTACCTCTGAGGCGTGACGGGCAGGCCGCATGCCCGGAACTCGGGAGACCCGCGAAAAAAAAGCCCCGCGGCGATGCCGCGGGGCTTTGAGTGGAGGATACCGGGCTCGAACCGGTGACCTCGACAATGCCATTGTCGCGCTCTCCCAGCTGAGCTAATCCCCCAAGAGAGTGGGCGGATGATAGAGGACCGAGCGGCCCTCTTCAAGGGCTCCAGAGTCGGAAGTCCACGGAAGGGAAGAGAACGTCTTGATGCCGCCAACGGGCCTCTTCCTCCGCGTCCGGGGGTGAACCGCGAAGTCCGTCTTCCAGGGCGAAAAACCGGTGGACGTGGTCCCGGAAGCGTTTTTCCGCATACCAGGTGGATGTCTCCATGGTCACGATGAACAGCCAGTCCGAGGACTGGGCCAGGAGGAGTTCCCGGGCCATCTGATCGAGGATCGCTCGCGTGCGGGTGTCCGGATCTTCCACGCTCGAGGCATGGGACTCCATGCGCTCCTCCATCTCGTGGAGGTAGGGCCAGAACCACTGATTTCGGTCGTTCAACCAGACCTCGTAGAAACCGCCCCGGCCCCAGCTCGACGCATGGGGGCGAGCTTCCGGTCGACTTCCAGGGGCCCGAAGGACGTCCCCGGGGCTCACAAGCCGTAGGTCCGACGAAAAGTCACAGGCTTGTCGAAAGAGCTCCTCGATGAACCAGGGGCCCTCGTACCACCAGTGGCCAAAGAGCTCCGTGTCGAAGGGCGCCAAGATGGCGGGGACCTCGCCGATTCCTTCTTTCAGGTCGCGAATCTGAGTCTTCCGTTTCTCGAGGAAGTCTCGGGCGTGGATGCGGGTTCGTGCACGGGCCGCAGCCGGGCTCCAGGGAGCTTTTTCGTCCAGCGGCACGTCAGGCCCCGTGATGCGATGGAACTTGAGGCCCAGGTTTCTTCGCACCCCGTCCGACTTCAGGTAGGGGCGGATATGGGTGTAGTCCCCGTCGAATCCCAGGTCGCGATACAGCTCGCGATACTGGGGGTCCCCGGGGTAGCCCACCTGGTTGGACCAAACCTCTTCGGAGCAGGACCGGTCCCTGCCGAATGCGACGAGGCCCGCGGGGGTGCGGATGGGCCGGGCCGTTCCACAGGGCGGAGGCGGCTTGGCCTGCGTGACCCCGTGGCCGTCGAGAACGACCCACTCCACGCCCGCCTCGACGAGGAGGGCGTCCAGCCCGGGTCGGTAAGCGCATTCCGGAAGCCAGAAACCCTTGGCCTGCTCGCCAAAGACTTCCTCATGGAGGTCCATGCCAAGCGTGATCTGGGCCCTCACGGAGCTGGGTTTGAGGAAAAGGGGGAGAAAACCGTGGGTCGCCGCCGAAGCGAGGGTCTCGATGCGTCCCTCGTCGCGGTGGCGCCGGAACTCGCGGAGGATGTCGCCGTCCAGCCCATCCCAGAGATCGAGCATCTGGTTGAGCCGCTTCTCGTAGTGCTGCGCAGCTTCGAGTCCGTCATCCGACTTCTCTCGTCTCCGCACCTCCTCCTCGGCGAGTTGACGGCGTTTCTCCAAGTAGCGGCGAGCCTTCTCTTGTAGATCCTTCAGCCGCAACATGCTCATGAGAGGAGGGGTGAGACCCACCCCCAGGCGACAGGGGATGCCGTCGCGTTCCAGGTCGCGAAGGACGAACAAAAGGGGGAGATAGGTCTCCATGATGGCCTCGAAAAGCCAGTCCTCCTCGAGAAAATCTCGAAAATCCGGGTGGTGCACGAAGGGGAGATGGGAGTGGAGCACCAACATGACCTGACCTGGTTCCATTGCGTTCATGCGCCGTGAATCTCCGGGGGAACCTCCACGGCGTTCGACGTGAGGACGCATTCGGCGGGTCGGCCATCCGTCATCATCCAGAGTTCGGCCCTGTACGTTCGGTGGGGCTCGACGTCGAAAAACCAGTTCTTGGCCAGGCCATCGACGGAGACGCTCCACCGGTGACCCGTCTCCACATGCTCGACCCTGAGCTCCCAGCGAGCCGACCATTTCTGATCGCCAGTCAGCGCGTCCAACAGTGCTTTCCCCGCCGGCCCCTGGACCTCCCAGTGGGCCCAGAGCCTCCGCGGGGTCTGAAGCCCGAGGAAGAGAATGTCCCGGTCGAAGTGCCCCGGAAGGGCCTTTTGTTCCGGGAGAGGTCCGGCACCCCCCGAGGCATGGAGATGCTCCCGCACGGAACGTCGGTGTTCTCCCCGCTTGGCCGCCGCCATGGCTCGGGCGTAGAGATCGAGGTAGAGCCACGATGGTTTCTTCCAGGAGTGATCCCGCGTCATGGCGGCTTGGCGGAGGCGATTCATGCGACGCTCCTGCCGGAACACCTTCAGCGCGCGATCCGTGGCGGAAACGAGGGCGTCCGCGGTGCAGGGCTCGAAGAGAAATCCGTCCGCCCGTGTTGCGTTCCTGCGTCCGTGGGGGAGGATCGTGTCGACCAGGCCGCCAACGGCGTGGGCGATGGGCACAGCCCCATACCGATGGGCGATCATCTGGACCAGACCGCAGGGTTCGAAACGGGAGGGAACGAGGAGGAAGTCGACGCTCCCGAAGATGCGGCGGGCCAGGGGGGGATTGAACTCCTCCCGGAATGCCACCCGATCGGGGGGGGTCCCCGCCGCTTCACGCAGCGCCTCGGCCCCCGCGCCACCGCCGTGCCCGAGGACGACGACGCCCACGTTTTTTCTCCTGAGGAGTCGAGGAAGCGATGCGGCGAGGACGTCCACGCCCTTTTGCTCCGTCAGACGACCTACGAACCCGAGAAGGGGACGGATGGCGTGCGACAGCCCGAGTTCTTCAAGCAACGCGGGGCGATTCAGACGTCTGGGAGTGGGGTCTTGCGTGTCGAAGGCATGGGGGAGGGCGCGGTCCGTCGCCGGGTTCCAGTCCTCCTCGTCGATCCCGTTGACGATTCCCAAAAACTCGTCCCGTCGCGCCTCGAAAATGGGTGAAAGAGCTCCGCCGCCGGCGGATTTCACTTCGCGGGCGTAGGTCGGGGAGACCGTCGACACCATGTCGGCGAAGACCACGCCTCCTTTGAGAAGGTCGACCTGGTCGTCCTGCAGCAGATGCCAACCGTTCAGAATGTCGTCCCTCAGCCCCGTGCGGGGCCACGCGTGAGGATCCATGAGCCCGCGAAACGCCGCGTTGTGGACGGTCAGGACGACAGCCGTATCCTTGACGGACGGATCGGCGGAGCCGTCCGTGAGGAAAAGAGGCGCCGCCAACGCCGTGTGCCAGTCGTTCAGATGCAAAACGTCGAAGCCTCCGCCCAGGGCCCGCGCGGCCGGCCGGAGGGCCGCCGAGAATCCGACGTACCGAAGATCGCCCAGCCCCTCCGGACCGGCCTCGGTCCCGTAGATGTCGTCCTCGGTTTCGAAGAGTTCGGGGGCTTCGAGGAAATAGAGGGAGGGCTCCTTCGCGGAACCCTTCCCGCGGAGCAGCCGCGCCTCCCTGCGTCGATCGCCAAAGTGATAGGAGAAGGAGATCTCTCGGTCGATGGGGGGGAGAAGGGGGCGTACGACCCGATGCAGCGGCGTGATGACGTCGATGGTCACACCTTCCTTGGCAAGCGCCCGCGGGAGCTCGCGTGCCACGTCGCCCAGTCCTCCACGCTTCGAAAAAGGCGTGAGTTCTGCCGATGCAAACAACACTCGCGGTCGTCGGCGCATGGATCTCCCTCGAGGACCGGCGCGTCCGGAGGCCCCGAACGCTCGGTCGCATCCTACCCGGCCCGGGCGGCGAGCCCTACCGCCTCCTTGCAGTTCCGGGTCGTCTCCTCGAGGGAGCTCACCAAGAACATACCGCCCTAGCCCTTTTTTCCTTCCGAATACGTCGTAGAACGAGACATCCCCTGAAGAACGGAGCGCATCATGCCGAAAATCGGACTTCTCGTCGGCCGGGAGGAAAGCTTCCCGCGGGCCTTCCTGGACGCATTGAACGGCCTGGGTCGAGACGATCTCGAGGCCGAAATGCTGAAACTCGGCGGGACTCGAATGGACGAGCTTTGCGAGTACGACGTCATCGTCGACCGCATCTCCCACGACGTCCCCTACTACCGCCTGGCGCTCAAGCAGGCTGCCCTCTCCGGAACGCGTATCGTCAACAACCCCTATTGGTGTTCCGCCGACGACAAGTTTCTCGGGTACTCCCTCGCCCATCGACTGGGGCTGGCGGTCCCGAGGACTGTACTCCTCCCGAACAAGGAGTACGGCGAAGAGGTCTCGGAAGAGTCGCTGGCGAATCTCGAGTATCCGATCGATTGGGAAGGGCACGTTGAGTGGGTGGGGCTTCCGGCTTTTCTCAAGCCCGCGATCGGCGGCGGCTGGCGAGGTGTCAACCGCGTCGACAGCATCGAAGAGTTGCTCCATCACTATGACCGATCCGGCAGGGACACGATGGTGTTGCAGCAGGCGGTGGACTTCGACAGGTACGTGCGCTGTTTCTGCTTCGGTCGGAAGGACGTGGTCGTATGTCGGTACGACCCCGAGGCGAGAGCCTACCTGCCGCTCGATGACGGATGGCTGGACAAGAAGCTTCTCCGTCGCATTGAGCGGGACAGCGTGACCATCTGCGAGGCCTTGGGCTACGACTGCAACACGGTGGAATTCGCCATTGCCGACGGAATCCCGTGGGCCATCGATTTCACGAACATCGCTCCGGACATGGAAATCTGGTCGATCACGCCCGAGTATTTCGATCGCGTCGTGGATGGCATGGTCAGCTTGGTCGTGCGCCTGGCCGACCAGTCGGGCGAGGTGCCCCACCCCCGATGGGAAGACCTTCTGGCCGGTCCCGGGGCCTCCAAGAGGCGCTCCAAGAAGACTTCGAAGAAGCGGTCGGCGTCCAAGGCGTCCGCGAAGACCAAGGCATCCTCGAAGGCTGCGGGCGCCGCCAAGAAGAAGACTTCGAAGAAGGCCGCCAAGAAGAAAACGTCCGGAAAGACGCGCAAAGCCGCGGAATAGTCAGAGGATTGATTCGGCGCGTTCGGCAGCCGATGCTGCCCATCCGTTGCCCCTGCCTGACGATCGGGACGCGTCCATCGATGCTGAAATCCAGGTGTTTGTGCTGTACGGGGGTTCTATCTTCCCTGTCTTTTCACCTACCAGAGTGGGGTGGCGGCCAACCAAGCCCTCGCCGTGTCATTGAACGCCACTGAACCTGCCGGCATCAAGTCCATCCTGGTGTCTCAGGGATTCTTCGTGGCCTGAGTCGTCCGACGCTCAAAGTTCCATCGTGGAGCCCAGTTTCGCGATGACGACGTCTTTGTGGCCGCGCTCCTTCAGGCTGGCCTGAAGGGGTTCGCTTTGAGTGCGTTCCCCATGGACCAGTACGATGCGCCTTGCCACGTCCTTCAGCGGCTCGACGGAAGCGATGATGTCGTTGCGGTCTCCGTGCGCGGACAGCCCATTCAACGTCTTCACGTCGCATCTCAGCGGATACGTCCGGCCATAGATCTTCACTTTTTCTCTGCGTTCGAAGATGCGTCGTCCCAACGTGTGCTCGGCCATGTAGCCGACAATGAGGACCGTATTACGAGGTGAGGTGACGCTGTGCTTGAGGTGGTGGAGAATCCGACCAGATTCGCACATGCCCGAGGCCGAAAGGATGATGCACGGTCCCGGGTGGTCGTTGAGCGTCATCGATTCCTCAACCGATTGAACGTATCGGAGCCCCGGAAACGAAAAGGGACTCTCCTTGGCCGTGAGAAGCGCCAAGGTGTCGTCATCAAAACACTCTGGATGCTCCGCGTACACCTGGGTCGCTTTCATGGAAAGGGGGCTGTCCACGTAGATCTCGACGTGCGGGATCTTCTTGGCCATCCGCAGTCGATGAAGGTGGTAGAGGATGTTCTGCGTGCGTCCCACGGAGAATGCGGGGATGACCAAGCGACCACCCTTGCGCAACATGTCGTGGACGATCTCAGCAAGGGTGTTCTCCATCTCTCCGATGGGTTCGTGGACACGATTGCCGTACGTGCTTTCCGTGAGGACGATGTCACTCTCTGGGTAGTCTTCCGGGTCCCTGAGGATCGGCATATGAGCTCGTCCCCTGTCGCCGCTGAACTCGATGCGCAGAGTCGAGCCGTCCGATCGTTTCACTTGGACGTGGGCCGCGGCCGAGCCCAGAATATGCCCCTGGTCCGTGAAGTAGACCGTGACTCCAGGGGCGACCTCCGCCGTCTCGTGGTAAGAGATTCCCTGGAAGAATCCATCGCAGTGCTCGGCGTCTTCCACCGTGTACAGTGGAGTGAACGACTGGTCCGGGATGGGAAGGCCCTTTTTGCGGGCATCCTTTTCCTGCCGGTGTCGTAAGTACTTGGCATCCATTTCCTGGATATGGCCGGAATCACGGAGAAGTATCTGGCTCAGGTCCGCGGTGGCCGTCGTGCAGTAGATGTGCCCTTTGAACCCATCCCGGCACACGACGGGAAGAGCCCCGCTGTGGTCGATGTGACCGTGCGTGAGGATGATGTTATGGATGCTGGCCGGGTCGATGGGAAAGTGCGCGTTGCGCTCGCGCGATTCGTCCCTTCGCCCTTGGAAAAGCCCACAGTCCACAAGAATGCGTGTTCCGTTCACCTCGAGCAGGTGGCGGGAGCCGGTCACGCCCTCGGCGGCCCCCAGGAATGTGATGCTGACAGTCATGGGGCCGATTATGCCCCGGTGCCCCGGGTTTCGCCAGGAGAGAGGCGTCGGGAGATTGGGGTGGATGACATGCCGGTGGGTGTTTGAGTAGACTCGTGCGACCCTCAGGAGGAGGTAGCAGTGCAAGCCGAAGAACTCTGGAACTCCTTGCTCGATGCCGACAGGGGGACATGGCTGAAAGGGATCGACGCCTTTCGACGAGAGCTCGCGGCGAGAGGCGTTCGTTTCGGAGAACGCGGTCTGTGTAATCACCTTCGGCCGAAGTTTCTCACTGAATCCCTCTATCGACGTCTCGAAAAGACCTCGGAGGCTGTGATGTCCGGGATCATGGAGGCGAAGGACCGCCTCCTGCAGGATGAGCGACTCATGGAGATCATCGGTCTTCGGGCCGACGAGTTGCGATTCGTGGATGTGGACCCGGGCTACGAGCACATAGCCCCCTGCGTCAGACTCGACTCCTTCCTGACGCCGACGGGCCCGCGCTACGTGGAACTGAACGGGGAGTGCCCGGCGGGCTGTGCCTATGGTTGGGAGTTGGCCAAGGCCTTCGAGGAACATCCCCTGATGCAGCGATTCACGGCAAAGATGCCGGCCCGCCCCATCGACACGTTGACCCCGCTTCTGGACACGTTGCTGGCCTGCTATCGCGAATGGGGAGGAACCCGTTCTCCGGTCATTGCCATCGTGGACTACCTAGATCTGCCGACCGTTCCGGAATTTCACCTGTGCCGCGATTTCTTCGCCTCCCAGGGCTACGAGGCTCTCGTTGTGGATCCGCGAGCGCTGACCTTCGACGGAGAATCCCTGGTGGGGGAAGGGAAGCGAATCGACCTCGTCTACAAGCGCGTCCTCGTGAACGAATTCATCGAACGGTACGACGAGGTGAAGCCGCTCTTCGAGGCTTACGCGGCGCGAAAAGTGTGCGTCGTCAATCCCTTTCGCTCGAAGATCGTCCACAAGAAGTCGATTTTCCACGTCCTCACGGACGATCGGCGGGAGGAATGGATGCAGCCGCAGACGCAGCGTTTGGTGGATGAGGCCATCCCCTGGACGCGTCGGCTTCGCGAGGGGAAGACGACCTTCGAGGGCCGCGAGGTGGATCTCCTGGAGTTCGTTGTGGAGGAGCAGGAGCACTTCGTCCTCAAGCCCAACGACGAGTACGGCGGCAAGGGAATCTTCATGGGTTGGGAGTGCGATGCCATCACTTGGCGCGAACGTCTCGAGGGGGCTTTGGAGAACGACTACGTTGTTCAACGGCGGCTCGAGATCCTGGCCGAGGGTTTCCCTTCGATGGAACGAAACCTCGAACAGGACAGCCTCTTCGTCGACCTGGACCCCTACCTCTATCTCGGCCGGATGCACGGCGCCCTGGCTCGACTCGGAGCGGGCTCGCTTTGCAATGTGACGTCAGGCGGCGGGCAGGTGCCCCTTTTCGTCGTCCCGGACTGAGAGCCCTTCAGACGTCCAGGAAGCCGACGCGGCCTTCGAAGTGGGGCTGTTTCGGAATGACGACCAGTCCGGACGGAGAAACGAAGAACCGCTTCTCGTCGATCTCTCGATCGAATCCGATTTCCTCGTCGTCGGGAACGTGGACGTTCTTGTCGATGATGACCCCTTTCAATCGCACGTTGCGTCCGATGACCGTGTTGTCGAAGAGGATGCAGTCTTCGATCTCGGAATACGAATTGATTCGCACGTTCCTTCCGATGATCGATCCCCTCACCGAGGCGCCGGAGATAATCGTTCCGTCTCCCACCAGGGATTGGACCGCCAGCCCTCTGCGTCCATCCTCGTCGTGCACGAATTTCGTTGGGGGCAGGTTCTTGGCGTGGGTGCCGATGGGCCAAAGATCGTTGTAGAGATTGAATTGGGGCACCAGATCTCGAAGGTCCATGTTGGCCTCGTAGTACGCCTCGAGGGTCCCGACGTCGCGCCAGTACGTGTTGGAGCCTCCACCCTCTCCGGGAACGACGTTGCTTTCGAAGGGGTAGCAGAACAGACGCATCCCGTCCTTCAGGAGTCTCGGCAGGATGTCCTTGCCGAAGTCATGGCTGGAATCCTCTTTCTTGGCGTCCTCTTCGCAGGCATCGGCCAGCACAAGGTTGGAGAAGACGTAGTTCCCCATCGACACCAGGGCGCGGTGGGGGTCGTCGGGCATGGGACTTGGATTCTCGGGTTTCTCCTCGAAATCGAGAATCCGACCGTGCTCGTCCACCTTCATGACGCCGAACGCGGACGCCTCCTCGAGGGGGACGGAGATCCCCGCGATGGTCACGTCGGCCTCGCGGTTGTCGTGGAAGGCGACCATCTGACTGATGTCCATTCGGTAGATGTGGTCGCCACCGAAGACGGCCACCAAGTCGGGGTGACTCTCGCGCAGCAGGTTGAGGTTTTGGTAGATCGCGTCCGCGGTGCCCCGATACCAATAGTCGCCCGTACGCATCTGTGCGGGCACGGGGATGACGTATTGGTCTCGCATCATGGAGATGGAACCCCAGCCGCGCTGAAGGTGCTCCATGAGGCTTTGCGACTTGAACTGGGTGAGCACGTAGATCGAATAGATGCCGGAGTTCATGAAATTCGACAGGACGAAATCGATGATGCGGTAGCGCCCACCAAAAGGGACGCTCGGCTTGGCCCTGTCCCGCGTGAGCGGATACAGCCGCGTCCCCTTGCCTCCGGCAAGAATCATTCCCAACACCCGTCGTCGCATCGTGGGAGTCTCCTCATCGACCGCGCCGATCATACCCTCTCCCGTGCGGCACGGCGACCGAAGTTCCGAGCACCGCAAGCCCTCGGGGATTCACGGCCCATGTCCCTCAGTGGCTCTGCATCTTCGTGAGCGTCCCCTTGGAGTCGGGACGACTCAGTTGCAGGCGACGGACTGGGGGCCCAGCAGGGATTCGAGCTGGCCGAAGAAGCGTTCGTTGGGGTCGACGGCGAACTCGTTGCCGGCGCGGAGGATGATACGGCCGAAGCGGGGACGGTCCAGTTCGAAGGCTACGGGGACGCGGCCCGGGTTTTCCTTGAGCATGCGTTTGAGAGACGCAAGGGTGAGGTCCAGGTGCTCGGTGTCCTCGTCCGTGCAGGGAACTTTGATCGTGAGGCGCCGAGTGAGGGTTCTTCGGGCGTCCCCGAGAGGGATCACCTCGTTGACCTTCACCGATGGCGAGGAGCGTCCTTTATCCACCTCGCCTCGGAAGAAGAGGATGCGATCCGCTTTGATCTGATCGGCAACGTCGGCGTAGACGCTGGCGAAGATGACGCAGTCCACCGTGCCCGAGAAGTCCTCCAGCTTCACGAAAGCCATGCGCTTGCCCTGGAACTTGCCGCGCCGGGTGAGCATGAGGCGGACAGAGCGAATGATTCCCCCTACGATCACCTCGCTGTTGTCGACGCAGTGCTCGAGGGCGGCGGTCTCGTGGGTGGCGAAACGGGTGATCTCTTGTCTGAACTCGTTGAGGGGGTGTCCCGAGATGTAAAAGCCGAGGGCGGCCTTCTCCAACTGCAATCGTTCCGCCTCTGGGAGTTCCGGCTTGTCTGGGAGCTCGGAGACTTCCGAGCCACTCGATGTGTCCTCCAGATCGTCTTCGCCGAACAAGCTCATCTGCCCGGAGCGCTTGTCTTCCTGGGCGTCGTGTCCCTGACGGAGAGCGTCCTCGAGCGCGGCCAGTTTCTGAGCGCGATTGCCAGGGAGGGAATCAAGGGCGCCTGCGTGGATGAGGGATTCCAAGACCCCCTTGTTCAGCATGCGCGTGTCGATGCGCTCCGTCAGGTCGAAGAGGCTCGTGAAGGGTTTGCCCTCCTCGTCCCGCTCCTGGGTGAGGAGCTCGATCACGGACTGACCCGCCCCGCGGATGGCGCCCAGGGCGTAGCGAATGGCGCTACCCTCCACGGCGAATTCGAAGTAGCTGTGGTTGACGTCGGGTGGGAGGATCTCGATGCCCATCTCTCGGCAGGTCTCGATGTACTCCACCGTCTTGTCGATGGAAATCATCTCGCAGGACAGCAGCGCCGCCATGTACTCGATGGGGTGGTTCGCCTTGAACCAGGCCGTCTGGTAGGTGACGAGTGCGTAGGCCGCCGAGTGGCTCTTGTTGAAGCCGTAGCCGGCGAAATACTCGATTTGTTCCCACACCTCGGTGGCCACCGCGTTGTCGACGTCCTTCTCGGCTGCGCCGTCCACGAACTTCTTCTTGAACTTGGCGAGGATCTCGGGCTTCTTCTTGCCCATGGCCTTGCGGAGGGAGTCCGCCTCGTTGAGGCTGAACCCCGCGAGGGCAGCGGCGATCCTCATGACCTGTTCCTGGTAGAGGATGACGCCGTAGGACTCCTCGAGAATCGGCTCGAGGATGGGGTGGGGATAGACCACCTTTTCCTCGCCGTGCTTCCGCTTGCAGTACATCTCGTGCATGCCGGAGCCCAGCGGCCCGGGGCGGTAGAGTGCCAGCACCGCGATGATGTCCTCGAAGGAGTCGGGGCGGAGCTTTTTCAAAAGCTCCCGCATGCCTCCGGATTCCAACTGGAAGACACCGATGGTGTCGGCGGCCTGGAAGAGCTTAAAGGTGGCGGGGTCGTCGAGGGGCAGAGCGTTGGGGTCTATGTCCAGCCCCTTCGTCCGCAGAACGTTTCTTCTCGCCTTGTCGATGATTGTGAGGGTGCGGAGCCCCAGGAAGTCCATCTTGAGGAGGCCCACTTCCTCGATGATGTCCATTGTCCACTGGGTCGTGATGGTGTCGCCGTTCTTGTAGAGCGGGACGCGCTCGGTGAGCGGGGCGTCCGTGATGACGACGCCCGCGGCATGCACGGATGCATGACGCGCGCAGCCTTCGATCTTGAGCGCTGTTTCGAAGAGCTCCTTGCGCTCCGGCGTGGCCTGGCTGAGTTCCCGGAGTTCCACGTCCTGGGCGAGGCTCTTGTTCAGCGTGACGCCGGGGCCGGCGGGAATCTTCTTCGCGATCGCGTCGATCTCCGACAGCGGGATGTCGAGGACACGCCCCACGTCTCGGAGAACTCCCTTCGCGGCCATCGTGCCGAACGTGATGATCTGCGCCACGTTGTCGTGACCGTACTTTTCCTCCACGTATTCGATGACCTTCTGCCGTCCGTCCTTGCAGAAGTCGATGTCGATATCCGGCATCGAGATGCGCTCGGCGTTCAGGAACCGTTCGAACAGGAGATCGTACTTGAGGGGATCAAGTTTCGTGATGCCGAGGGCGTACGCCACGATCGAGCCCGCCGCCGAACCGCGGCCAGGTCCCACGGGCACGCCGTTTTCCTCCGCGTAGCGAATGAAGTCGGCGACGATGAGAAAGTAGTCCACGAATCCCATCGACACGATGGTGTCCGTCTCGTAGGCGAGGCGCTTCCAGACCTCTTCGGTCGGTTCCGGATAGAGGCGCGCGATTCCTTCGCGGCACAAGCGTTCGAAGTAGACCTGACTGTCCTCGCCCCCCGGTGTTTCGAACCGGGGCAGGAACCGCTGGTTGAACGGCACCTCCAACTCGCAACGATCCGCGATCTCGCGGGTGTTCGCGAGCGCTGCGGGTGTCGCCTTGAAGAGCTCTCCCATTTCGGCGGCATCCCTCAAGTAGAGAGACCGCGAGTCCATCTTGAATCGCTTCTCCTCGGACTTGAGCTTTCCCGTGCCGATGCAGAGCAAGACGTCCTGCGCCTCATGGTCCTCCGGTTTGATGTAGTGGACGTCGTTGGTGGCCGCGATGGGAGTGTTGGTCGACTGGGAGAGTTCAATGAGGGCGCGGTTGGCTTCGAACTGGATCTCGAGGCCGTTGTGCATGAGCTCGATGTAGTAGTTCTCGGGCCCGAAGATCTCCTTGTACTCCGCGATCACTCGCTTGCCCGCCTCCATCCCCTCACGACGGATGGTCTGGATGAGTTCGCCGGAAAGGCAGCCGGACAGACAGATCAGACCCTCACTCCATTGGCGCAGCAGCTCCTTGTCCATGCGGGGGCGGTAGTAGAAGCCTTCCAGGTAGGCGGCGGAGGAGAGCTTGATGAGGTTTCTGAAACCGATCTGGTTCTTCACCAATAAAGTGATGTGGTAGGTGTTCTTGCCCTTGGCCACCCGCTTGCGGTCAAACCGGCTTCCGTTCGCGAGGTAGCCCTCCATGCCGAGGATCGGTTTGATGCCGGCTTTCCTCGCGGCCTTGTAGAAGTTGATCGAACCGAAGAGGTTGCCATGGTCCGTGAGGGCCATGGCGTCCATTCCCAGCTCCCCGCAGCGGTCGACCAGCCGCGAGATCTGGCAGTTGCCGTCGAGGAGAGAAAAATCGCTGTGGACGTGCAGGTGAACGAAATCGTTGGGCCGCATGGTGTTCCTTGGCGTCTGGGAGAGGGTCATCATTCGACCCCGTGGCGACCGGAATGGGGAGGCGCGATCTCGGACCTCACCGTTGCGGCGCGGAATCATACTACAGCCTTCCCGGGACGTCCTCGCATCTGTGGGGCCAGCGGGGGCTTTGGTAGGCTACACGCCCTTGGAGAAAGTCCAGTCAATCATGAAAACTTTCCTGCTGACCCTCGCGGTCGCCCTGCTGGCGGCCTGTGAAACCACCTCCTCGACCGCACCGTCCGACAGCGAGTCTCCAACCACGTCCCGGGCGACCCGGGAGAGCGGGGGAGGGCTTTGGAACATGTTGGAGGAGGAACGACGACGGACCGCCGAGCGCCGTGCCCGAGAGGGCCGCCGCCGGAAGAACCTGGCCGCGGAATCGGCGCGCGGCCGGGAAGCCTTTTCTCCGGATGCTCAGCGCAAGATGGAGACCTGGTGGAAGGAGTTCCTTCGCAACGACCCCAAGTGGCTCGTGGATCGGTTCCAATGGCGGGCACTTGGCCACGACGCTCGCGAAGTTCTCGTTGAAAACCTTCTCATGGTCCTCGTGCGCGCCTACGAGCAGAATAACGGTGCATTCTACGAGCGCGCCCGCTCCGAACTGTTCGAACTCTCGGAGACGTCGATCCCTTATCTCGTCGGCGCACTCGAGGTGCAGGCGGGAGACTCCGTGCTTCGCAAGCATTGCGTCGAACTTCTGGCGTTCATCGGGAAGCCGGCCTTGCGACCGATCATGAAAGCATGGGAGCGGACCGATGACAGAGGCGCCCGGGAGGATCTGTTGGCTGCCGTCCAGGGAATGGGAAGCCGCGGTGCGCCGGAGTCGGTTCCGTTCCTCGTCGACGCCGTCGAGGACAGCGACGACATCCGCATCAAGCTGCGCGCCATTGAAGGGCTCGGACGATCCCGAGACCCAAGGGCCGTGGAACCCCTCCTCGACTACCTCGAGGACGATGACATCTCTTTTCGGAAATTCGCCGCGGCCAGCCTCGGTGGCTTCAAGGGGCGCCGCGTGATCGAAGGCCTCATCAACGCGCTGGAACGGTCCGAGAAGAGGGCGGGCCTCAGCGACCGTGAGGCTGAGGTGGCTCTGAACTGCCGGCGGGCCTTGAAGGCGAGTACAGGGCGCAGTTTCAAAACGGCATCGGAATGGAGGCGATGGTGGAAAAGAAGGTAGCCAAGTCCTCGGATTGGGAGTCAAGCCTCGGGCGCCCCGAGCCCGTATGCACGGCTTGCGGCGCTGCATTCGAACCCGGCAGCGAGTTCATCAATCAGATGTTCATCGTCGAGGGCCGACCGGAACGGCGGGTCTATTGCCTCGCATGCCACGAGCAGGTGACCGAGGAGCCGTTTGCGTTTTGGCGCTCCAAGGTTCCCATGCCCGAGGCTGGAAAACCTCGCCCACTCGATCTCGAATTCCTGGCTGAACTGTTTCGCCGACTTCACGGCGACCAAGTGGATCCGTCCCACGACGAGGTCCGATACATCGTCACTCTTCTCCTCATTCGCAAGAAGGTTCTCGTGCAGGAGGGCAACGACGAAGAGGGCGAGGGCGATGCGAAGTGCGAGATCATGCTGACCCGGTTCGCGAAGGAGAAGGAGGGGCCGATCTATCGGACGCCGGTTCCTCTCATCACCGCGGAACGGATGGACGTCATCCGCGACGATCTGGGACGCATCTTCAACCTACAATCCTGACCAAGGCCGATGGCGGGCGCGTCAGGCGTCCCCTTCGAGTTTCTCGCCGTAGCACAGGTCACCCGCGTCGCCGAGACCGGGTACGATGTAGCCCCGTTCGTTCAGCTCTTCGTCGCAGGTCACAAACCAGATCTCGGCGGACGGGACGGCGGCTTCAATGCGCTCGACAGCTCCGGAAAACCCCACGAGGCCGGCGACGATGAACCGTCGGGGCGTAAGGTGGCGCGCCGTCATCACGTTGTGGATGTCCACCACCGTCGAACCCGTGGCGACCATGGGGTCGGCGAAGATCACATCGCGACCGTGACAGGGCACGAGCGCTTCGTAGTCGAGCTTCACGTCCATGGAGAGATCCTCCGCGGGGCCGTTTCCTTCCGCCCGAGCCGCTCCGAAGAACATGACGTCGGCGTCCGGAAAAACGTCGAGCATCCCATCCAGGAACGGGAGCCCCGCCCGAAGCGCCGTGGCGAGGACGGGGGGCTGAGCCAGTTCCACCACACCGGCCTGGCCGAGTGGCGTCGTGACGGTGGCCGCACGGCTTTCCAGACCCGCCGCGATCTCATAGGCGAGAAAGGAGCCCAGCCGGATGAGAGCTCGCCGAAAGGACTCCCGATCTTTCTGAAGCTCCACGGATCTCACCCTGCGAAGCCATCGGCCCAAAGCCGGATTACCCCTTCGGTCCAGAATCTCGGCCATGGTCGGGCTCCTTTGATCAGGGAATCCATGGATTCTCGGACAATTTTGGGGGGGAGCAACCCCAACATTTGGGGGATGGGAACTCGACGACCCATCTATGTCGTTGATGCGACGAAACTTCCAAAAAAAATCGATGTGGAGGCTGGACAGGGCCGTGGGAGCTGGTGTAGCGTAATGGGTGGTTGGGGAGCGAAAGGTGGCGCGATGTTGACCACCTTTTCTCCGAGACGATTCTTGGGGCGGGTTGGGAGGCCCGCCGGAACGTCGGCGACTCCCCCGGATGCTGAGTGCTGGTCAGATCCGGGGGAGCGGGCTTTCCGCCCGGTCGAGTTGAAGGCGCGATGCGCCGGCGTTCACCACGGATCGCCCCCGTTTTGGGGGCGCACGAGAGGTCGGGACGGTCCTGACCGTGAAAAGGACGCGCATGCTGCTGGGACGACTTCCCAAAGTTCTGACGATCGATGACAAGGGACGCCTCGTCATTCCGGCCTTGCTGCGCAAAGAAATCGAGAAGGAGGGTGGTGGCCAAGATCTTCACCTCGGATGTCTGGAAAAAGGGTACCTCTACCTCCACACCGAAAAGCAGCATCGGGAGTTCGTCGATGCCCTGTCGGAGGTGTTGGACAACACGCGGAAGTCCCGTGAGACCCGGCGCAAGATTCTCTATCGCTTCGTTCCCGTCAGTCTGGACTCCGCCGGTCGGATTCTCGTGCCCAAGGACTTGAAGGAGGCGGCCGGGATCGAGAGAGACGTCATCATCCTCTTCATGAACGAGAGGATCGAGATCATGCCCGCGGACAAGGCGGTCGATCTCGCCGAGGACGACGAGTCCTTCGACGACGCGCTGGAGGATGTTTTTGCCGAGATCGGAGCCCGCCCGCGTGCGCGGGGCAGTGACCAGGGAAATGAGTGAATGGGGACACCGTTCGGTTCTGCTGCGGACGGTGATCGAGTGGCTCCGACCTGCTCCCGACACGGTTTTCGCGGACGTCACTTTGGGGGCTGGAGGACACGCGGAGGGGCTTCTCGAGGCGTCGTCTCCGACCGGGAGAGTCATCGGGATGGATCGGGACCGGGACGCTCTCGACCGAGCGCAGCAGCGTCTGGAACGGTTCGGCGAGCGCCTCATCCCCCTCAAGGGCGACTTCCGAGACGCGGCCTGGAGGATCGAGGAGTTGGGAATGCCGGCCCTCGATGGAGTGTTGATGGATCTCGGCGTGAGTTCGATGCAACTGGACCAGGCCGAACGAGGATTCTCGATTCAAGCCGATGGCCCCTTGGACATGCGGATGTCGCGGGGCAAGGGAGTGACGGCCGCCCAGCTCGTGCAGCGACTGGACGAGTCGGAGCTGGAGCGGATTTTTCGCGAGTACGGGGAGGAACCTCGTGCCCGCGCCATCGCTCGCAAGATCGTGGAGGTGCGGCAGCGGACCCGCATCCGACGAACCCGCGAGCTGGCGGAGTTGGTGAAGACGGTTTCACGTGGAGGGGGACGCATTCACCCGGCCACGAAGGTGTTTCAGGCCCTGCGGATCGCCGTGAATGACGAACTGGAGAGCCTGAAACGGGCCATCCCGGCTCTGGCCGATCGTTTGGCGCCGGGGGGGCGGATGGTCGTGATCGCATTTCATTCCTTGGAGGATCGGATCGTGAAGACGACGTTTCGAGATTTGGCGAGGGAAGGCAAGGGCTGTGTGCTCACGCCCAAGCCCGCGGCGCCGACTCGAGACGAGATCCGAGAGAACCCGCGAGCGAGGAGCGCGCGACTGCGCGTCTTCGAGGCCCAGGCGACCGAGGAGCCGCGGGCATGAGGGGGCTTCTTTTTTCTGTGGGTATCCTGGTGCTCTTCGCTGCGATGGGACATGGATTGCTTCTGCAAAGCCAGATTCTCGCAGGTGCCTATCGGACGAGAACTCTTCGGGAGCGTGAGGGGGTTCTCGAGAATCAGGTGAGGTTTCTGGACGCCGAGATTGCCCGGCGCCGCACGCTGCGGTCGCTGCGGGAGGCGGCCGTGAGATTGGGCATGGAGGGGGAGCTCGTGAAGAGGACTCCCCCCGTCATCGCGCTCCCTCCCGAAGCGACCTGGTCGGAAAAGACGGACTGACACGAGGAAAGGAGACGAGGAACGAATGGGGGATACCCGCCAGAATCTACTGCGGATCGCGGGACTGCTCTTCCTGTTCTACGGGCTCGTTGCGGTCCGTCTCGTTCACGTCCAGGTCAATCCGCCCAAGGACCTCGACGGCAAAGCCGAACTGAGAGCCAAGCGGTCGCTCCACAAACTCGGTCGGTCGGAATTCGAGCGAGGTCGAAGGGGACGCATCCTCGACGCTGGCGGTACGCCGCTCGCGATGGGCTACGACACCTGGACCCTCTATGTGGACCCCAGTCTCGAGCACCGTCCTCGGCCGAGGCAGCCCATTCTCTCCTTGGAACAGCGGGCGCTCCTGACGCTGGACGCCCTCGGCGATCTGGGCGTGCAGGTCGATCCGCGAGAATTCGTGGACCACGCACTCGAACGTTTCCGAGTCACGGTCACGCCGGAAGGGGGCGAGCGCTGGGTGCGGATTCGCCGACGCAAGCTGGTGACGGGGCTTCTCGCCCACGAAAAGGCCTATCTGACCGACGTGTTCCGCAGACATCGCATCCAGAATTTCTCGTTCGAGGCGGAGGCGCGTCGGGTCTACCCGCAGGGGAGGCTGGCCGCGGAGGTCGTGGGTTTCCTGGGGTCTGTGCGCGCCGAGGGGCGGACCGGAGACCTCCAGGGCCGCGCCGGGATCGAGATGGCGCTCGACGCGGAACTCCGCGGCGAGCCCGGGATCTGGCGGTGCAGGAAGGATGGCCGTGGGGTCGAGTTGGACCTGGACGGTCACTGGGAGAGGCCGCGTCGGGACGGATTGGATGTGGGCCTCACCCTTGACGTCGAGATCCAGCGCATCGTCCAAGAGGAGTTGGACCGGCTCATGGAGTCCGGTGATTTCGAATGCGAGGGCGCATCCGCGGTCGTGCTGGAGACTTCGACCAATCGCATTCTCGCCATGAAGAGTCTTCCCGACGCGAGCGTCGAGGATCTGAGGGCGGGCAGGGCCTCCGCCAAGCTCTTCCGCTCGAGACCGGTGATGGACTCCTATGTTCCCGGCTCGACCTTCAAGCCTTTCGTCATGGCGAAGGCTCGGGAGCGGGGTTGGGTCGAGTGGGACCGCAGTTTCGATACCCAAGGGGGTCGGCGGAGCTTTCGTCTGGGGCACGCGGCGACCTCCGTCAGGGATTCCAGCCGCCACGGCGTTCTTTCCGCTCGCGACGTCATCGTCAAGAGTTCCAATATCGGCATGGCCATGCTGGGATTCGACATCTTGGGGTTGGATCGTCTCTACGAAGCCGTGGACGCCTGGGAGTTCCGCCGGAAGCCGGGCCTACTTTTTCCGGGGCAGCGCGGCGCCCGATACCTTTCTCGCGAGAAGGCCAATCCGCTCTTTACCGCCACGCGTCTGCCCTACGGCCATGAGATCACCATCCCGCCTCTTCTGCTCGCCGCCAAGTTTGGAGTCTTCGGAACGCGTGGTGTCTACCACGAACCGCGCCTCGTCGACTGGATCGGCCGCGCCGACGGAGAACGCGAGATCCGCGAACGCCCAGCCCGCACGATTCTCGATCCGCGAATCGCTGAGGAGATGCGGAGTGTGCTGGGCGATGTCGTGGAGGATGGGACCGCCAGGGTGCTGAAGGATCTTCCTTGGACGGCGGCGGCCAAGACCGGCACGGCCCAGGTCATGACGAAGGGAGGACACACGGGGAAGTACCACGCTTCGCTCGTGGCTTTCGCCCCGGCGACGGCGCCCGCCGTGACCGTCTATGTGGGCGTGTACGAAGTGTCCGGCCGCCGCTTCTACGGCGGATCCACCGCGGGTCCGGCGGTTCGCGGAATCCTGGAACGCACTCTGACCCGTCTGGGCGTGCCTAAGGACAAGGAGTAAACCATGGTTCGAAGCATGCAAGGCCTTTGGGATGTGTCGCGGGGAGGATCGGAGCCCGTCCTGGCTTCCCGGGGAAGACGATCGTCCATGGGATGGCTCGCCCGCGTCCAGGGAGCGATTCGCCGCTGTCTCGACTGGTTCGTGGAGTATTGAAGTCGATGTCGACGCCCATCCCGCTGAACGACCTTTTGAGACGCGCCGGCCTGAACCCGGTGGAGGGAGGCGAGGAGTGTCTCATCACGTCGGTGACCCAGGACTCCAGGCGCGTTCGTCCCGGAAGCCTGTTCCTCGCCCTCCCCGGCAATTCACGTGACGGTCTCGAGTTCGTCGAGGATGCCCTCGCACGAGGAGCTGTCGCCGTGGCGGCGCCTCTTCCCCTCGGTCTGGGGCTCCCGACGGTCGTCCTTCCCGAAGGCCGGAAATCGGCGGCTCTGCTCGCCGCGGCGTGTGAGGGGAACCCCGCTTCGTCCCTCGACGTCTACGCGGTGACGGGAACCAACGGGAAGACGAGCACCTGCTACTTCTTCGAGGCCATCTTGAAGGAGGCGGGGCGCAGACCGGGTCTGGTCAGTACGGTGGCGAATCGGACGGGAGGGAAGGAGCGAGCCTCTCACATGACGACGCCGCCTCCAGAGGACCTGCACGCCTATTTCGCTCAGATGAAACGCAGCGGGCTGGATTCCGCCGTCGTCGAAGCGTCCTCTCACGCCCTCGATCAGGATCGTTTGGCCGGCATCGAGTTCGCCCATGCCGCGATCACGAATATCACTCGCGAACATCTCGACTATCACAGAGATCTTTTCTCCTATCGGGAGGCCAAGGCTCGCCTGCCCGGACTCATTCGACCGGGGGGCGCCTTGGTGATGAACCTCGACGATCCCCACGTCGCCTACTTCGCCGACCGTTGCCCCGAGGGGGTCCGGTTCACGGGTTTCACGTCCAGGGACCGGGACGACGCCCTGCTCGCGGCCCGCCTTGACGGCATGACGCTCGACGGCATGACGATGGCGCTGCGAACGGCGGATGGCAAATCGGCTCGCCTGACTACCAGCCTCACGGGGCTGCACAACAAGGACAACCTCCTCACCGCGGCTTCCCTCGGCCTGCTGGCGGGAATCGACCTGGCGACGATCGTTCGCGCCCTCGGACGGGTCGAGGCCCCCCCAGGTCGGCTGGAGGAAATCGCCGTCCACGCGGGATTCCGTGTTTTCGTGGACTACGCGCACACGCCGGACGCTCTGGAGAAGGTCCTGGGAGCCTTGCGGAGCGTGGCTCCCCGCCGCCTCCTCCTCGTGTTCGGCTGCGGCGGCGAGAAGGATCGCGGCAAGCGCCCCGCAATGGGACGGATCGCCGAGTGCTTGGCCGACCGCGCGCTGATCACGGACGACAATCCTCGGGGCGAACGCCCGGAGGCCATCACGGACGAGATCCGCGCCGGAGTCTCCAACCCAGGCGCCATGCCGTACATCCGCGATCGGAAGGAAGCGATCGAGGCCATGCTCTCCGAGGCCCGCCCGGGAGACGTGGTGTTGATCGCAGGGAAAGGGCACGAAGGGGAGCAGATCATTCAGGGGCGCCGGATTCCCCACGATGACCGGGCGGTGGTCCGCGCATGGCGCGATGAGCGCGAACGATCCATCGAGAGGGCCACATGATCGCGTTGAGTCTGGAAGAGATTGCTCGTGCCGTCGGCGCACGCTCGCCCTCGCCCGCACTCGGGAGAGTCACGGTGCGACGGGTCGTCACCGACTCTCGCGAGGTCGCCGAGGGAGACCTCTTCGTCGCCTTGGATGGGGAGCGATTTCAGGGGAGCGACCACGTTCCGCAGGCCCTTCGGGCCGGCGCCGCCGCAGCCATCAGTCCGCGGCTGCCGCAGCGCGATGGGGATGCCTCCATCGTGAGTCGCGTACTGCGGGTCGAGGATTCTCGGGAAGCCTTCTTGCAACTGGGAAGCCTTCTCCGTCGCCGCAGTCGAGCGCGTTTCGCCGCCATCACGGGGACCAACGGCAAAACCACCACCAAGGACATGCTGGCCGGTCTGCTCGCGGAACACAGGTCTGTCGTCGGCGCGCGAGCGAGTTTCAACAACGCGGTGGGCGTTCCGCTCACCCTCTGTCGCATCGAAGCCGAGACGGAAGCCGTCGTCCTCGAGGTCGGAACGAGCGCCGTGGGGGAAGTGGCGCGTCTGGCAAGCGTTGCCTCGCCCCACCTGGGAATCATCACCAGCATTGGTCCAGGACACTTGGAAGGCCTGGGCTCGGTGACGTCCGTGCTGGCCGAGAAACTCTCTCTTGCCCAACATCTGCGAGCAGGGGGTGTTTTGCTGCTGAACGGCGACGATCCCCGTCTGGCCGCCGCGCGTCCGGCCGTGACCTCGGATGTCGAGGTCCGACGTTACGGCGTGGGGACGGGATGCGAGGCACGGGCGTGGGAGGCGGAGGTCGGTGTGGATGGCGTGAGCTTTCGCATGAGCCCCAAGGGCCCGAGGGTCGCTGCGCCGTTCCTCGGCCGACACAACCTCTCCAACTTGCTCGCCGCCGCGACCGCGGCGCGCATCATGGGCCTCGAGGAAGAGGAAATCGCCCAAGCCGCCCAGCGCCTTCGATGCACGCCCCTGCGCATGGAGCGCCGAAGGGTGGGGGGGCTCGAGGTCATCTTCGACTGCTACAACGCCAATCCGGCGTCCATGCGGGCGGCCTTGGACGTCTTTCGCGTTCTGCCGACGAATGGCAGGAGGTTTCTCGCGTTGGGCGACATGCTGGAGTTGGGAGCGACCGAGACCGAACATCACGAGGCGCTCGGCCGCGCCCTCGCGGACGGCGTGGCCGACCGGGTCCACCTCGTGGGCCCCGCCATGAAGGCCGCTTATCGATCGGCCCTGGATGCCGGTTTTCCCAGGACGAGAATCGCCTTGCATGAGGACAGGCAAGCTCTGGGCTTGGCCCTGAAGGGGGAGATGCGCGCGGGCGATCTTTTGCTGATCAAGGCCTCTCGGGCCATGGCTCTCGAGAACCTCTTCGAGGACGGGATGGAGAGCGAAGCATGAGCGCTTCCAGTCGGAAGACCCCGCCCGCGGAACTCGCCTCGTCGACGAGTGTTCTGCTCGGATCGGCGTTTCTGCTCTCGGTGCTCGGGCTGTTCCAGGTGTTCTCCGCCACCTTGCCTCGCGCCGTCCTCGGGGCTCGAGATGTCGACGGAATGGGGATGCGTCAAGCGGCGTTTCTCGCCGCGGCCTCGGGTCTTTGCTGGGCGTTTGCGCGCTTCGATCACCGCCGTCTTGTCGCCCTGGCTCCGCGGGCTCTCCCGCTCTTGTGGATCGTCTTGGCCGTCGTCTTGGTCCTGCCCCCCGTGAATGGGGCACGACGGTGGCTGCAGATCGGCCCCTTCGGCTTGCAGGCCTCCGAGGTGGCGAAACCTCTCGTCGTCCTGCTGGCCGCCTGGTATGGCGTGTGGCGCAACGACGAGATCGCGAGTTTCCGTCGCGGCTTTCTCCCCGCCGCCCTCGGTTTGGCGGTGACCGTGGTCTTGGTGGCTGCGGAACCGGATTTCGGCACGAGCATCTTTCTCATCGTCGTCGGAGGCTTGGTGCTCTTCCTGGCCGGCATGCGACTGAGGCACATGTTGGGCTCGGCGCTCGCGGTCGTTCCCTTCTTTCTGGCCGTGATGATCGGACATTTCGAACACGTCATGTCCAGGTTGCAGACCTTCCGCGACGGTCCTCACGAGCAGGTTCAAAGAGCCCTCGAGGTGATGGCGTCAGGCGGGTTGGTCGGACGAGGGCCGGGGGCCGGTCAGGCGCCGCTGTGGTTCGTTCCCTATGTGGAAACGGATTTCATCTTCGCTTCGATCGGCGAGCAGTTTGGCCTGGCGGGTGAACTCGCCGTTCTCGGCCTGTTCCTGCTCTTTCTCGTCCAGGGGTTTCGCATAGCCCTCTTCGCTCGGCGCAAGGACAGCTTCCTTCTGGCGTTCGGCCTGACGTTCATGGTGGGCTTTCAGGCCCTCCTCAACATGTCCGTCGTCACGGGCCTCGTGCCGCCCAAGGGGATCGGGTTGCCCTTCGTGTCCTATGGAGGTTCGAGCTTGCTCATGCTCGGATGCACGGTGGGGATTCTGCTCAACATTGCGCGGACGACGCCAAAAGAGCGCGGCCCCGCATATGTCGATCGATCGAACAAGAGATCCAAGAAGTCGCTCCAGACGAGCCGACGGAAATGAAACAAGGAGATGAACAGACCTGGCGTTCTGGTCCCCTCAGCCCGCCTCATCGTCTAAGTCGCACACGTGAATGAACATGTTCGACCCGACCGGTCGGACTCACATCTCTCCGACGCCAGGTCTGCTTCATCGCTTCAACGAATGGAAGGAAAGGAATCATGAGTATCGAGAAGATCGCATCGCTCATCGGCGTGGGTGTCGTCACGGTTCTGCTTTGCATCGCCATTTTCTCCCGCGAGGACCGCAGTCAAGACGGGCTCGATCAACGGGGGACCCGCGTGGCCGTCGATGAAGCGGGGGGCGGACGTCTGCTGGATCTGGACGAGGACCGGGACGGTTCTCTTCGCTCATGGACGCTCGACGCCGAGGGGCATGTCGCCCCCAAGCCAAAGCCGCGCCCGAAGCCGCGGCAGGACGGTCGACGAACGGTCACCGTACGGCGGGGCGACAATCTGTGGACTCTCGCCAAGCGGGAGCTCGGCAGAGGTGCTCTTTGGAAGCGCATTGCCGCGCTCAATCCCGGACTCGACCCCGAGCATCTTCAGCAGGGCACGGTCGTCGTCCTCCCGGAGTCGGAGAATCGCATCACGAACGGGCGTGCCAATTCGGCCTCCGATTCCGGCAAGTGGCCTGTTCGGCATGTCGTGCGCAGGGGCGAGACGCCGTCGTCGATCGCCAAGCGTTACTATGGCAAGTCCACCGAATGGAAACCGATCCTGGCAGCCAACGGTCTCAGGCGTCCCAGGGATCTCAGGAGGGGCGCGACCATCGTCGTCCCCGCACCGCCGCGCAAGTGATACGGGGACACACCGAGGGATGACGAGGCGCGTCGCAGCGCCTTTGGAAAGGAGCGGATGACCGCGTCGCCAGAACTTCGAAGGCAACACCCCGTTCGGCCCATGCCGTCGGTGGCCGAAGCCGCGCGAGGCGTCCTCGAGGTCCCCTCGCCTGTTCATTTCCTGGGCGTCGGTGGCGCCGGGATGTCGGCCCTGGCGGCCGTGCTCGTCCGGCGAGGCCATGTCCTCACGGGCTCGGATCGCGCATCGAACCGCCGCATTCGTCGCCTGGAAGCGTTGGGACTACGCACCGTCGAGGAGAGCGAGATTCCCGCGGAGTGCTCCGCCGTCGTCAGGACCGCGGCCATTCCAGACGACCATCCCGCGATGGTGGCGGCCCTAGCAAGAAACCTCCCCACGTTTCGTTACGCCGAGATGCTCGCCGGCTTGGCGGCCACGACCACGAGTGCCGCCGTGGCGGGTAGCCATGGAAAGACGACGACGTCGGCGATGTTGGCTCAGATCCTCATGGCGGCAAGGCGGAATCCCTCGGCCGTCATCGGTGGGGATGTGCTGGATTTCGGCGACGGAAATGCACGGTGGGGCGTGGACGGACCTCTGGTGCACGAGGCCTGCGAGTATGCGGGCTCGTTCCTGGTTTATCGGCCGAGCCATGCGGTGATCACGAACCTGGGCGACGACCACGTGGACAGCTACGGTGGATTGGACGCTCTCCGCGGCGCCTTTCGTCAGTTCGCCGCGGGTGTCGACGGGGCCGGATGTCTCGTCACGTCGGCCGCCCTCGCGAGGGATCTCGATCTGCGAGGCGTTGCCGGGGCGCGGCTCGTCACCCTGGGCAACTCCTGCGGCGATGTTCGCCTTCGGATCGAAGGCGGGACCTTTGAGCTTCGTTTTCCGGATGGGGCTCGCAGCGGTCCGATCCAGCTCAGAATCCCCGGACGACACAACATCATGAACGCGGCGATGGCCGCGGCGGCGGCGCGGGAGGCCTTCGGCGTGGAGCTGGCCGCGATACGGCGGGCGCTGTTGGGCTTCCGAGGGGTCGAGGGACGGTTTCAGATTCTGCGCGATGAGGAGCATCGTGCCCTGGTCGACGACTATGCCCATCATCCCGCGGAGATCGAGATGACTCTCCTGACCTGTCGCGATCGCTTTCCGGACCGCCGATTGCGCGTGCTCTTCCAGCCACACCTGGAGGAGAGGACGGAACGGCATTTTCAGGCCTTCCTCAATGCCCTCGCCCTGGCCGACGAGTTGGTCCTCATGAAAGACTGCGCCGTACCCGGACGCGATGGCGGGCGACACCGTGGGGCGCACCGATTGTACGAGGGCCTGCTGAAGTTAGGCGTGAGAGCTTCGTATGCGGATACGCCCCAGGAAGCGGAGGCGTGGTTTTCCGTCGGCGCTCGGGAGGGCGACGTCGACGTCCTTCTGGGCGCCGGAGATTCGAGAGACCTGGCTCATGCACTTCTTCGGCGACCTTGAGGACATCCTCGAGAGGGACCGCCCCTTGGCGCCCCTCACGACGTGGCGCATAGGCGGCCCGGCGGAGATGTTCTTCAGCCCCCGCACCCCGGAAGAGACCGCCTTGTTGCTCCGGAGTCTTTCCGAGAGGGGGCTTGCGTTTCGCGTCTTGGGCGGGGGGGCCAACGTCCTTTTGGACGACCGGCCCCACGGCGTGCCTTACATCCACCCCGGACGTCTCACCGCACTGCGTCGGGAGGGGGATCTTTGGCACGTCGGCGCCGGGATTCCCTTTCCAAGGCTCGTGGCCGACGCCTCGCGGGAGGGATGGGGGGGCCTCGAAGTCTTGGCGGGCATCCCGGGGCAGATGGGAGGTATCTGTCGCATGAATGCCGGAGGCCGCCACGGCGAGATCCGAGACGTGGTCGAGCGCGTGTGCATGGCCCTGCCCTCGGGAGAGTTGCGTTGGTTCGATGCCGAGGAGGTGGGCTTCGCCTATCGGAGGACGGACTTGCCGCCTGGGGTCATCACCGAGGTCGTGCTTCGTCTCCGATGGTCTCCGGACCCCGCGGCGCTCACCCAGCGGATGGGGGAGATCCTGAAGGCCAAGTCCGCCAGCCAGCCGTTGAGAACACCCAGCGGGGGATGCGTTTTCGCGAATCCCGAAGCCCTCTCCGCCGGCCGCCTCGTGGAGGAGCTGGGTCTGAAGGGGAGGCGCAGAGGCGGAGCGCGCATCTCCCCGCAACACGGAAACTTCATCGTCAACGAAGGCGGCGCATCTTTCGAGGACGTGTTGGGGCTCATCGAAGAGGTGGAGAAACAGGCACTGCAGAGGCGAGGAATCCGCCTTCGTCGGGAGGTGTCGATCTGGCGCGCGGAGCCGATCCGGAGCGACGAGGACGGCGTCTGAGGCCCCGGGGGGCAGCGACGGGGGGCCAGTGTCCCCCGGCCTTGAGAAGCTCATGGCGATGCGTCGTCGCGCCCCGAAGTCCGGGGCGGACATCCACCGTCAACAAGGAGTGAATCATGGACGCCGCCAAGTACATCGATCGTCGCCTCCATCCCGTCCGCGTGGCCATCGGTCTCCTCAGCCATGAGTTGGAACTCGCCGGTTCCGAGAGCATGGTCACGATCGACAAGGACATGCTGAGAAGCGTCGTGGAAACCACGATGCTCTTCGTCGAGGACTTCGACCGCAGCATCGGCAAGCTTCGCGAGAAGAGCAACAAGCACTTCGTCAACACCGCTGCCGCCACCAAAGTCGGCTGAGATTCCGAGTTCATGACGTTCAAACGGGAACGCGTCCACCTCCGCGCGATTCTCGGTCAGGACACTGAATGAGCGGCGCGCCAGGCCACACTTCCGGGGACGATCAGGGAGTCACCAATCCCCTGATCGTCCTCGTTGTGCTTCCGCTTCTGCTGGGGGCGATGATCTACCTCTTCTCCGAGTCCGCCGACTCGGAACGCTACGCTGTCGATCTGAGCCGCGCCCTTCCCTCACCGCCTGCGTGGAGCGGCGCCGAGGCCGCCGCGGAACAGGTCGACGAGCTCCTTCACGAAGTGCCTGCATCCAACATTTTCGATCGGAATCTGGAGCCGTCCCTCCGACAGAAGCTGGAGAGCAGCCCCTGGGTGGAGAAGGTCTCCGGCGTTCACCGGGTCTTCCCTGGAGGGGTTCGGGTCGATCTCCGCTGGCGCGAACCCTATGCCGCGTTTCGCCGACGGTCGGGAGCCTTCCAGCTGGTGGCCGCCGACGGCGAGTTGCTGCCTCTGCTTGTCGAGCGATCCCCGGTGCGTCCCCCCTACATCGTGCTTCGGGACCTGGAGGCAACGCGGCCGGATGAGACTCCGCCTGTCGGGTGGTTGGCCGCCGCCGTGCGGGAGGGTGTCCACGTCATTCGCGATCTCGAGAAGAGAGCCGACGCGGAGGTTTTCGATCTTCTGTTCATCATGGAAGTCGACGTCAGCAATTACGACGGGCACATCGATCCCAGGAAAAGCGAGATCGTCCTCGGTGCGCGGTCGACGGCTGGCCTCATGCCCCCCGCGGACGCGCCTCCTCCCCTCCGTATTCTCTGGGGGCGGAGCACCCACCATGCGAAGGGGTTGGTCGAGCTCTCCGTGAAGAAGAAGCTCTCTCACCTGGAGGCGGTTGCGCGTGCCCGTCCGGGATTCAAGGGGGTTCACGTGATCGATGCCCGCTTCGACGTCCATCTGCTGCCGGGCCCCGACGCGGACCGGGGGCGTTGATGTGAGAGGAACCCGTCCCGGTCCGGTTCCTGCCAGCGCCTTCCCGCGATAGGATTCTTCCGTGGAGGCATCGAGCGGAAAAGATCGAAGGACCGAAGGGACGCTCAATCGGCGCATCACCGCGCTGATTTTGGGGTTTTGCTTCACCAGCGTGGCCGCGGCGGTCCTTCCTCTTTGGCCAGGGATCCAGGACCACCTGCCCGTGGGCGGACTCGGCAGAGAGGAAGCTCTGGGGACCTACGCTCTTTTCCTCTTGGGATTCTTGGGATTTCTCTTTCCTCTGGGAATCGGTCGCCGGGACGACGGAGACCCGGTTCTCCCCTGGTTTTGGGTGGGCGGGTTCATGCTCGCCTTCGCTGGCGTTCCACTCTACGTCCTCGCCTACATCGCGGGAGTCCACCTCAAGGGCGTCTTTTGCATTCTGCTTTGGGGGGGAGTGATCCACGGTGGCGTGTTGCTCGTCGTGAGAGTCCTGGGTTTCCGCGCCCGGTACGCCATTCCGCCCCTCGCCTACGTCCTCGCGGTTGTGTTGCCCGCCGACGGTGAATTCGCGGCGCTGTTGGGGGGGAGCCGCCCAAGCCTTTCTCCCTTCGCAATCGTCCTCGATGTGGCGCGCCGCGCCGCGGAGCCCCAGCTCCTCATCCCCGGAGTGCTCGCCGTCCTCCTCTACGGGTTCATCGTTTTCGGGCCCCGATGGCGCACGAACAAAAAAGTGCTCGCGGCCTCGATCTTGGGGCTCGCCTTTCTCGCGTCGGGAGCTGGAGTGCCCCGGCCCTTGGCGGCACCCGCGGCTCGCATCGTCTTGGGAACGGATCATTGGATCGTGGCCGGCCGTGTCCTGCCCCTGCGTCTGGAAGCGACGGCGGGGGCACGGATGGAGATCCGCTTGGGCTCCGCCGACCCGTGGGTTTGGTCGCCGACGGTCGGGGGGCCCAAGGCGGTTTGGATCTGCCCCAGGCCCTCTTCGGAAGGCGATCAGCTGCGGGTGACCGTCGATGGAAGACCTCTGGAGGTCCCCGCCTTGGAGGTTTTGCCGGGAGGACGTTCGTTGGTGCTCACCGTGGGGGAGGGGGCCGCCCGTGCCGCCCGCGACGGCGGGATCTCCGCCCGCGATGCGGTGTTCGTTGCTTTGAAGCCCGAAGAACTTCCCCGGTCCATGACCGCTTACGAGGTCTATGGGGCCATCGTTTCCGACGAGACTTTCTGGGAGTCTCTCCCCGAAGCGCCTCGCCGCGCCATCGAGGCCAGCGTCGCCGCCGGTGGACGGCTTCTCCTTCTGAACGCCCATCGCGCCTACGATCGACGTGTGGGGGAGGGGCGTCTCCTCGGCGCGGTGGCCGGGCAGACCCCGGTCACTTTGCGCACTGTCTCCCGCCAGGCGCCCATGCATGAGGAAAACCTCTATTCGGACTTCGCGGTTCCGAATTGGGGCCGGGTGGACATGACAGGCCTCATCCTTTTCCTCTTGGCTTACCACGTCGTCTTCTATCTCATTTTCCTCCTTCCTCTGCTCATTGACGCGCGGAAGAGCATGGGCGTGTATCTCACGTCCGTGGGGTTCGTCCTCACCCTCGAGATCCTTGGGGGATGGTGGGGACTGAAAGTTGTCTTTCTTCGCGAGAATCAGACCGTCGAGCAGGACTTCAGCGTCGACGTTCTGGGGCGGGACGCTGCGGGGCGTCCCCTCGTCCATGCTCTGCAGCTGTGTGGACTTGCATCCTTCAACGGGCAACCCATTTCCGCGGACTTCGACATGGAGAACAACCCGGTCTTCGTTCCGAGATTCGCCGGCCAGAATCCGGGACGGGTGGAACTCCGCAATGGGGGCCGACGCCTGCACCTGCCCGCCCTGCCTCTCGACCGCTTCCAGAACAAACAGGTGGTGAGGTTGGATCGGGTGTTCCCCTCGCCCGTGGACTACATCCAGCAGGATGACAGCGTACGTCTCGACCTGCGCGGCGGCGTCTCCGATGTCTTGGGCCTGCAGACGGCTCGACGCGTCGGAGGATTCGTTCGACGATCCGGGCGGTTGCACGCCGTGGCCCTTCGCGACGGAACGTGGGTGATCGACCCCGAGCCCGCTCCGCTCTCATGGAGCGGTGTTTTGCCCGAAGCCTATCGGGGAGAGGCGCTGCCCTTTGTTCGATGGGCTCTCGGAAGAGCCGTCTCGCCCCGGGAGGACGTCTTGGTTCTGATCCTGGAGGACGGCGGACGCTTGAAACCTCCAGGAGAAGAACTCCTCAACCGCTCGATCGCGCACCTGCTCATGATTCCCCTGGATCCCTGAAGACGGGGCTTCCCTTCCGAATGCGATGCCCGCCGTTGCGTCACGGCGCGAGGAAGATTTCCAACACCCCACTTTCGGACTGCGCCCAGTCCCTTTGTCCCACGAGGCCCTGGACCCGCCAGAGCGTCCGCAGCCGCTGCACGCCCATCTCACCGATGCGCGTCTTCATGGGCCCTCGCGAGAGATCCTCCCATGTGAAGTTCCCGCCGCGCTCCACATAGCCCGGGGCGGACGGGCGCAGGTGAACGTGTCCGTCCTCACCCAAGAGCTGCTCCCGTAGGAAGACCTTCGACCAGGCAATCGGTTTCAGGGCTTCCAGGCGGATGAGGGGGGCGTGGAGAGGATCGTCCAGCACGAGCTCCATCTCCTGGCCTCTGAGCGGGAGCGTTGCCCCCTGCGCAGGTGCAAGGACGCGAATGACGGGCAGCCGGGGCACGAGGCTGGCACCGGCGAGGCGGGGGAGAGGCCCTTGGCGGCTTTCCAAAGTCAAAGCGTCGATGGCGCCCTCGAGAAGCACAGGCAGGCGATCCCTCAGATCGAAGCGAACGATGTCGGCCTTGCCGAACCGTTCGTCCCACTGGAGCGCCAGCCCGCGGCCGGGAAGGTTTTTTCGTTCGAGAACGACGGCGCCGGTGAACGTCCAGGCGAGCGCCTCTTTGAATCGTACTTCCACAGCGCGGCCGTCCCGCGGGTTGAGGGGAGGATCGAAGCGGAGCCGAAGCCCCTCGTTTTCGATGACCGCCGCCGACGGCGGCGTGGTGCCGGGGGCCGGCAGAATCCAACCCCCGGGAGGGCCGAGCGAGGATGTCTTGCGGTTCCATCGGAGGACACCCAGCGGGCGTGGGGACTCGTAGAGCCAAAAGTCCAGAGCTTCGTGATCCCGCGTCCGAAGGGAGGCGGCCCGGATGCGGGGGGTGTGGAACGGCGGCTTGAATGCCAAGTGCAGGTACCGGCCGAAGAGCGGCACGCGGTCGCGATGAGTCGGCAGTTCGAGGACCAAAATCTCCGTTTCCGGATCGTTCGATCGGTCCGCGGCGTCTTCCACCGCGGTGCGGATGTCGGCCATCAGGTCGCGGGCGCGGAGTTGTCGATCCGCGAAGGCTCCCCCGTAGGCCGCCGCGAGAACGGCGAGAGCGAACAGCCATACCCTCGCCGCCCAGCGCGCGGCGGGCCGCGTCGAGGACCACGAAAGAAGTGGCGTCGCCAACAGCGGAGCGATCACCAGGCCTCCGAGATAATGGAGTCGGCCGGGCGCCACACCGGAGGCCTCGTGGAGAACGCGCAACGATGGCGCCTCCAGGACGAGGAAGACGGCGGCGGCGCTGCCGCAGGCGATAAGGCCCCGGCGACCCGCCCTGCCAAGCGCCGCGAGGACGGCGAGGAAGAGCATCAGACAGGCCACCGCCTTTTCCGCCTCCGGCCTGCCCAGGGGTTGGAAGGACGTGACGGAATTCATCACCACGTCGGGGAGGTCTCCCACCATCCTGCGAATCACCTCGGGCGTAAACCGCCGCACCGCGCCGCCGTAGAGGTTGGCTTTGTCTCCCAGGACAAGGGGCCGCACCCAGAGAAGAAGAGGACTCAGGGGCGCCAGAATCGCAGCCAACTTCCAGGGGCGCCGGCCTCTCAGTCCCGGCGCCGTGATCAGGATGAGCGCCACGACCAAGGGGAAGACGAGGGCGGATTCCTTGGCGGTGAGAGCGGCCGCGAGTCCGAGTCCTCCGACCACCAGCCCGCGCCGCGTGGGGGGACCCGATCGACCGCCCAGGGCTCGAAGGGCAAGAAGCAGGAAAAGGGCCGCCCAAAGATCTCCCCGGGAGGCCACCCAGGAGACCGCGTCCCACCGGGTGGGTTGGAGAAGGAACACCAGAGCCGCTGACGTTGCCCATCCTGTGCGCCACCGAAACAGGGGCCCGGCGAGGACGTCCGCGAGCAGCCAGGCCGTGACGATGTGGAGGAGGAGGGAGGTCCAGTGGAACGCCCTCGCGCGGGCGCCGAAGAGTCGTCGCTCCAGCCAGAAATCGGCATGGACCCAGGGACGGAAGAAACGAATGAAGCCTTCGTCGCCGCTGGCCTCCGTTTGGCCGAGGAGGGCGGAGGGCCCTTGGAGGTGCTCCGCGTCCGCCACATGACGGTAGTCCTCGATCTGGAAGTCCAGGCCTCCCACCCAGCCGAGGGCGAGGGCTCCCACCACGAAAAGAAGAAAAAGGCGTGCTCTCGGCGTGTCCATGGGCGGGGACAGCATAGACTCATGCTCCGCGTCGCGCCACGCTCCGCCCTCCCGAGACCCGAGGCGTCGACTTGGAGTCGGGATGTCCCCGTCCCGGGAAGCTCGGGGTGGGGAGGAGCCTTGCTATGTGGCGTCGAAGTTTGGACCGGCGACTTCAGTCGCCAACCCGAGCCTTCGGCGACGGGAAACGAATCATCACGGCCCCCCGTACCCTCTCTGGCACGCGCGTGCTGTCTTCGGTGTGGACTTTCGGAATCCACGTAGGTCAGAGGAAGGGGAATGGAGAATGAAATCCATTCTTCGAAGCATACGAAGAAAAAACCAAGAAAACACTGGACACGGTTCTCTCTTCTGCTCTATGCTGATAACTCACGGCACGGTCGCGGGGCCGAAGGAAACCCGCGATGATTCCTCCCCACCTCCCGAAAGGAGCTGCTATCATGAGAACCATGGTCATTGGCATGGCGCTTGCTCTCTCTCTCTCAGTAGTCTGAACCCCCTGGGGGCCCAGGTCTGCCCCACCAGCATCGGCGACGATGGCTTCCAGTTT
>DRQF01000112.1 GCA_011369445.1 Planctomycetota bacterium | reverse complement strand
GAGGAGGGCCTGCTCGACGCGGTTTCCGGCGACCGGGATTCCTACTGCCTCGCCTGCTTCAACGGCGACTACCCCGTCCCACCGCCGCCGGGCGCGTAGACCCAGGCTCGCAGGTCAGCGGAGGGCGTCCAGGACGCTCGAAACCATGGTCTTCTCGTCGTCGGTCAGGTCGAGGTCGAGGAGGCGCTGGACGTCAGCGAAATGCTCCTGACCGCCCACCTTCCGGATGTACAACAGGAGGGACCGCGAGACGCGACCGCGGCGCACCATCAGGTCCACGACGTCCGGCACGAACTCAGGAGATCGGGCGGCCGGAAAGAGTTTCTCCACGTAGCCCGCGATGGCGTCGTCCCCACTGTCGTCATTCTTCACGCGGTCGAGCAGACGACGCACGTCGTCCCGGGAACCGTTGCCCAAGAGAGCCGAAGTGGCGACCGCCCTCAAGTCATCGAACTCCGGGATGTCCGGCCGGGACTCGGCGAGATCCCAGCCCGCGGCCTCGAAGTCACCGTTCAGAATCTCCCAGACCTTGCCCCGCGCCGTGGGGGTGGGAATGCGCGCGAGGGACGCGACGGCCTGGCGTCGATCCACCGGGTCTCCCGACTCGAGCCACCGGGTCAGGATGGGTTCCGCCGAGGGAGCGCCTACGAACCCGAGGCGTGCGATGAGTTTCGCCCGGCGCACGGGATCCACTTCGCGTTCGATCAGGCGATCGAACGCTTCGGCGGCTTTTGGAGTGCGGAGGATCATGTAGCCCAACGCTTCCCCGACGAGATCCGGCTCGGACTCATAGTACTCCGCCACGGGCTCGACGAAGGGGTCGCCGCACCAACTGCGGAATGCGATGAGCATGTGGTACTTGAAACCCCGCTGGTCGCTTTTTCGGAAGAAGTCGGCGATGGCTTGCAACTGTTCGGGGGACATCTCTGGGAGCTGCTGTCGCAGCTCCAGGAGTTTTTGTTTGACCTCGATCGTATTCGCGGCGAGAGGAGTTTTCCCCCAGCACAGAGCGGCCAGTTCGTTCACGACGTTGGGAAGGTGACCGGGCCCCCGGGCTGGAGCGCGTGCCAGAACGCCCTCACCGGTCACCCATTCGGGAAGCCCCGCCGATTTTGTTCTCTCCCGGGGCACCTCGGGCGCCGGCTCCACGGCGAAAGGGGTCCCCTCCGGATTCTCGGCGGCCCGCGAAGGACGAGCCGTCTCCGCCCGAAGAAAGAACCAAACAGCGGCCACCAGCGCCAGGGCCAGCAAACCGGCCATCCATGGGAACACGGACTTCATCGAATCTCCTCGTCGCAGGGGTACGCGCTTCCCAAGCTGCCAAGATGACAGCACGCCCCGGAGGCCCCGGGGTTCCCTGTCAAAGTGTCACGACCAACGCTGCGACGCAAATCTCTCCTAACTCATTGCCTTACTTGGGAATCGGATTGGGGCAGACTGAGGCGGCCGTGCGGAATGCCCTTTGCTTTGCGCCAGGGGTAGGGGACGGTCCCCGGATACGGTGGTATGGCAAGTACAGCGATTTCGATTCTCGTGGTGGATGACGACCGCCCCGTTCTCCTGACGGTTCAGGAGATCGTGGAGGAACTGGGGCACCGGTGTTTCGCCGCGGATTCCATGTCCATGGCCTTCGAGATCGCCGCCCACCACCTGATCCAGGCGGCCATCATGGACATGCATCTGGGAGACGCCACCGGTTTGGAGACCCTTCGACGATTGCGGCGCCTCTACTCGCCTCTCGACTGTGTGCTGATGTCCGGGGACTTCACCCAGGAAATCCGCCGCGAAGCCGAGCAGTTGGGCGTCCGTGGAGTTCTCGAAAAACCGTTGGACCTGGAAAACGTCCGGACCGCGGTCCGAGCCCTTGCAAGTTGAGAGATAAGGCGCCGGGTGGCGAGTCGCCCCCGGCAATACATGTTTGGAGTGTGACGGCCGCGCCGATGCGGCCAGGTGGGAGTGATTGAGAACCATGGCAACCAAACTGCAACCCCTGAACGATCGAGTCATCGTGGAGCGCGTCGAGGCCGAGTCCAAGACGAAGGGCGGGATCATCCTGCCGGATTCGGCCAAGGAGAAGCCGAAGGAAGGCGTCATCGTCGCGGTGGGCGAAGGGCGGCGCACGAAGGATGGGCAGACCACGCCCCTTCAAGTGAAGCCGAAGGACCGCGTCATCTTCAGCTCTTACGCCGGCACCGAGATCAAGGTGGACGGCAAGGAGCTTCTCATCATGGGCGAAGACGACATCCTCGCCATCGTCAAGTGAGTCAATTCGGATCGTAATCGGGGTCAAACCCGTCAGAGACACAGGAGTGGAACAACATGGGTGCGAAAAAGATTGCATTCGACCAGGAGGTCTACGCCTCTTTGCGTAGTGGCGTGAACAAGCTCGCCAAGGCCGTCAAGACGACCTTGGGCCCCCGCGGGCGCAACGTCGTCATCGCGAAGAGCTTCGGAAGCCCCACCGTCACCAAGGACGGCGTCACCGTGGCCAAGGAGATCGAGCTCGAGGACGCCTATGAGAACATGGGCGCCCAGATGGTTCGTGAGGTCGCCAGCAAGACCAACGATGTCGCGGGCGACGGCACGACGACGGCCACGGTTCTCGCCGAAGCCATCTTCGAAGAGGGCCTGAAGAACGTGATCGCCGGGGCCTCCCCCATCGGCATCAAGCGGGGCATCGAGCACGCCATCGAGCTGGTCGTGGAGGATCTCACCAAGCGATCCAAGAAGGTGAAGACCTCCGAGGAGATCACCCAGGTGGCCTCCATCGCCGCGAACAACGACCGCGCCATCGGCGAGAGAATCGCCGAGGCCATGGAGAAGGTCGGCAAGGACGGCGTCATCACCGTGGAAGAGGGCAAAAGCCTCGAGACCGAGGTGACCTGGGTCGAGGGTATGCAGTTCGACAAGGGCTATATCTCCCCCTACTTCGTCACCGACCCCAACCACATGGAAGTGGTCCTCGACAACCCCTACATCCTCGTGCATGAGAAGAAGATCTCGAACATCAAGGACCTCATCCCCGTCCTCGAGAAGGTCGCACAGTCCGGCCGGCCCATCCTCATCCTCGCCGAGGACGTGGAAGGTGAAGCCCTCGCCACCCTCGTGGTGAACAAGATCCGCGGCATCATGCAGTGCTGCGCCGTGAAGGCCCCCGGATTCGGAGATCGCCGTAAGGCCATGATGCAGGACATCGCGATCCTCACCGGTGCCACCGCCATCTTCGAGGATCTGGGCATCAAGCTGGACAGCTTGGCGCTCACCGACCTCGGTTCGGCCAAGCGGGTCATCGTCGGCAAGGACGAGACCACCATCATCGAGGGCGCGGGCAAGAAGTCGGCCATCCAGGCTCGCATCCAGCAGATCCGCGCGGAAATCGAGAACACCACCAGCGACTACGACCGCGAGAAGCTCCAGGAACGCCTGGCCAAGCTCGCGGGTGGCGTGGCTCAGATCAACGTGGGCGCCGCGACCGAAACGGAGATGAAGGAGAAGAAAGCCCGCGTCGAGGACGCACTGAACGCGACCCGCGCCGCCGTGGAGGAAGGCATTCTCCCCGGGGGCGGCACGGCGCTCCTTCGCTCTCGCAAGATCCTCGCGAAGGCGGAATGCGACGGGGACGAGAAGATCGGCATGGACATCGTCTACCGAGCCCTCTCGGCACCGCTTTACTGGATCTCCGAGAACGCGGGACACAAGGGCGACGTCGTGGTCTCGAAGGTGGAAGAGATGAAGAACTCCGAGGGCTTCAACGCCGCGGTCGGCGAATACACCGACCTGATCACGGCGGGAATCATCGACCCCACCAAGGTGACCCGCTCGGCGCTTCAGAACGCCGGGAGCATCGCCTCCTTGTTGCTCACCACCGAGGCTCTGATCGCGGATCTTCCCGAGAAGAAGGCGGCTCCGAACCCCGCCGGAGCGGACATGTACTGATCCACGAGGCATCCGTCTCCGCGCTTGGACCCAAAGGGCCGACCCCGCTCTCCGCGGGGTCGGCCTTCCCCATGTCCGGCGCCTTGATCCCGCCACCGTGGATTGCCAAGATGTCCGACGCGGAATCTCCGTGGACAGGTTGGATCCATACTGACCCAAGGACTTGACAGCCAAAGACATGCGACGCCCCTTCATCGCCGGAAACTGGAAGATGCACTTGGACAGAACCGCCGCGCGCCAGCTGGCCGCGGATCTGGCGACGTCCCTGAAGGGGATCCGGGATCGAGACATCGCTCTTTTTCCTGCCTTCCCCCTCATTCCCGCCGTGGCGGCGGCGCTGGAGGAAAGCCCCATCCAGGTGGGCGGCCAGAATCTTTGGTTCGAGACCGAAGGGGCCTTCACCGGCGAAGTCAGCGGCCCCATGTTGCGCAGCGTCGGAGCTGTCCACGTCCTCGTGGGACACAGTGAACGGCGACACATTCTGGGGGAATCCGACGACTGGATCTCCCTGAAGATGGCGGCGGCCCTGGCCTCGAATCTCAACCCGATCCTCTGCGTGGGCGAGACCCTCGAGGAGCGGGAAGGCGGCCTCACCGAAGAGGTGCTATCCCGGCAGATCCGCTCCGGGCTCGGTCGCGTCGCGGCGGATGCCATGGCCCGGGTCACGGTGGCCTACGAACCGGTGTGGGCCATCGGCACGGGCAAGACGGCGACGCCGGAGACCGCCAACGCAGCTCATGCCTTCATCCGCAGCGAGGTGGAAGATCTCTTCCAGGTCTCCGTGTCCCGCGAACTACGCATTCAGTACGGCGGAAGCGTCAAGCCCGGCAACGTCGACGGCCTGATGGCCATGCCGGACATCGACGGAGCGTTGGTGGGAGGCGCCAGCCTCACGGCCGACGACTTCACCCGCATCGTGAACTTCGAAACCCGAACTTGAGGAAGGCCCCGACATGAGCCTCTTCCTGTATATCATCTTCAGCCTCCTCTGCATCATTCTCGGCGGGATCATCCTGCTCCAGGAAGGTCAAGGAGGCGGCATGGGCGCCGCATTCGGCGGAGTGGGCGGCGAGGCCTTCGGCCACGGCACGGGAGGCATCAACCGCTTCACCACCATCGTGGCCGTTCTCTTCATGGTCGTCGCCCTGGTCATCGCCTTGGTCGACAAGCCTTCCATTCTCTGAAGTGACGTCATCCTCGTCCACGCAAGAAGAGGCCCTGAATCACTTCAAGGCCACGGGGGCTCTCATGAAGGGGCACTTCAAGCTCTCTTCCGGCCTCCATTCCGACCAATACCTCCAGTGCGCTCGGGTCCTCGCCCACCCGCGCCGCGCACAGGCCCTGTGCCAGACGCTGCGTGACCTCTGGGACGGCCGGCACCCCGACGTGATCGTCGGCCCCGCCATGGGGGGCGTGGTTTTGGCCTTCGCACTGGCCCAGGCCTTCGACGTCCCCGGCATCTTTGCGGAAAGGGTCGACGGCGCGTTCGCCCTGAGACGAGGATTCTCGATCGGCCCGGGGGAAAAGGTCCTCATCGCGGAAGACGTGGTGACGACGGGCGGCTCCGTGAGGGAACTCATCCCGGTGCTGCGGGAATGGGGCGCGGACATCGTGGGCGTCCAGTCCCTCGTCCACCGGGGCGCGGGCGAGCCCTTCGACGTTCCCTTCACCCCTCTGGTTCGACTGGATCTCCAGGTTTGGAAACCCGAGGAGTGTCCCCTCTGCGCCGAGGGCATCCCGGCGGTGAAGCCGGGCAGCCGTCCCGAGGAGGGCCGCTGATGCGAAGCATGACGGGCTTCGGCCGCGCGTCGCTCCATGGTTCCGACCGCCATATCGAGGTGGAGGTACGGAGCGTCAACAATCGATTCTTGAAGATCCAAATGCGCGTCGGGCGCCACCTGGCGGCCATGGAGTCGCGCATCGAGAGTTTGATCAAAGAACGCATCTCCCGGGGTACGGTGAGCCTCGTGCTACGCGTGGAGGACGACGCCCTCCCCAGCGGGCACCGCCTCGATCGCGCCCTGGCGACCCGCTTGCACGACGAAGCCAAGCTCCTCGCCCAGGAGCTGGGCGAGGATTCGACGCCCTCCCTCGCGGACATCCTCAAACTCCCCGGAGTCGTCGTCCCCTCGGACTCGGTCGACGAGCTCCCGCAGGTCCTCCTCGACGACCTCGAGGCCTCGGTGCGGGATGCGGTCGATGCCCTGGTCACGATGCGCACCGACGAAGGTTCCCGTCTCTCGAAGGAATTGAAATCGATCACGGCACGCATCGCCGTCGTGGTGGCGCAGATCAAGGACCGCGCACCGCAACTCGTGGTGGAGTACAGAGACAAGCTCCGCCAGAGGCTCACGAAACTCCTCGCCGACCTGCCGGGCCATGGGACGTTGGACGAGTCCACGCTCATGCGTGAGGTAGCGATCATGGCGGATCGCTCCGACATCAGCGAGGAGATCCAGCGACTGGAGAGCCACCTGCACCAGTTCGACGCGCTCACCGACGAGGACGTGGTGGGCCGACGGCTGGACTTTCTGGTCCAGGAGATGCTGAGAGAGACGAACACCATCGGTTCGAAGGCTTCCGACGCCGAAGTGAGCGGTTGGGTCGTCGAAATCAAATCAGAACTGGAGCGTCTGCGCGAGCAGGCGCAGAACGTCGAATGACCATCGGCCCATCACAGGGAGCCCTCGTGGTCCTCTCCGGCCCTTCCGGAGTCGGCAAGAGCACGATCATTCAGCGTTTGCTCGAGGACCCACGCTTTGCGCTCAGCGTCTCCGCCACGACCCGCGCGCCCCGCAAGGGCGAGCGCGACGGCGTCGACTACCGGTTCTTGGACGAGGCCACGTTCCATGAGCTCGTGGAAAGGGATGCGTTTTTGGAATGGGCGCAGGTCCACGGCCATCACTACGGCACGTTGAAAGAGGATGTGGACACCCTCGTTCGAGAGGGCCGAATCGTCCTGCTTGACATCGACGTCCAGGGAGCCCGATCCCTCCGCGAGAAGGGAGTTCCCCACATCTCCGTATTCCTTGCCCCCCCGAGTCTCGAAGAGCTGGAGCACCGGCTGAGAGGCCGGGGAACCGACACGGATGAGGCCGTGGCCGAGAGGCTCCAGGCGGCCCGACGTGAATTGGAAGCCAAGGATGAATATGATCAGGTCTTCGTGAATGATGACCTGAATGCGACGACTGCAGCCCTGCGAGGCGCCCTTCTGGCCGCGGCGGCGGGATCCGCCCCGAGCACGAAGGCCCACACCGACCGTGACGAGGACCCAGGACCATGATCGATCCCCAGAGACTTGAGAATTTGTTCGAGAAGTGCGGCGGGGTTTTCCGCGCCACCGTCTTGATCCAGATGAGGATTCGTGAGTTGACCAAGGGCGCCAAGCGCCTCGTCGACGGCGATTTCCGCAACCCCATCGATATCGCCATCGCCGAGATCGAGCAGGACAAGATCGAGTTGGTGGAAGATACGGAAGAGAACCGGGAGCTGATCCGCAAGGAGATCGAGAAGTTGACCGGCGGGCATCGGCTTCCTCAGGCCGAAGTTCCTCTCGAATCCTCCGAGGACGAGCTGGAACGCCGAATCCTTTCCGCCCTCTCCAAGGACACCGAAGCTTAGTGGGAAGTCGTCCCGGTCACGGCGACCGGGACGACCTACCGTCCCATGGCAGATTCTCGAAGGATCCTCTTGGGCGTCACCGCGTCCATCGCCATTCACCGGGCTCTCGACATCACGTCGGAGCTGCGTAAGCGAGGGCACCGGGTGACAGTGGTGATGACCCCCAATTCCCAGAGGATGATCACGCCCTTGACCTTCCAGGCCATGAGCCTGGAGACGGTCTATCACGACCCCTGGGCGGTCGGACCGTCCCGAGACCACGATCACATCCGCATGGCGCAGGAGGGCGAGTTGTTCCTCGTTGCCCCCGCCACCGCCTCCACCATCGGAAAACTCGCTCACGGAATTCTGGACAACCTCGTCGCCACCACCGCCTTCGCCTTCGAAGGGCCGCGCCTCATCGCTCCCGCGATGAATTGGCGCATGTGGGGAAAACCCATCGTCCAGGAGAACCTGAAGCGTCTCGAGGGGGACGGCTGGGACGTCATTCCCCCGGCCGAAGGGGATCTGGCCTGCGGCGAGCAGGGACCTGGGCGTCTGGCCCCGGTGGACGAGATCCTCCGCCGCGTGCGGGACGCACTACCCGCCCCGCCCCCCGCCTAATGCGTCTCCTCGTCTCCGCGGGACCGACTCGAGAGATGATCGACGCCGTGCGGTACCTCTCGAACCTCTCCTCGGGGCGCTTGGGATACGCCGTGGCCGCGGCAGCCGCGGCCCGCGACCATGAGGTCCACCTCGTCTCCGGCCCCGTCGCCTTGTCCCCTCCTCGGGGGATAAGAGTGACGCACGTGGTCAGTGCCCAAGAGATGCATGCCGCCATCCGGGAGGCCTGGTCGGACGTCGACGCCCTCGTCATGACGGCGGCCGTCGCCGACTACCGCCCGGCGCGGCGATTCGACGGCAAGCTGAAGAAATCGGAGGGCCCCCTCATTCTCGAGTTGGCGAGAAACCCGGACATTCTGAAGAGCCTGGCCCCCATCAAGGGGGACAGGATCGTCGTGGGCTTCGCCCTCGAGGTCCAGAATGCGGAAGCCGAAGCCCGCCGGAAACTCGCCACGAAGGGGATGGATGTCCTGGTGTTGAACGGTCCGGACAATCTGGGCTCCGAGACCGCTCGGTGCCGTTTTCTGACGGAAAGCGGCTTCGAATCTCCCCTCCAGGTCACAAAGGCTGCCTTGGCGGAACTGTTGATCGACCGGGTGGAGGCCCTCGCATCCGACAAGGGCCGGAGGGGGCCATGAGCGTCGAGTCCACCATCACGGTTCGCATCCTTCGCGCTCCGGAGCACGAGGACCTGCCGGATCCCTGTTACGCCACCGACGGCTCGGCGGGCATGGACCTCCACGCCGCGGTCCGCGAGCCGGTCACGCTGCGACCCGGCGAGATTCACCTGGTGCCCACGGGGTTGAGCCTCGCGATCCCCCGCGGTTGGGAGGGTCAGGTGCGCGCCCGGAGCGGCCTTGCTCTCAGGCACGGCCTTTCCCTGGTCAATGGGCCGGGCACCATCGACTCGGACTATCGAGGCGAGATCGGAGTGATCCTCACGGTGCTCAAGAACGAGCCCTTCACCGTGACCCGGGGCATGCGGATCGCTCAGTTGGTGTTCTCGCCGGTGGGGCGTGCCGAACTGATTCGAGAAGTCCGCCTATCCGACACGAAGAGGGGGGGCGGCGGTTTCGGACATACGGGTCTCGAGGCCCGCGCCGACTGAGAACGGGCGACCCGCCACGACGGCGGCGCCCTCATGGGAACCGACCAGCCCCCTGAGGAGGGAGCGTCGGGATGGAGGATGAGATGCCGGCAAAGCGCATCCTGGTCGCCGCGACCTTATTCGGCTGCGCGTTCTTCATGGCTGTCTCCTTCGTCTCCTACGACGGAGTCAGCCCCCCGTCCCAGATGAGCCCGTTTTCCAATCTGGGTGGGCAGGCCGGCATGGCCCTCGCAGCCCTCCTCTTGGAATACTTCGGAGCGGGGGCTTTCGTCCTCGCCTTCTTCCTCCTCTTCGTCGGGTATTCGGTCCTCGTCCGGCGGCCCGTCACGGCCCCCATCGTGAAATGCCTGGGCGCCCTTTTTCTCGCCGTCTCGTTCTCGACGGCGCTCCAGGCGATGTTCCCCACGTCCGGCTACGCCCGGAGTCCCTTTCTCTTAGGGGGCATCATTGGCGACGTTTTCTCCTCGAGGCTCCTGGTCTGGTTCGGAGCCCTCGGGACCGGATTGATTCTGTGTCTCGCCTCCCTGGCGGCGCTCATTCTCGCCACGGACACATTCCTCGTCGAACTCGCCCGCGGAATCCCCGAGATCCTGCGGGACATCGGCAAGATCCGCCCTCGTTTCCGTCTGGCGTTCCTCGGACCCAGCGACGGCGCCGCGAAGAGCCTGCGCGGAAAGTCGAAGTCCAAGTCGAAGTCCAAGTCGAAGTCCAAGTCGGGACCCCAGACGAAGTCGAGAAAGGCCAAGGCGGCCCTGGCGGAGCTCCCCGAGATCGAGGAGATCTCTCAGGACGAGTTCGACTGGGAGGAGGACGAGGACGTCGAAGAAGAGGATGAGGACGACCTGGAAGCCCTCCTCGAGGAAGAGGACGAGGACGTCGACGAGAACATCGAAGACGAGGAGGAAGACGAAGAGGAGCTCCCCGTCGTGGCCGCGCCGCCTTCCGAACCCCGCATCCGCCGCGGCGGCGTGAAAGCCACCGGCGACGACATCGAAATCCTCCAGATCTCCCGCGCCGAACACCTGAAGGGCAAGGAGCCCTATCCCCTGCCGCCGCTCAGTCTGCTCGATCCTCCCGCGGAATCGGACGTGGAGGAACGGGACGCCGAAATCCGTCGCAAGGCCCACAAACTGGAAGAGACGCTGGCCACGTTCGGCATCGAAGGACGGGTCGTGGAGATCAGCCGGGGCCCGACCATCACCGTCTACGAAGTCGAGTTGGCCGCGGGCACGAAGGTGAAACGGATCACCTCCCTTCCCGACGACATTTCGATGGCTCTCAAGGCGAAGACCATCCGCATCGTGGCGCCGATTCCGGGTAAGTCGACCGTGGGGATCGAGGTCCCCAACGACACCCGGGAGCCCGTGTGCCTGAGAGAACTCGTCGTCTCGGATGTCCTCCAGAAGAAGAAGATCCGCATCCCCCTGTTCCTCGGGAAGGACGCCTCCGGGGACCCCCTCATCGAAGACCTCACGAAGATGCCTCACCTGTTGATCGCGGGCCAAACGGGCTCTGGCAAGTCCGTGTGCATCAACAGCATCATTGCCAGCCTCCTGCTGACCAAGTACCCCGATGAGCTCCGGCTCATTCTGATCGACCCCAAGATGGTGGAGCTTCAATCGTTCCGGGACGTCCCTCATCTGCTCACCCCGGTGGTGACGGACATGAAGAAGGCCCCCAAGATCCTGGATTGGGCGGTCAACGAAATGGAGCAGCGCTACCGTTTGCTCTCCGCCGTTGGCGTTCGAGACATCGAACGTTTCAATGCTCTGGGCGAGGACGAGGTCACCCAGCGCTTCTCGGAACACTACACCCCCGACGAAGTGGCCGGGTTGCCCACGAATCTGCCCTATGTGGTGGTCGTCGTCGACGAGCTGGCGGACCTCATGATGACATCCGCCAAGGAGGTCGAGACCAGCATCTGCCGGCTGGCGCAGAAGTCGCGCGCCGTGGGTCTGCACGTCATCCTGGCCACCCAACGACCCAGCGTCGACGTCATCACGGGTCTCATCAAGTCGAACATGCCCTCGCGCATCTCGTTTCGGGTCGCGAGCAAGATCGACTCGAGAACCATCCTCGACCAGATGGGCGCCGAGCGGCTCCTCGGAATGGGAGACATGCTCTTTATCGCTCCCCGCACGTCGACACCCACCCGTTGTCAGGCGGCGCTGGTCACCGACGCGGAAATCCGCAGCCTGGTCCGTTACGTCAAGGATGTCGGCCAGACGGAGTACAGTCGTGAACTGACACAGGTGCGCACCAAGTCCGACAAGGATGAGCGGCGCATGGAAGACAGAGACGAACTCTATGAGGAGGCGGTTCGCGTGGTTCTCGCCAGCCAGCGGGGGTCGGTATCCATGCTTCAACGGCAACTGGAAATCGGCTACACGCGTGCCGGTCGACTCATGGATTTCATGGAAAAAGACGGAATCGTCGGCGCTTTCAAGGGCAGCAAAGCTCGCGAGGTGCTGATGACGCTGGATGAATGGGAAGCCCGGAGGGAAGCCCAGACTTCCTAATGGGACGCACCCTGAATCCCACGGACGGAGAGTGGATATGACGGATTCCCGCAAATCGGACGACACGAAGGAGAGAACGATCGAGGTCCTGCCCTTGGCCCTCTTCGCTCTCGTCACCCTGGAACTCACCGCTCTCGTCGGCCAGCACGTCGAGCGCGGCGCGGCCAGCTTCTTCGAGGTGCCGGCCTCTCCCATCGCCCGTCTCGTGGGCCTACCGGTACGCAGCCTGGGTCTTCCCGGCGCTTACCTGCTCATGGGAGCCCTCTTGACCCTCGTCATCGTCTGGTGGGTCAACAAGGGCGTCGACCACGCCGAGAGACGCGCCATCGGCTTGCCGCTCTTGCTCCTGTCCCTGGCTGGGTTGGCCAGCCTCATGGAAGGCCAGAGCGTCATCTGGGGGGGACGATTCGGCGAGAGCCTGCGGGTTTTCTTCCTCATGGTCCTCCCCCACGGCTTGGCCATCGTCCTCGCCCTGGCCCTCTTCGCCTTCGCTCTCATCCTCGCCCGCGACTGGTTCTTCTTCGATCGATTGAAGGATTGGATCCAAAGATCGACGGGGGAAGCCTTCGCATTGGGCGTGCCCGGTGCCGGAGGCGTTCAAGTTGCGCCCGAAAAGAAACCCGACACGGCGCGACCCGCGGCTCAGCGGTCGGAGCTGAGCGGTCTCGATCTTCGTCCCTACGATGACGAGGTGCGACCGGTGACCCCCATGAATCGCATCGAGGCGCCTCAGCAGACCGACACCACCGAGGAAAAAGTCGCGGGCATCACGGAGGACATGGCCCGCGATGACGTCAAGGTGGAGGAATCCATCACCGCGGAAGTTCCGATCGAACTCCAGGACTTCGAGGCAGGCCTCGACGCCGAGGACCGAGAATTGGAAGAGCTCGCCCATGCCCTGAACCTCCCCGCGACCGAGGAGGAGCCCTTCCAACTCGCCGCGGAGGAGGAGGTCGAAGCTTCGGATTCCGAAACCGCTCCCCCCCCGCCCGCTCCCGTCTACGGGAGCGCATTCGGCCCCCCCACCTGGGCCGACGACGATGAGCCCCTCGAGGAGGAGGAGGAGGAGGAGGTCGAGAGCGAAGCCGACCTCGAGGACTCCATCGAGGCCGAATACGAAGAGGCCGAATACGAAGAGGACGAATTCGAGGACGATTTCGAAGACGAGGACGGGGCCTCCGAACGCGTCGCTCTGGCCACCGAGGACATCGTCGAGGAGCCCGAGGAAGACTTCGAGGAAGATCTCCTCGAAGACACCGAGGAGGACGCGTCGGAGGACCTGGAGACCGTTTGGGCCCAAATCGAGGACGAGGACGAGGAAGAAACTCCGGATTCCGAGGAGGACCCCTGGCGACTCGAAGAGGACGACGAGACGGAAAAAGACGAGGAGGAGCAGGAGACACCGACAGCCGTCCAGTCCCATCTTTTCGAAGACGAGGAGGAAGTCGACGTCCCGGACGAGGAAACCCCTCTCATGGCAGAGCCGCCGGTGGAGCCGGAATCAGAGGAGGCTGCACCCGCCCCATCACGCCCAGACGAGCTCGACTGGGCTCCCTGGGACGAAACGCCCCGATGGAGTTCCGTCCCGCCCACGCCCTTGGAAGGTCGAGGGGCCCCCGCCTCTGGCCCCGGAGCCATCCCCGTCTATGATCAGGCCGTGGAACTTTGTCTGGAGCGAGACGCCTGCAGCGTGTCGCTTCTCCAGCGGGAACTCGGCTTGGACTTCCGGACCTCGGCCTCTCTCATCGAACGGATGGAGGCGGACGGGCTCGTGGGGCCCTACCGAGGAACCGGACGCCGGGAGATTCTGGGGAGCCTTGAAGAATGGAGACGCCGACCCGCTCCGTGAACCGACGTGTCGCCGTCATCAGTTTGGGATGCCCCAAGAACTTGGTGGATTCCGAAACCATGGTCAGCCAGTTCCTCTCGCAGGGGCTGGAGATGGTGCAGGATCCGGCTGACGCGGACCTGGTTCTCGTCAACACCTGCGGCTTTCTGGGCTCGGCCCGCAGGGAATCCCTGGACGCCCTCAGGGAGGTCACGCGCCTCAAGGACGAGGGCAGCGTCCAGGCCGTCTTCGTCGCGGGTTGCATGGTCGGCAACTATGGAGACGTGATTCGCGCCGAAGTGCCCGGCGTCGACCGTCTCATCGATTTCTCCGACTATCAGCGGTTGGGCAGCATCGTGGACGAGCACATGCCGTCTTCCGACGCGCCCTCGGGTTTCACCGTCCCCGGTCGTCATGTGCAAGCCCGCCTGACACCGGCTCATTTCGCCTACCTCAAGATCTCCGAGGGCTGCAACCACACCTGCAGTTTCTGCGTGATCCCCGCCATCCGAGGGCGTATGAAGAGCGTCCCCCTGGACGAGCTCGTCGAGCGCGCGCGACGCCTCGTGGCCTGCGGCGCCAAGGAGCTCAATCTCATCGCCCAGGACTCGACGATGTACGGCGTCGATCTCTACGGCGAGTTCCGTCTCGTGGATCTTCTCGACAGGCTGGCCACGATCGAAGGATTGGCGTGGATTCGCCTCCTCTACGCCTATCCGACCGAGGTCTCGGACGCCCTCATCGATCGACTGGCCGGGGAAGACACTCCCGTGCTGCCCTACATCGACGTCCCTCTTCAGCACGCGTCGGACCGCATGCTC
>DRQF01000111.1 GCA_011369445.1 Planctomycetota bacterium | reverse complement strand
TAGAGATTGATGATTCCGGAAGGAAAGGGATGTCGCGCCCCGGCGGAGAGAGAAAGAGCCCCCGGACGAGTCCTCCGACCCTCTCCGAAAAACACCAGAGTGGTCCTGCGCCCGGGGGATGTGGGGTCATTTCGCTGAAACTCTTCCCCGAGAGCCTGGGCCGGATGGCTTGACCTTCGGAGGAGATTCGACGTAGAGAGGAGCGCCGGAGAGCATTTCGCCGAGTTCGTCGACGAAAATAAACGGGCGCTGCGTCAAGGGGTCGACGTGTATCAGACGCCGCAGTGGATGGTCCTTCTTGGCGCCTCCGTTGATGATGATTCGGACCGTTTTCTCGTCGAGGACGACCGCCTGGGCGATGTTTTTCCACCCGACGATCCGCTCCCTGATTTTCGCTTTCGTCTCACTCATACCGTGAGTCTATACCATTCCGAATAAACATCAAGCGGGAATCCTGGTAGAAAGCGGAAGGCTCTTGATGTAAGGTGATCCCGCCAACAGTTCACCGGAAGGAGCCCCCTATGGCAGAACGAACGCCTTTCATGAAGGCGTGGCGCGAGGCGCTGGATTACGTCAAGTCGGCGAAGGAGTTAACGAACTCGGCCATAGCGGAGCGCTGCAACATCAGCGAGGTGGGTCTTCTTCAAGGCCGCACGCGGGTCAGAGGGACGAGTTATGAGCTGCTCGCGACTTTCCTGGGTGAGTTTGACCTACCCGAAGACCTTGCAGCCCGGCTAAAGCGCACATGGCTCCTCGACCGCCTATTCACTGGCTCCCTCGGGATGGCGGCGGCCGTGATCTTCGAGCATTTGAAGACGCGAGTTTCAGAGGACGAGCTGAACAGGATCCTCGACTCTGCGAGCGAGGCATTCTTGCGGGATGCCGGCGGCAAGACCCGCGGGCGCCGCACTCGGTGAGCACTCACCATGACGCCTATTCATCCTGGTTTTCCGCGTTCTTGGAAATCAGGCCGCCTGAAGAACGAAGCGCATTTCCAGCCGGATCGCCTTCGGACTCAAGGGTTTACGGATTCGCTTGAAGTCGGGGCGACTGGATTCGAACCAGCGGCCTTCTGCTCCCAAAGCAGACGCGCTACCAGGCTGCGCCACGCCCCGTGGACGGGCATTATGGGAGGGTGAGTGGCGCCCCACAAGGAGAGGATTCGCACAGGTCGGGAACCTGGATCAGTAGAACAGATCGAACTGAGCGATGGACAGTTGCGCCCTTGGCACCCAATTCCGGCCTCCCGAGCCCGTGTACTCGAGAATCTGAATCCCATCCTCGATGGGAGGAAGGATGCGATACCCCTGGGCTTCCGAGAAGAACATCTCTCCCGGATCGGTTGCCGTGTCGGAGGGATTGCCACCGAAATCACCCAGGGTCCAGTTCCGCCCGCCGTCACGGGTCAGGTAGACGTTACTCGTCAAGTCCTGGGCACCCTCTTCCTGAAAGACCACTTCCACGCTTCCGATACGATCGCTGTCGAAGTCCAGGTTGCGGAGACTCTCCACCACGGCGGCACGGGTCTCCGGGATCTCGGTCTCACGCCAATGACCACCGCCATCGGTCGTCTTCAGCACAACGGGGATCGTCTCGCCCTGGCGCACGCGCACGCCGGCGATCCACCCGCGCACGGGGTCGTTGAAGTGAATGGCCTGGACCATGAATCCCACCATCGGATAGGTCTCGGAACCGATGCGCGACCAATTCTCGCCCCGGTCCTCGCTCATGAGTAGGAGGCCTTCGGTCCGCCCGTCCAATCGCGTGAGGTATCCGCCCAGGAAGATGTGATTGACGTTCGCCGCGAACACGCTGTTGAGGCGCATCGCCACGTATTCGCCCTTCTCTGGGGTGGGGACTTCCAGACGATCACCACTCGAGCGACAGGAAGCCATGGCCAAGAGGCCGGCCATCAAGATGAGCCTTGCAGCATTCATGGAGCGTACCCTTTCCTCCGGACCTTATCGTCCGCCGGGTGCGATCTTATGTAGGAGACCGGACCGGCTGCAAGAATACCCGATCCCCTCCGGCCCGCCTCCACCTCGTCCGAAAAAAGAGCGGCCGAGGGCGCTCCCGCGCCCTCGGCCTATGTATTCCCTCGAGTTCTTCCCCGTTCTCGAGCGCCCCCTTGCGGGGGACGAGAGCCCCCACCGGTCAGGCGACGGCGAAAAAAGCAGCGCCCAGGAGGAGCAGGACCGCCACGACGACCACCATCGTCTTGATGGACGCCGATGGCCGCCGCGTGGGTGTCCCCGACATGCGCATCGAGCCGGAACCCTTCGAGGAGTCCTTCCGGCTCGGACGTTCCACGAAAATGCGCTGCCCGCAGTTCTTGCAGACGATGCGATCGGATTTCCGCTCCTCCTTCAAGCGGTAGCGGTGGCCGCACATCTTGCATGTGACATGGATCATGGACGTTCTCCCAGGCGGACCGGTCCCGCCGTTTCCGAGCAATTCATGAGCGAGTTGTGATGACCCTCACGGGTCGGGAAGGGAGGGCTTCAGGCTCGTTGGGAACAGAGCCTAACGCGAACCTCGAGGAATGGAATAGGAGTTTTTCACCCCCCCGCTCCGGAGGGTCACCTCACTGCAGAACGAGGGTTCTGAGAGGGCTCGACTGCCATACATTGCCCGGCGGGAACGACGACGAGAACGCAACCCCGGCCACATGGACGACCGCCCCGGACACCGCGGGCCCCGGGTGATACAGGTTCGCAATCCCCAACGTTCCCTGCCTGGGGATGAGAATGCTGGTTTGATGGGCCGGTAGAGTCAGCCCGGGTGAGCCGGTGACCCAAGGGGCAAGGGCTCCGGTGACGGTCGCGATCAAAAGAGCGTCCGGCGCGAGCGGCAGGACCGCACCGCCGGGCAAGGGGATCGCCCCGGGAGAGAGGCTGAACAAGAGGGCGAACGCATCTTGTCCGGTGCTGGTCATCACTCCTCCAGGGAGCACCGTCGCGAGGCTCTCCACGAAAAGGGGAAGAAAACCACCCAGGGGAACCGTGCGGCCTCGTGGGAAATACAGCTCCGCCGCCAGATGGGCCGGCGGTTGCTGGGGCCCAATCTCATTCACGGGGGAGATCAAGTTCTGAGCGGCGTCGAACCACATGGAGTGGAGTTCGCGCGTCTGGCCCGTAGGCGCCAAAGCCGCGGCGGGCCAAGCGAAGTCCACGGACTGCCCGGCCGGGATCGTCACCACGGACGGCGCGAAGACCCCTGCTCCCAGAACCACGCCCGAAGCCGGAGTGGTAGCATTCCAACAGATGTTGGTCAGGGTCAAAGGAGTCGGCGTTCCATTCGAAACCCGTAGCGAGGGGGAGCCGGTGGAGGGTTCGTAAAGGCTCAAACCGTCGGACTGACGGAAAAGGAAAGCCGGCGCCGGCGTACCGGGGCCTCCCACCGTAAGACGCCCCACGGCGGAAGGCGATCCGGGCCCTCCCAGGACCTCGACGAAGTAGTGCCCGACACCCAAGGGAACGCCCGCCGTCGTCGCGGAATTGAAGGGGATGGGTGAGCTGGATTGTCCGGGCGCGAGAAGCGTGCTCGACCCGAGATCCCTGTAGGGCGCCCCGTAGACGACATCTCCTTCTTCGGTGAAGACCCGAAAGTCCGAGGTCGTCGAAACCGTCGTCGGTCCGGAATTCACGACGGTGATGGAGACCGTGGACCCGGGAGGGATCGGGTTGGAGCTGAAAACAAGGTGCTGAGCGGAAAGCGTGCTCGTAAGCAGGGCCGCAAGGATGAGAGCGCAAGGGCGAAGTGACTGTCGTCGCATGAGAAGACCTCCATCTGGGTTTGTTACCGCACCGAAACGCCAGACTGCGCTCTCGAACCCGATCATGGAGATCCGAAGCAAGGGGCATACCTTGCGCCCTCGGACATTCCTGAACCAAACGGAAGAAACGGTGGGAGTCGGGGCCCTTGGCATCGGACGGGGGGGCTCGCATGATGGACGGGCATCGCCACCCGCTTTGGAAAGGAACTTCGGTGCGCTCGACTCTACAAGACCTCATGCGGCAGCTCCCCGCCGTCAACGAGCTGCTCGATGCGTACGGCGGCCGCAAAGACGCGGTGCGAGAGCGGGACGCCAAGCTTCTCACCCGCCTGGCCCGTCGGATCCTGGACGCCGAACGACACCGCCTGAGGCAGGAAGCGGAGAAGGGTCTCGCCCCCTCTCCCCGCCCGCTGGACGCACTGGCCTTCGAAATGAACCGAGCGCTCACCGATTTCGACCGTCCTCGCACTCATCCCGTCGTCAACGCCACGGGCGTCGTCCTCCATTCCGGACTCGGACGGGCACCCTGGCCCGACGCCGCCTTTGCAGCCCTGGAGGCCACGCGTCGCTACTGTCTCTTGGAGGTGGAGGCAGAGGAAGGAAAGCGGAGACGCCGGGATGCCTTCTGCGAGGATCTTCTCGTCGAGCTCACTGGCGCGGAAGCGGCTTTCGTCGTCAACAACAACGCGGCGGCGACCCTCATCATCCTCAACACCCTGGGCGCCGGGAAACAGATCGTCGTCTCCCGATCCCAGATGATCGAAATCGGCGGTTCCTTCCGCCTTCCCGACGTCTTCGAAGCCAGCGGATGTCGACTGAGGGAAGTGGGAACGACGAACCGTTCCTACGTGCGCGACTACGAGGCCGCCCTCGGGGACGACACGGCGGCCCTCCTTCTCGTGCACACCAGCAACTACCGCATCGTAGGCTTCACCGAGCACGTCGATTTGCCCGAGCTCGTAGCCCTCGGGCGCGAACACGGCCTCCCCGTCATCCACGACGTGGGCTCGGGTTCCCTCATCGATCTCACTCCTCTCGGCGTGCCCGACGAGCCCCCCGTCCAGACCAGCGTCAAGGCGGGCGCCGACGTGGTCTGCTTCTCCGGCGACAAACTCATCGGCGGGCCCCAGGCGGGTATCATCGTGGGGAAGAAGGAATGGATCGAGAAGATCCGCAAGAACCCGCTCGCCCGCGCCCTGCGCATCGACAAAGTCACCTGCGTCGCCCTCGAGGCCACGCTCAAGCTCTACATGGAACCAGATTCCCTCTTCGCCAAGGTGCCGACGTTGGGAGCGCTCACGGAGTCACTGGAGTCGATCGAACAGCGAGCCACTCTCCTGCAACGTGCCCTCGACAAGGTTCTGGACGGCAAGGGGGCGGCTCTGCTTCTCGAGGACACGAGCGAGCTCGGCGCGGGAACGCTCCCCACCCACGGACTTCCCACCCTGTGCGTCACCCTCGATATCAAGGGCGTCGGAGCCACCGACCTGGCCCGCGCGCTGCGCACGGGCCGACCGTCTGTCTTCAGCCGCATCAAGGACGACCTCGTCCTTCTGGACGCCCGCACGATTGGCGACGACGACGTGTCGCTGATCGCCGAAGCCCTGCAACACATCGTCGAGGATCTGGATTCATGAGTGAAGCTCACCCCAACGAGGTCAAGAGACTTTCCCGCTGCGCCTCCGGCGGCGGCTGAGCGGCCAAGGTCTCTCCGGAGACGCTCGCCCAGGTTCTGGGCGCCCTCAAACAGGCAGTGAACCCGCGCCTCCTCGTCGGTTTCCACGGGGCGGATGATGCGGCCGTCTACAAGGTCTCGGATGATTTGGCCCTCGTCGCCACGACCGACTTCTTTCCCCCCATCGTCGACGACCCGTACGCCTTCGGGGCCATCGCCGCGGCCAACGCGCTCTCCGACGTGTTCGCCATGGGCGGCGTCCCCCTGGTCGCGCTGCACCTCGTCTGCTTTCCGTCGAAGAGCCTGCCGTTGGAGATGCTCCGTGAAATCCTGCAAGGGAGCACCGACAAGGTGGCGGAGGCCGGCGCCGTCGTCGGAGGCGGCCACACCATCGAGGACACGGAGGTGAAGTTCGGCCTCGCCGTCACGGGACAGATTCACCCGGACCGCATCTGGCGCAACGGCGCCGTGAGGCCAGGGGACGTCTTGATCCTCACCAAGCCCCTTGGCACGGGACTCATCACAAGCGCCATCAAGTCCCGCGCCGCCACGGGCCCGGCGATCGACGAAGCCATCCGCTGGATGAGCACGCTCAACGGCGTGGGCATCGAGCACGTGAAGACGGCCTCGGTGAGCGCCGTCACCGACGTGACAGGATTCGGCCTCGTTGGCCACGGGCGGGAACTCGCTGAGGGCGGTCGCGCCACGCTGGTCATCGAAGCCGCCTCGATTCCCAAGCTTCCCGGCATAGAGGAGTTCCTCGTCGAAGAGAACCTCACCGGAGGGGCGGCGAGGAATCGCCGTTACAACGCCCCTTTCGTCGACGTTGCGGACACCATCGAGCGCTGGGACGAGGAGTTGCTCTTCGATCCCCAAACCTCGGGTGGGCTCCTCATCGCCGTGCAGGAAGACGAGGCGGACGATCTGTGCCGCAAACTTCGGGAGAGTGGACTCGAACACGCCACCGTCGTCGGCCACGCCGTCGATCGGGAAGGCGATCTTCGACTGAAGGTCATCTGAGGCGCGGGACGCGTCCCACATCTTGCGGAAAGACCGCGTGGCGCTTATACCTTGCGCCCCGGGGGAGCGGTTCTCGAGCTGGTGCCGGGCCCGGATTTCAAATCCGGTGGAACGGGCAAATAACCCGTTTGGTGGGTTCGATTCCCATGCGCTCCCGCCATTTTTTCTCTGCTGCCCTTACTCAGCGCCCGAGGATGCGCTCCAAGAGCGGGCCGAAGCCCTCGACGGCAACGCGCTGACTGTAGAAGTCGAGCCCGCGCACGCCTCCCAGCTCCTCCCCGTCCCCGGCACGACCCGGTCCTCCGTGGATGAACTGGGGAAACACCGTCCCCGGCGTGGGCGCTGACCCGGCGACGCGCTTCGATCCCCAGACGAGTCTCCCCTGGTAGGGCGCCGCCTCCTCGATGAGCGCCGCCGCGAATCCCCTGTCGTCCGAATAGAACGAAGCGACGAGGGACCCTTCCCCCCGGGCGAGAATGTCCGCCGCCGCTTCCGGCGTCCCGTCATAGGCGATGACCGTACTCACGGGCCCGAAGACTTCCACGCAGTGGACCGCGGGGGCGGCGTCCGCGGACTTGGCCAGAAGAACGACGGGCTTCATGAACGCTCCCCGCGACGCGTCGCCCCGCACCGCGTCGAGATCGCCGGGTGAACCGATGAGGATCTCCGTGCAGACGAGGAGATCCTCGAGGCGCGCCCGGGCTTCCTCGAGCTGATCCTTTCCGGCGAGCGGCCCCATGCGAACGCCCTTTTCGCTGGGCAGACCAATCGGCACCCGCGCCAACTCCTCCTCAATGCGCGTCTTGACGGGCTCCACGGCGCCTTCGGGAACGACGACCCTTCGGATGGCCGTGCATTTTTGCCCCGCTTTCTGGGTGAGATCGTTGACCACGTCGCGGATGAAGAGATCGAAGGTCTCGCTCTCCTCATCCACGTCGGGGCCGAGAATCGCAGAATTCACGCTGTCGGCCTCGACGTTCACGCGGACCCCCTTCTCGAGGATGCGCGGGTGGGAGCGGATCACCCGACCGGTGGCCGCGGACCCCGTGAAGGCCACGCAATCCTGAAACTCGAGATGATCCAGCAGATCGCCGGCGCGCCCGCAGATGAAGGAGAAGACTCCTTCGGGAAGGACGTTGGATTCGACGATGATCTTGGCGACCGCATGGGCCAACGACGCCGACGCGGTGCCCGGCTTCACGTAGACCGGCATTCCGGCGAGGATGGCCGTTGCCATCTTCTCGGCCATCCCCCAGGCGGGGAAGTTATAGGCATTGATGAGAACAGCCACGCCCCTGCGCGGCACAAACAGATGCTGCCCCTGAAGGCGGGAGCTCGCTCCCAGTTCCTCGGGTTCCCCGTCCAGCCGATGTCGGGCCTCCCCCAGCCGCTTACCCAGCGAGGCATACCACGCCAGGGTGCCGGTCGCACCGTCCAGATCGAACTTGGCGTCGCCGCGGGTGTTGCCGAGCTCGTCGACCGCCAGAGTGATCAGCTCTTCCCTTTTCCCGTGAATCGCCTGACTCAGTCCCTTCAGGAGGGAGCCCCGCTCGGCGAAACTCATGGCGCGCAGCGCGGCACCGCCGCGCTGTCTGGCATAGGCGAGCCCCGCGGCGTGGTCGATTCCCTTGGCGGAGACCTCCGCGAACGCCTCGGCGTTGGAAGGACTTGCGAGCACGGCCTCTCGCCCCTCACCCACCTGCCAGCGCCCTTGGACGTAGTTTTCCAGTTTCCTCATTTCGGCAACTCCTCGCGTGGCCGGAGCGTACCACCGGCCCTTCGCCATCCCAATATCGTCGCGTCAGGATCGAGCCGGCCTAGGAAATCGCTGATGCCTGTATCCGGAGGTCCTCCGGAGCGGTAGGCTGGACCCATCATGATTCCTCTTCGCGACCAAAACCCAACCGTTCACCCTCCCCATCTGACCTTGGCGCTCATCGCCCTGAATGTCTTGGTGTTCTTCTGGCAATCCGCGGGGAGTCCCATCGAGGAGCAGGTCAAGACATTCCAGTATGCCGTCGTCCCCTACCGTGTCCTCGGCAAGGAGGGCGAACCGGTGATGGCTTTCAAGCAAGTGCGCGCGCTTCCCGTCTCCAGAGGGGCACCCGACATGGGGGGGGGCCTCACGTTTCTGGTCCTCGATGAGATGACGCCGCCGCCCCCCGGGGTGAGAATCCTGGCGCGACAACAAGCACCCGCTTGGTTGACGCTCTTCACCTCCATGTTCATGCACGGGGGGTGGATGCACCTCATCGGGAACATGCTCTTCCTGTGGATCTTCGGGAACAACCTGGAAGACGCTCTGGGGAAGGTGCGGTTCCTCTTCTTCTACCTCGCGTGCGGCCTCGTCGCCGCGGCGGCCCACGTGTTCAGTGCGCCTGAGAGCCTCATTCCCACCATCGGCGCCTCCGGGGCGATCGGAGGGGTGCTGGGAGGCTATCTCGTCCTTTATCCCAAAGCGCGCATCACGACCCTCGTCCCGCTCGGCTACATTTGGTTCACCACGGAACTCCCCGCGCTGATCTTCTTGCCCATCTGGTTCGCCATGCAGTTCCTGGGGATTCTGGGCGACCGTTTGGGGGGAGGCGGAGTCGCCTATTGGGCCCACATCGGGGGATTCCTTTCGGGCGTGCTGCTCGTGAAATTCCTCGAAACCGACGAGCACAAAAACAGGCCGAGGTCGCGCATTCTCCCCTCGGCGCCTCGAAGCAGACTCGGCCGAAGGCCGCCCTCGCCATGGTGAGACCCGGGAGGCGCCGGCGGTTTTGCTACGACCATCCCCGTCCCGCCGTCACGGTCGACATCGTGCTTTTGAGGTGGCGGTCGTCTAGACCCCTCGAGGTTCTGCTGATCCGGCGGGGTCGGGCGCCCTTCGCGGGGACCTGGGCTCTCCCAGGGGGCTTCGTGGACGCCATGGAGGATCTCGAGGACGCGGCTCGCCGGGAGCTCGCCGAAGAAACCGGCCTCGCCGCGAACCCCCTCGTGCAAGTCGGAGCCTACGGCGCCCCCGGCCGCGATCCCCGCGGACACACCGTGTCGGTGGCGTTCTTGGGTTACGTGGGGAACGGGGAGGCGTCGCCGCATGCCGGCGACGACGCGGCGGCGGCCCGTTTTCACGACGTGGCCGCCCTCCCCGCCCTCGCTTTCGATCATCGCGAGATCCTTCGAGATGCACTCGCCCGCCTGCTCCCCCCATCCCTCCCGCCGGGGCTGCCCCAATCCCCCGCATTCACCCGTGCGGTGCGCGAAGCCGTCGACGTCCTCGCCGCGGAGCCATGAGCGGGGAGAGGGGCTGTCGTCTTGGAGGACCTCAGCGCGGCTGAAGGGCCCGGGCAAGATCACGCAGATCGTAGGGATCACACGTCACCCCCGGCTTGAACGGGGGTAAGTAGCCGGCCAGGCGGATGAGGTCTTTCGCCAGGACGGCATCGCGCCATGAGGGGGACTCCAAGACCCGTCGGCGAAGCTGCGGAAAAATGTGATTCACCCAGGACACAAGCCGTGCTTTCCGGCGCACACGATGCTCCGACGGCTCCCCACGCTTCCGCAGAGCCGCGATGAGTTGGGACTCCTGCACCATGGCCGACGTCAGCGATGCGAAGAATCGGCGGGCCGCCGCGCGAGTCTGTGCTGCGTCCCCATCGAAGCGAAGCCGCGCCCAGAGGAGGCGACCCAGATCATCAAAGCTCTCCTGGCGAGCCACTCCGACCACGCCGTCATCCTCCGGCAGGAACGCCCCCCTGGCCCATCGGCTGTTCCGTCCCCACGCCGCATCAGCGGGAATGGCATCCGGCGTCGGTTGCAAAGGTTTTGCCGTGTCGAGCCAAAGCCCGTCGATCACGACATCGACGCAGGGAGCGTCTCCCCGGGGTAGAAGCTGGAGCGACCAAGGCCGGTCGTCCGGTTGGGAGCCCGCGGCAATCCCGTGCCGTTTCGACTCGAGGATCACCGTTCCGTCGAGGGCGTCGGTGGCCTTTCCCGCGACGTACCATCCGTTGGCATCGGGCGCCACGACCAGGTCCCAAAGATAGGAGCGACCAGGCTGCCATCCCTTGTCCTCCAGGACGTTCGTCCCCACCGCCAGGCCGCACCAAGCCACGCCTGCGCCGTGGAGGTAGCCACCCAGGCGCCCGTCGCCTCCCCCCCCCAGGACGAATTGAAAACGCAGCGAAGGGTAGCCCGGAGGATATTCAGGTTCTCTCCGAATCGGGTTCAGGGATTGACATAAAACGAATCGTATGGCGGCATTCCACGCCAACGAATTCAGAACGGTCATTCGCATGATCAGCCGCACCCCTCCTTCGGTCCGCCCTACGGGAAGGCAAAAGCCCATCGGGAGATCAGGGGAGAAATCGAAAAGGAGTCGCACTCCCCCATCCTTCGCCCGAACCACCGCGGGGGACCATGGGCTCCCCGTCTGCATGGCTTCGAGCAACTCGTCGCGAAGAAGGTCATGGCGGACCCAGCCCGGCCAAGGGGCGGGAGGCTCCTGGGTCAACGCGGCCTCGTGGAAAAGGAGGTCCCGGTCGCGACGCCGCTCCGAGTACGGGGGCGCGGGGACGAGAGGGTCGGGAGTCCTCGGGTCAAGGGACGTCGTCACGGCGTCCTCGAAGTCGAGGGGCAGATCGTTCTCGTCGCCGCAGGCGACGACGCCCACCACGATGACGAGACTGAGAATCCATCCGGCCCGAGCCCTCACCGCGGCACCCTCACCCAGCGATGGCGGGTGCGATGCTGCGCGTCGATCACTTCCATGAGGAGGATGGTGGCTCCGGCAACGTCCTTCGCAATCCCCTTCACTTCGCCGGGCAGCCAGAGTTTGTGTTCGAACCGGGGGCCGGCGCCGGAGTCCGCAACGGCGAGAACGCGGGTCCGCAGCACCCTTTCCTTCTGGAAGTTCCCCGAGGCGACTTCCGCGCACAAGACCTCTTCTTGTCGGTCTCCCAGGATGTCGGCGGTCCAGGGCCGAAGCTTGCCCGCCTGAGGTCGGGGGTGGCGCGCCTGGGCAACAGGGCGGAGCAATCCGGATTCCTCGCCCTCCTCCAACAGGTAGAGACCATAGTCCCACCCATAGGGGGTGGACCGCCCGAAGAAAAGATCACTGATGTAGGACTCCTGAGCCTTCATCCCCACGAGAAGCAAATCACCTTGGGGACGATGGAGAACCGTGGCCGCTGCGGGGGACCCCAGGCAGACGGAAGACTTCGTGACCAAGCGTCCTCCACGGGAAGGAGCCAGAAGTTGGATGGAAAAGTGGTCCCAGGGACCAAGCCCCAAGAGGACACGAGGCCCACCGTTCCAGGTCACCGTCTCCAGGATTTCGACGTCACTGCCCTGCAGGCGGGCGGGCCAACGGGGGAAGACCGAAGGCTCATGCAGGGACACGGTGCGGCCACAGCGGTACCACGCTGCGAGAAACCGCCCCAGCCCGCTTCCCGGCTCCCCCGGAGGGTAGAGCGCAATGCCGGCGTGGAGGTTCTTGTCCGGGTCCACGGCCCAGCCCGGCTCGGGATCCTCGATCTTCGTCCACTGGACTCCCCCCTCTTGCATCAGGTCGCCGGTCGCCACGAAGTGCCCCGCCTCGCACGCCGCCACCAAGCGCATCTTCCCCCCTTCGCGCAGAGGCCCGATCGCCATGCCCTCGACCCTCGAGTCTTCGTATCCCTCGGGCGGGGGCACGGACCGAACTCGGAGGCCCGAGGAGGTGGGAACGACCACGACGAGCAACCATCGGGGAATCGAGATCGGGAGGCACTGGCAGAACATCGCTCCCGGCGGAAGCCCCCCCACGCCCTTCGCGGCCTGGGCTCGTTCCACGTACACGTTTCCCTCGTCGTCGCGACCGGCTGGGTCGGTTCCGCGAAAGAGGTCGACTTCAGTGGAGTCGAAGAAGGCGCCGACCAAAGCCTCCTCGCGGGGGAGGAGCCCTTTCGCCGCTTCCGTCGAGAGGCCGGCGAACAAACGCTTCGCCTCCTCGAGATCACCCGACGCGAACGCGGCCCGAGCCCTCAACAGGTCCTCCTCTGGATCGAGGGGCTCGACCGCCGCCGCCACTTCGAGAAAACGAGCTGCCGCCGCCATGTTCGCCTGCTGGACGGCGAGTCTTCCGAGCAGTCGCGCGACATCCCCCGCCGACGCACTGGCATCAACATCCCTCAGCCTGCGTAGAGCCTCGAGGGATCGACGAAAGTCGACGGGATCGTGGTGCGCCTCCACCCGCGCCACGGAGCGCTGAGCCCGCTGCAAGGCGTCTGCCAGGGCACGACGGTGCTGCCTTCGACCTTCCCAGGAACCGGCCCCGAGCACCAACAAGACGGCGAGAACTCCCACCATGGCCGCAGTGCTCCACCGGGTCGGTCGGCGCATGAGGCTCATGACGCGCCGGTGGATGGGCACGGCGCCCAGGGAGACATACTCGCCGTCGGCGAATTCTCTCAGGTGCCGCGCCAGGTCCGAGGCCGTGGGTCGGAGAGTCGGATCCTTCTCGAGGCAACGCATGATGATGCGATCGAGGTCGGCGGGAATGCGGGGATTCACGTCTCGTGGCCGCAACGGCTTCACCGTGCGAATGGCACGGAGTATGTCTTCACCCCGCTCGTCCAGGAAGGGCAGCGTCAAGGTCACGAGTTCATAGAGGCTCACACCCAAAGACCACACATCGCTGGGGGCTTTGACCTCGTGGCGCATGCTTGCCTGCTCGGGACTCGCGTACTGCCATGTGCCGATGAACTGGCCCGTCACCGACAGCTGGGCGAGCCCGCTCCCCTTCGCCAATCCAAAGTCGGCGATCTTGATGCGGAAGCGGCGATCCATGATCAGATTCCCGGGTTTGATGTCGCGATGGACGAGACCCAGGCCGTGCGCACAAGCCAATCCCTCAGATCGGAAGAGC
>DRQF01000110.1 GCA_011369445.1 Planctomycetota bacterium | reverse complement strand
TCACGGCGGCAAGGTTCATCCGCTCGCCGATTTGGCCCGCATCGAGCCCGAGATACCGATAACCGCGGTCGCCGAAGCGTTCATCGACGTCGTCCAAGGAAGCGGTGTGGACGATCACGGCGGAAGCGTCTCGGCCCAGTTCCTGGCCGAGACAAAACGCGTGGCACTGCAGGCCGAAGGAGCCGGGGCGGACGAGCCGTCGCGAGGCTGTCGCGGGGTCGAAGACGTGGACCCCCGGCTCGAGGCCGGTGACGTTGAGAGCGATGACCCAAGTCTTCAATAGGTCCGGTGCGATGAGCGCATCACTTCGGAGACGACCCTCCATCTGATCGGCGTAGCCCGTGGCGAGGACCTGATCCAGTTCCTCGACGGGGAGAGGACCGCCGGTCAGGCGGCGCGTCGAGCGCCGGTTGAGGATCGTCTGACAAAGATCGTCCGGGGTCCACGGGATCGGCGGTCGCGTCAGCGTCTCGCCCGTGGGGAGGGCGGCCGTCTCATGACTTGCGGAGGCGCCTTCGGTCTCGTCCCCGTGAAGATCCCCAGCCCGATGGACCGCGGGAATGGAATGAACGTCCAGTGCAGCCGGGGCATGCGTGCTCCGACGTCGTGGTCCGGTCTGCGGCCCCGTGTCCTCTTCGACCACGGCGGCCAGCAGGAGCGAGCTTTCGACGTCGCGATCGAAGAGCATCAATGCGTCCAGATCGGCGTCGCGGAAATCCGGAATGGGGACGCAGCGGTGTCCCAGGACCGGAGCGAAGATCGTGGCGTTCCCCACGACGTGACCGGTGTCGAGGAGAATGCGCCGATAGGCGCGCTCGTGGTAGCGCCAGCTGGAACGAAAGAAGACCGCGCTGAAGAGAATCATGCAGCGAGATCGTCGAACCGCCGGATGGGAGAACGCGATGGCGTCGAGGTCATTCCAGAAATCACCACCCAGAAGAGGTGCCAGACAGTGATGTCTGACCTGATAGTTGTAGAGACCGTCAGCGATGTCCGGAAGGTCGCGCAGCGCGACATAGATCTCGGTCGGATAGAGGGCGCCGGCTGAGGGAGCGGCTCGAAAAAAGTGCTCCTTTCCTTCCGCCTCCTTGAGGACGGCGGTGACGCCGTTCGTATGGAGCAACAGTGTGGACAGCACCGCACGGTCGAGCATGCCGGAGGAGATGTCGTCCAGCCGGGGAATGCCGGAAACGGGGTCGCGGCCCACGAGCAGGTCCTCGACGAGTTCCACGCGCTCGGTGGACTGGAACGTCTTGTAGGGCTCGGGCTGTCGGGCCCAGTTCAGACTGGCCTGAGTGCCGAGGTTCTCCGGAGAGTACTTCGTCGACTCATGATATTCTCGGGTGGGAGTCACGCAGTCTTGTAACAGATCCCCTGCTCGGGATCAGGGGACAAGCCTCTGTATGGCCGCGAGGAGTGCCTCGGGACGGATCGGCTTCGTCAGGTATTCGTCCATCCCGGCATCGAGGCACATGTCTCGGTCTCCAGCAAGGGCATTCGCCGTCAAGGCGAGGATGGGAACGTGAACTCCCAGGGCTTTTTCCTGCTCGCGGATCTTTCGCGTCGCCTCGAGGCCCCCCATCTCGGGCATCTGGACATCCATCAGAACGAGGTCGAACTCGCCACTGAATCGTTTCTCGAGGGCCTCCTTGCCGTTGTTGGCGACCTCCACCGTAACGCCTTTCCGCTCGAGCATCGCTCGGGCCAGTCGCTGATTCACCGGGTTGTCTTCGGCCAGCAGGACGCGCAATCCCTGGGCCGCGTCGTCGATCTTTCCGTCTCTTCCGGGTCCGAGGGGCTCGACCACGGCCGGTCGAAGGCCGAGGATCGCCGAGAATTCCCGCTCGAGTTCGGAGAGCTTGAGAGGAAGTCCGATCAACGCAAGATCCAGCTTTTGCTTCCATTGATCTGCGCGGGACACGCCTATGAAGGAGTGGAGGCCGATGACGTGAAGATGCTCCGAATCGACCCCCGAAGTCACAGCGGCGTCCCAGTCGATTGGGTCCAACGACTCCGTGTCCAAGATGATGGCGCCCGTCGATCTCGTCTTCTGAATCCACACGGAGAGGCTCTGCAGCGATTCCATCGCCTCGACGCTTCCCCCCATTCCTCCGATCAAGTCCGCGAGAGAGCGTCTCAGGAATTCGTCCGGAACCACGATGGCGACGGGCGCGCTCTTCAAGTCAGGTGCCGAGGTTTCGTCGCCGTCGGGGAGGCCGACTTCGAATGTGAACGAGAAGACGCTCCCCTGCCCCTGTTCGCTCTCGACACGAAGCGTGCCGCCGAACAGAGCAACTAAGCGCTGGCAGATCGCCAGTCCAAGACCGGTCCCTCCAAAGCGACGGGTCGTGGACCCGTCGGCCTGCCGGAAGGGTTCGAAAATCGTTCTCTGCTTTTCCGGGGGAATGCCGATGCCCGTGTCCTGGACACTGCACTCGAGCAGGAATTCCTTCTCCCGCCTCTCCGCGACTTCAATCGAGACATGAACGTGTCCTTCGGACGTGAACTTGAGTGCGTTGCCGATGAGGTTGGCGAGGATCTGCCGTAGACGAAGCTGGTCGGCAAGGACGCGTCGAGGAACGTCCGAAGCCAATCGCCACGCGAGCTTGATCGGCCGGGTTCGGGTCGTCGCCGCCAAGCTGCGCGTCAGATTGGACAGGAGTTCCGCCAGGGAGAACGTCTGGTCGTTCAAGTCCATCTGCCCGGCTTCGATCTTCGAGAGATCGAGAATGTCGTTGATGATGTCCAGGAGGTTCTCCGCCGATGCCGAGACGGTTTCGAGGAGATCTCTCTGCTCGGCAGTGAGTTCACTGTCCATCAGCAGCGAGGTCATGCCGATGACGCCATTGAGCGGTGTCCGGATCTCGTGGCTCATGTTGGCGAGGAATTCAGACTTCGCTCGCGCCGCCTCTTCCGCACGCTCCTTCGCCGCCCGGAGGGATGCATTGGCCTGCATGAGGTCCCCGGTGCGCTCCATGATGAGACCTTCGAGGTGCTCACGGTGTTCGTCGAGTTCGGCATCCCTTCGACGAATACGCTCGATCATGGAGTTGAACGACTTGGCCAACTGGGAGAGCTCGTCTTCCCCTTCGGAGACGGGGGCTCGGAGGTCATAGTCCTGGCGCTCGCTGATCTCGGACGTGACCTTCACGAGCTGCCGAATCGGATGGGAGATGGTCCGCTGCAGCCGCCAAGCGATCAGCGCCGAGAACGCCAGCACCGCGGAGACCACCAGAATGCCGATCTGGAGGAATTCCTGCATGAGCCTCCGTTCGCGCGAGCGGTCGTGGGACAGGACAAGAGTCCCGCAGCTCTCGCCCCTCGAACGGATCGGGACCCCCACGAGGATGTCGTCATCCCGAACCAGGACTCCGCCGGCGGGGGGGCGGGCCGGAGCGGGGGGCTCCACGCCGGACTTGTTCCAGCGGGCAATGGGGACATCACCGTTCGTCGCGTAGACCCACGCGGCAAGGATGCCCTGCGAGCCCTTGAGAGTCGAGAGTGACAACTGCGTCTCATCGATCTGCTCGAATTCGAGCGAGGGAGCGGCCGCTCCCGCGAGAACGCGACCGAGGGAGAGCGATTCGAAGACGATGCGCTCCTGCGCGCCCCGGACGAGGATTCCATACACGGTCGCCCCGGTGAGGACGATGCCGAAGCAGGTGGTCAACGTCAGCATGACGATGAGACGAGACCGAATCGAGCGTGATGGCGCCTTGAGGAATTTCAATGGGATTCCTTTGCTCGGATGACCGTATCCGCGAGCCTGAGGAGGCGCGCGCTGACGGTGATGCCCGATTTCTTCGCCGCTTTCAGGTTGACGTCGAACCGCAGTTTCTTCTTCCGGATCGCGAGCGCGATCATCCCGCCGGCGGCGGCGAACTTGCTTCGATCCGAAATCGTGAGGGCCTTCATCGCATGAGCTTTCTTGAGTGCCGATCGGAGGTCGGCATCGCTCAAACGCGGGCTGATGATGAGAACCTGACACCTCCCGATAGATCTCGCCGAGCGGTATCGCTGGATCTGGACGACGCGTCCGCCCGAACTCTTCTTGCCTGCGAGGGCGTCGAGGGCGGCGCCATAGGGGTCGGGGCCCACCAAGCCGATGACATAGGTCTTCGAGCGGGGTGGGAGGTTCGTCGAGGGAAGAGTGACGTACTGACAGATGCGATAGATGAACGCCGCCTTCAGCCGGTATTCCCGTTGGATCCCCCCTTCCTCGGTGCGTTCATGAATCACGCTCCCGCAAACGGTCGCCGTCGGATGACCGAGGAGCGCCATCCAGACGCCGATTGTGACGACGAGGGAAGGGAATCTCCGCGGCGCCGTTTGGAGACGAAGTTCTTGCTGTGCGCCCAGAGTCACGGATTCAGAACCTGTACTCGGCCGAGATGTAGAAACTGCGTTCGATTTCCGATCGCCCGCGTCCGAGGATGTCTTCGAATTCCGGATGACGGTCGTCCAAGAGGTTGCGAACCCCTGCCGCAATCGTGAAATCCTCCCAAGGAGACCAAATCAGGTTGAGGTCGATCCGTAGGAGGCTTGGGATGTCTCGATTGGGGATCGAGTCGTTCCAGAAGACCAGCGCGGAAAAGGTCAGGTCATCGGTGATATCGAGGCTCGACCGAAAGTGGGCGCGATGGTGGGGGCTTGCCCCTTCGGCGTCTTCGGCCAATGGGTCGGTGGACCCTCTCTCATGGATCTCGACGTCGAGAAAACTGTAGGACGCGCTGAGGGTCCACTGGGGGAGGGGGCGCCATTCCGCGGAGACCTCGAACCCGTAGGTCTCCCCTTTCGCCGCGTTTCCGAAACTGGCCGGGGCGATCAGTGCGCCGCCGGGATCGGGGATGGGCGTTCCCAGTTCGTTCGTCGAGAGGTGTTCGTAGTCGTTGTAGAAGAAGCTCAGCTGCAGGGACAGGTTGTCTTCAGGCCTGAATCGCCATCCTAACTCGTAAGCGACGAGCTCTTCGGTGCGGACGCGATGCGTTCCCGAGAGGCGGGCGACGATGGGGGGAACACCTGGGAGGAAGGTCGTTCCGGAGAGAACGGTCAGGTCCTGGTCCGCGCGCTGCGGCACCTTGACGGCTCGGGAGACGGCCCCCCAGACGGTCGTCTTCGCGCTGGGTGTCCACAGGAGGCGCAATCCGGGTTGGATCTCAAACCCCGAGTAGTCATTGTGCTCGAATTTGCTCCCGAGAATGAGATGGAGCCGGTCCTCGATGAGCTCGAGGTCGTCCTGCACGAAGGCGGAGAAGACCTGGTCGTTTCGTGCGGCCGGTTCAAAGCTGATCGTCGCGGAGCCATCCGTGTTGTCGGACAAGAGACGGTAGCCGATGCCCCAGATGAGTTCGTTGTCCTCTGCAAGTTGCAATCGATGCTGGAAGTCGACGTCGAACGTGTCCAACCGGTGAGCCAGAACGGGCTCCTTCCGCACCGTATGATCCCAATAGGCCTGGAGAGTGAAGCTTCCGTCGCCTCCCAGCTCTCGCGTCCACCGAGCCAGGATGTTGGCTCCGGCGATGCGTATGCGGTCATCGAACACCGCCGCATAGGGCGCCGTCAAGCTGGAGCGGAGCGACCTTTGTTCGGCCCGCCCCCGATAGCCGTCCGCGATGACGGTGAGGGAGTCGACGTCCGACACCGCCCAATCGAGTCGCGCCCCTCCCTCGACCGCATTCCAGTCGTCGTGGAAGTCGTTTCCCGAGTCGTCGGCGAAGTCGTCGCGATGAAACCAATTGCCGTGGACGCGGAGCCACGCATCGTCGCCGATCTGCAATCCGTATCGGAGGACCGTCTCCAAATCATGGGTACCGTAGATCGTCTTGACGAGACCGCCTTGGGTGTCGCGAGCACTTTTCGTGATGATGTTGATGACGCCATTGACGGCGTTCGCGCCCCAGAGCGTCGCCCCGGGTCCTCGGATGACCTCGATGCGATCGATATTCTCCATGGGAACGATTTGCTGATTCCAGAACGTTCCACCGAAGAGCGGTGTGTAGAGAGTGCGTCCGTCCAAGAGGACCAGGAGTTTGTCGGTGAAGGCTCCATTGAAGCCCCGGATGCTGACGGCCCATCGATTCCTATCGAGTTGCTGGACTTCGACGCCGGGAACGAGGCGGAGGGCTTCGGGGAGGGAGCGGACTCCGCTTTTTTGAAGATCCTCTTGGGTCAAGACCTCAATGGCGGCGGGGGCCTCTTGGAGCTTTTCCTTCTTCTTCGAGACGCTCGTCACGTCGATATCCATGAGGGACTCGAGGCTGAGTTCCGACAGCGCTTCCACGTCCTGAGTGGAAGCATCCATAACCTGTTGTGAAAAACAAAGTTGTGATGATATGGCGATGGGCGCAGCCAGGGCGGCGAGGTAGCCTCGACGTCCCAGTTTTGCCCATCTGCCCATGATCGTGTCCCCCCTTCCCGCACTTCTCCTGGGTGCGGGGTGGCGTCCTTTTTCCTTCTCAGACATCGACCCGATGGGGCTTCCGGCTTGATTTACGTCAAGACTCCGTTGCGATCGCGAGGGACGCAGAGCGGTTCCGCCCTATCGGAAAGGGTTTGCAGCGGCGGCGAATGACCCCTATGCTTGGGAAGTCACCCCCGGGAGCTCCGGGACATTCCAACGGAGTCCATGAGAATGAAGAATCTTCAGATGATTCTGGTCGCGGCGATCGCCGGACTGATGGTCCTCGCCATGAGCGGGACCGCTTACGCCCAGGGCTGAGGTGGTGGAGGTGGGGGAGCTGGCAAAGCCAAGTCCCCTTCGGGCGCCGGGCGCGTCCCCGTTCCTCTTCTCGGTCAAACCCGCAGTCCCGCAGCGGCCCAGTTGCTGGAAATTGATTGGATCGACGCCGATTGGCCCTCGCAGGTCACCGATGGCTACGGTGCCGTTCGCCAACCCCTCAGTGCGCTCTTCGAACTCAGCGACGAGAAGGGAAAACCGGCGCTCATCTACGTCGACGAGAACCTCGACGACGAAGACGCCGCGGAAAAGCACGAAGCCAAGCTGTTTGGAGCCGAGGACCTGGTCATCGGTTCCAGGTTCTTTCGCTGCTTCCGCATCGAAGCCGAATCCGTCACCGATGAGGCCGTGCGCAAGGAGTACCTGAAGAAGCTTCCTGCCTTCATCCTGCTGGATCCTCGTGGCAACGAGGTGGCCCGGATCAATGGTCGCACCAGCGCTCGACGGCTGTTTTCCTCCATGGCCAAGGCTTACAAGGCTTCGGTGGGGGGGAACCTCAAGAAGTCCGTCGGCCGCATCGTCAAGCTCCTCCGCGACCTCGAGAAAGCCGAGGATCGCATGGCCAATGCCAAGCGAGCCCACGCCGATGCGACGGCCCGTCTGGAGAAGAAGCGCTCTGCGAGAAACGCCAAGCGCGTCAAGGACAAGGAGAAAGCCCTCGAGATCGCCCGCAAGGAGTTCGAAGCCTTGAGAGCCAAGGTGGATGAGTTGGCTCGACCTCGGCCGGCCAAGAAGGCCTGACCTATTCAGACATCTCGCAAGAACGAGGGCGACCCGCCGGGGTCGCCCTTTTTTCGTATGTGTGCGGGTGGCCAGCGGGATGAGGTCTAGCCGCCGGCCCCATCGAAGGACAGGGGTTCTCCCAAGCCCTCGAGAAGGATCTCCCCCTCCCGCATCACGATCTGTCCCCTGAGAATCGTCGCCACCGGTCGGCCATGAATGCGCATGCCGTCAAAGGGCGTCCAGCCTGCCTTGCTGGCGATCCAGTCGTTGTGGATCGTCCACGAGGAGTTGGGGTCCACGATGGTGAAGTCCGCGTCGTAGCCGCGGACGACTTTCCCCTTGCGGAAGATGCTCCAGACACGGGCCGGTCCCTCGGCCAGGAGTTGAACGAGCTTCTCCAAGCTCAGTCGGCCTTCGTGAACGTGGTTCAGCATCACCGGGAGGATGGTTTGGACCCCTGGCATGCCGGAGGGTGTATTGGGGTAGCCCTTGTCCTTCTCCTCCCGCGTATGGGGCGCGTGGTCGGAGCCCAAGACATCGACGACACCTTCCTCGACCCCTCTCCAAAGGGCTTGTTGGTGTTCGATTCCTCGAATGGGCGGGTTCATTTGAGCGTAGGTTCCGAGCCGCTCGTAGCACTCGGGCGCTGCAAGTGTCAGATGCTGCGGTGTGACCTCCACGGTGGCCCATCGTTTGTGATCCGCCAGGAACTCGATCTCCTCGGCGGTGGTGCAGTGGAGAACATGGACCCGGCGGTCGTGTCGCTTGACGAGGGCGAGAAGGCGTCGGGTCGCCTCGAGGGCGCAGAGAGCGTCTCTCCAGACCGGGTGTTCGGTCGGCGACGCCGTGTCCCCCAACATGGGGCGACGTTGATTCATCCGGTCTTCGTCTTCGCAGTGAACGGCGACCCGTCGGCGTGTCGCCCGCAGGACGGCCTCGACGCCCGCGTCGTCGGCGATGAGGAGGCTTCCCGTCGAACTTCCCATGAACATCTTTACACCCGGGACGCCGGGCAGGGTCTCGAGAACCCCCAACGCATCGATGTTCTCTGGGCTGGCGCCCACGAAGAAACCCACGTCGCAGCACATGCGCCCTTGGGCGCGACGGAACTTGTCGTGGATGGCCTCGCGGGTCGTGGTAGGCGGAGAGGTGTTGGGCATCTCGAGTACCGAACAGATGCCCCCGAGGATGGCGGCACGACTACCCGTCCGTAGGTCTTCCTTGTGCTCGGCGCCGGGTTCGCGGAAGTGCACCTGGCTGTCGATCAGACCGGGCAACACGAACAGGCCGGTCAGATCCAGGACCTCGCGCGCTTTCTCCGTGGACAGGAGCCCTATCTCGGCGATGCGTCCGTCGACGACGCCTACGTCCTGGGTCTCACGCCTCTGGGAGGAGACGACCGTTCCTCCCTTCAACAACAGGTCGAATTCCTTGCCCATGTCGGCCCCCCTCTCGGCTTTGTGGAAACATCATGCTGCCGGAGGGGGGAGGGCACAATACGAACGGGTTCTCCTGACCCGTACGGGCGAGGTCCCTTCCTCTCAGGGGAGACGCTCGAGCACGTGGGCGGCACGCGTCTTCGTGTCTTCGAGCAAGCTCGAGGGTATGCGCTGGACGGTCCAGGCCTCCGTGTCTGCCGGCAAGATCGCTTGCACCCGTTCCAAACAGAGTTTGGCGGAAGGGAGGACCTCGCGCTCCAACCAGGGGAAGGCGATCCCCCGGTTCACGTAGTCCTCCAACCAAGGAAGCATGGTCCAGGTGTCATGAAAGGCGCGTTCGTCCGCAACGCGTTGGAGCTCCGCTTCCGCGGAGCGCACGAGCGAGGCGTTGGCGGGTGAGGGGAGGGATGGCTCCATCCCGGCCAAACGTCGGACGTGAAAACGCGCCAGAGCGATTGCACCGCAGGAGATCTCATCTCGCGGAACCCATCGATAGAGCTCCTCGATCCGCTCGAGAACGAGCTCGGCCTCTCCTCGGACCCAGGCGCGCGACGACGCGCGCGTCTCCCACTGGGGCGTGGCCTGAATGGCTGTCTTCAAGGCCTGAAATGAGGTCTCGAAGGCGGTCGTGTCCAAGGGGGCTTCGGCGGCCTCGGGAAGGACGGAGGGACAGGGGGCGTCATAGGTGGCGCAGGCGGCGACGAGAAAGAGAAACGATGGAATGATGAGTCGCATGGGGCCTCATTTCTTCTTGGGGCGGAAAACTTGGACGACGTCGTCGTTGCCGTCGATCCACGGGCCGCCGATCAGGTCGATGCAGTAGGGCACCGCGGGAAAGACGGCATTCAGGCAAACCCTCACCGAGGCGGGCTTGCCCGGGAGGTTCACCACAAGGGATTCATCGACCACGCCCGCCGTCTGCCTCGAGAGAATGGCCGTGGGCACCTCCTCGAGGGAGACCTTCCTCATCAGCTCGCCGAATCCGGGCAGCATCTTGTCGCAGACGCGCTCCATGGCTTCGGGCATCACGTCCCTGGGCGAAGGACCCGTGCTGCCGGTCGTGCAGATGAGGCCCGCGCCTTCGCGGGCAAACCCGCGGATGGCCTCCACGATGAGAGGTATCTCGTCCGGGACGACGCGGATCTCGTAAGTGCACGGGGTGGAGATGAATTCCCTGAGAACCTGCTCGATGGCCGGGCCGGAACGGTCCTCGTACTCGCCTCGACTCGCACGATCCGAGACGGTCAGGATGCCGATCTTGGGGAGTTTATCAGTGGTCATGGTGTTGGGGTTCTTTTCCGGGAGCGTGCCTGTGGTCTTGCTCCTTCGTCTTGGGAAGATCCTCGGATTGCGCCTTGCGCATGAGCGCCAAGACGTCACGAGGGGGAAGGATGACGTGTATGCCTTGACTGCGACGGCCGAGAAGGGTGGCGAAGGGATTGCTCGGACCCTGGCCCCCCTCGGCCTTGGGCGTGAGGGTGACGTTGAAGCCGATCAGAGCTCCCGAGGAGGACCACACGGGGAGAGCCAGGTCGCCTCCCCTGTCCTGGACCGACCAACAGGTGCGCGGTGTCCGCAGAACTCCATTGATCCTGGTCACGTGGAAAAGAGGGGCTCGCGCGAATTCATCCCCCAGTCGGCTGACCGTCAGGACGGAATGCCCCAGGCGATTCGGGTCGAACGGGGCCAGGTCGTCGGGTTTGGAAAGGCCGAGGGACGGGAGGGGACGCGATGCCGGCTGGTTCAACTTCAGGAAGGCCAGGCCCAGGCTGTCGTCCTTGTAGACCAAGGTCGCGTCGAGCGGCGACTTGATGGCTTCGAATTGGACTTGAATGTCCTGGAGAGTGAGTGTCAAGGGGCCCTGGGAGGAGACGAGCGGTGACGACTCGCAGAGGATCATGCCCGAGGCGTCGAGGGCCACGCCCGGAAGTTCTCGGTCGATGGATCGCTCGGGGCCAGCCATGTTCAGTTTGAGTCTCGCCCGAATGCGCACGATGGCCGGAGATTTCTCGGCGGTCAGCTTGCGTAAGTTTGCCGGGTCATCGAGCGATTGAGCCGAACCGGAACGAAGGATGATCAGGGCGAGGAGGAAGGCGATGCGTCGACGATTCATGGTGTGATCCTCTCGAGGTCAGAGATGGCGCTTCCAGAAATCCAGCATCGTTTCGAAGAGGTGAATTCGGGCCGGGCGGTCCGCGATGCTGTGCTTCCTCATGGGGTAGATCATCAGTTCGAACCTCTTGTTGGCCTGAATGAGGGCGTCTACGAAGCTCCACGCGTTCTGGATGTGAACGTTGTCGTCATAGGTCCCGTGGACGAGAAGCAATCGCCCGTGTAGGTTCTTGGCATGGGCCGTGAGGTCGGTACGGGCGTAACCCTCCGGATTGTCCTGAGGGCGCTTCACAGCTGCTTCCCCCCAGATCGTGTCGTAATACTCCCAGCGAGTCACGGCGGCCACGGCGATGCCGGCCTTGAATTCTTGGGAATTCGTCATGCCGAGGAGCGTGAGCGTGCCACCACCGCTCCAACCCCAGATTCCGACCCTCTCCGCGTCGACGAAGGGCTGTTCCTTCAGCCAGCGGACGCCATCGACGAGGTCGTTCAACTCACTGTCCCCGTACATCTGGCCGACGATCGTGTTCTCGAACTTCTTTGCCTTCGCCGTGGCGCTGCGATTGTCCACGCACGCGACGAGGAAGCCGTTGCGCAGGAGAATCTGGTCCGAAAGCAGGTCCGTGCCCTGCCAGGAATTCGATACCGACGGCGCCGAGGGGCCACCGTAACCATAGAGAATGAGTGGGTACTTCTTCTTGGGATCGAAGTCTTTCGGCTTGTAGATGTAGGCTGGCATCTTGAATCCGTCGCGCGCCGGGATCTCGAAGAATTCCGGGTAGACGAGATCGAGACTCTTCGCAAGCTGCGTCCGAGGGCTCGCTATCTCGGCCAGTTTTTTCCCGTCACTCCGGTGGAGGGAGAGCCCAGGAGGCGTGCGCGCGTTGGAGAACTCGTCCAAGTAGAAGTCTCCGGCCTTGCGGAACGAGATACTGTGGGAGCCCGGTTCCTTGCTGATCTCTTCGATAGCCGTCCCGTCGAGCTTGGCCCGGTAGAGTTGGTGTTCAATGGACGATTTCTTGAGAGCGTTGAAGTAGACCCACTCACCCTTGGCGTCGACCGCCTTGATCGCCTGCCGCAACCAGAAGACGGCGCCGGAATCCCGGATGCTCCAGTCTCCGCTGGTGACGGGGCGGATGAGTTTGCCGGACATGTCGTAGAGGTAGATGTGGTTGTATCCCGTCCTCTCCGAGGCCCAAAGGAACCCCTTCCCGTCCGGGAGGAAGCGAAGGTCATCGTGGATGTTGACCCAGCCGTCGTTCTCCTCGGTGAGGATGTGCTCCGCCTTGCCCGAGGCTGCGTCCACCCAGAAGAGGTCGAGGCGGGTCTGCTGTCGATTGAGGGTGCTCACGGCGATCTTCGATCCACCGGGAAGCCATTTCACGCGGGCGATGTACTCGTAGGTGTGGTCCCCGAAATCCGCCCACACGATCCGCGTCCCGTCGGTCTGCGGGTGGGCGATCCCGACGCGCACGACGGGGTTGTCCGTGCCGGCCTTGGGATAGCGTTGAGTCAGCAAGGTGGGGTAGAGCGTTCTGTGGTCGAGGAAGTTGACGATGCCCACTGGGGATTCGTCTGTTTGGAGGAAGGCGATGGAGCGGCTGGAATCCGACCACCAATACCCGAGGTCCTGTCTGCCGAAGATCTCCTCCCAGTACACCCAAGACAGGGTCCCGTTGAGAAGTGTCTTGGAGCCGTCCTGGGTGATTCGCCGCTCGACGCCGGTGGCGATCTCATAGATCCAAAGGTCGTTCTCGCGGATGAAGGCCAAGCGTTCGCCATCGGGGGAGAACCGCGCGGATTTCTCCTCGACGGGGGTTTGAGTGATGCGGAGAGCCCTCGGCCCCTCCGCCTCGACGAGGAAGAGGTCCCCCGCTAAGACATAGAGGAGGCGTCGGCCCGTGGGGTCGATGGCGTCCGGAAACACGGCACCGCGAGCGGCTTTGCGGTCTTCCTTGGCGATGGCCAGCACGGCGTCCCGGAATCCGAGAAAGGGGGTTAGACGTCCGGTTGCGGGGTCGAGGCGGCGGATGCCGTCTCGAATGCCGGCGGCGGACTCCTCCCAAACGAGCGCCGCCCCGTCATTCAACCACTTGTGGCTGGCCGTCGTCTGGAGCGACCACGCTTCCGCCGAATAGATCCATGGATAGGTGATGCGCTCGCTCTGACCCCCTGCGGCGACAGGGAGGATCAGGAAGGCGGCGATCGCCGCGAGCCGGAGGCGGAGGCCCACTTGTTGCGCGGACGTTTGGGGATGCGGCATGAATCAGCTCCGATGTTGAAGTGCAAAGGCCATGGGGCGAGTGCAACGGGTCAGGGTTTCACCCGAGCGCTCCCGGACGCACGGGCGGAGCCAGTCGGACCATTCTCCGCCAGGTGACGAGTCGCTCGATGAAGTATTTGGCGTGGACGCCCAGCTTGAGAAGCCCCTTCTTCAGCGGGTTCCAGGAGAGGATGTCCGCCATGCGGTCCACAAAGGCGAGGCTGGTCTTGCGGTACGCCTTGATCTCCGCCTTGGCATACGCCTCGAGCATGCGGCGAATGTACTCCTCCCACCCCTCGGCGCTCAATCGCAGAAGTTCTTCGTGGCAGTAGGAGAGATGATTGATCTCGTCGTCGGCGATCATCCGCACGGCTGGACCGATGTCGGGGTCGTCGCCGAAGAGCTTGACCATCAGATCGACCTCTTCCGCAGCGCGCTGCTCGGTGACGCGACTGTGGACGAGGTAGCTGATGACTTCTTCCTCGGAGAGGGGCTTGCTCGTTTCGAGGCGTCGGTGGCTGAGGCCGATCCCCCATCGTTCGAGGTGCATGCAGTAGTCCGCCTCTGGGTCGACCTCCACGCAGCGCAATCCGCGTTGCTCGAGAAGCCGTCGAAAAATGCGTCCGTGTTTGGATTCATCTTCGCCATGGCGCAGGACCTTGGGTCGGAGGACCTCGTCGTCGAGAAGTTCCGCGATGCGACCGTTCTCCCAACCTCCTTGGGTCTCACCCTTCGCGGCAACGCTTACGAAGAATCGGAAGGCGTCCGGGTCGCTCTTGATCTCTTGAAAAATCGAGGATGCCGACAGCATGGCGGGTTCCCCTTCTCCTGAGTCCTTGGCGGGATTGTAACGTCCTGGGAGCCTCGCTCCCACCGCATGGTATGAGAAGCTCGATTCGCGGGTCGAGACTCGGGGCACGAAAAAAGCCGCCGCCCACGAACATGGACGGCGGCCGGAAGGTTCAGACGTGATGCCGGATCAGAAGATCTGATACACGGGATTGGACAGCCAGTAGTGGCCGCCCGTGGAATCGATGAAGTAACCGTAGACCTGGAAGACCAAATCAAGGCCGCTTCCGGCGAGGGCGCCTGCGCCGGTGACGGCTCTCGTCCAGGTGCCGGTCGGACCCGTCATCACCGTGGGGTCGAAGGAGCCGACGCCCGCATATGCGGAGATGGCTCCGAAATCGGGACCCGGGTTGAGGATGGACGTGTAGAGGTTCCCGAAGGGCGTCGTGAGCACGGGCGTGCTGCTGTTGTCGAACGCCATCGTGAGCGGCATGTTGGCCACTCCCCCCTGGGCGCTGAACACGAGGACCCCGGGTGTCGGAATCCAGGTGACGCGGAACTGACGGGCGAACAGGTTGAAGCTCGCGACGTCGGTGGGCGTGCTGGCCTCGAGGACGACGGCGCCGCCCACGGCCGGGGCCATCACGGTGGCGGAAGCCAGGCCGTTGGCATCCGAATTCACCATCGTGGGAGTGATGATCGTTCCGGAGCCGGACGTGATGTTGAACGTCACGGGAACACCCGCGACAGGCGCGCCGCCCGCGGTCTGAACGCGCACGGTGCAGGGTTGGAACGTCTCGTTGATGTTGACGATCTGGTTGTCTCCGCTCACGACCACCATCGTGTTGGGGGGCGTGAAGGCAAAGTTGACCACCGGATTCGCCGTGGGGCGGAACAACTCCAGACTCGCCGTGACGGTCCCGGATGGCGGGCCCTGGTTCGTATCGAAGCGGAAGTTGTAGGTCGTGCCCCAACGGAGCGCGTTCGCGTTCTGGTTCTGAGCGAAGGTCTGCGTGGACCACGTGATGGTGTTGCCCGTGATGCTGCTGGTCCAGTCGGTGCCGTCAAAGGGTTCGCCGCTGTGGTAGTCGACATCGTGGAAGCCCACGTTGCTGACCGTGGCGCCGGCGGGGAAGTCGATGGAGAATGCGCGTGCGGAGAGGTGGGAATTCAGGTTGTGAACCGCGACTTCCCAGTGGAACGTCCCGTTGCCCTGGTCGGTGACCTTGAAACCCGCCCAGAAACGGCCGTCACCCGGAACGTCGACGGGAATGAGCGAAACGCTGGGGTCCATGGCCTGCCACGCGAAAATGGCGGGTTCTTGCTGATGCGTCCCACCCTGGAGGCTCATGTTGTAGCCGCCGCCGCTGGGGGAGAAGGAGCAAGACATCCAGGAGGCGTTGTTGTTGTCGTTGTCGGCCATCGCATCTTGGGGCTGGATGTACTGGGCTTCGACGACGTAGACGGCGCCCGGAAAGTTCGCGGGGTCGAGATCCGACAGGTGGATCTGCAGCCGCTTGTAGATGCTGTTGCCGGTGGAGCCCTGGTTGCCCTCGGCGTAGGGATAGTTGAAGAAACCGGTGCTGGCGTTGACTTCGAACTTATTACCCAGCCCGCCTTGCGAGCCGTTGAGCCCCGATCCATAGGGGTCGGAGCATCCGACGCCGAGCGCTGTGCCGTTGGTGGGATTGGGGCACGAGCCGCAAAGGGTCTGGCTGAGGGCGAAGAAACCGTGCTTCAACCAGGATTGACCGATCTGCTCGAAGCGTCCGTTCCAGATGCGGAAGGCGTTTTGACCGATCACCGGGTGTTGATTGGTGTTGGAGATCCACGGCAGGTCTTGGTCGCCGATGTTGCAGGACGTGGTTCCGACGGAGAAGGCGTCGATGCCGCCGACGTGGCTGTAGTTGCTGGGGCCCGTGATGGCGCCCACGATGACGTCGGGGCCGACCTGGGCGGTGGCGATTCCAGAGATCAGAAAGAGTGCGCACGCAAGGGCGCCGACGAGGGAAGCGGTTGGTTTTCGTTTCATGTTTCCTTCAATCCAGTATTCAACGACAAGGTAAGGGCGCCTCCCAATCCCCCCCGGGGCAGAGGCTCGTTCGCGCCGCGCTCCGATGAGGAGGGACATGCGGCCGAACCATTAGAGTCATTCCGGGACGGCTCGACAATGAAATCGCTTTTTTTTCGGAAGTCGTTTCGAGAGCATCGAATTCAGAAACTGATGGTTTGACAGTTACTTATGAAAATGCCGAGGGTGCCGCCGCTGAAATCGAAAGCATAGACCTGGATCGCCGCCTGGAGCCCGGGCGGGACGTTCCCCGGTGGAACGATCTGAGCGAGGGAGAAGTTCCCGGAAGAATCGGTCACGAGCGAAGGATCGAAGATCCCGATGTTGGGGACCGCCGAGGCCACCACGAGGCCGGATTGGGGTGCGAGGACGCTGGTGCAAACAGTTCCCCAGGGGGTTGCGACCGGGGGCCGGGGAAAATCCCCCGCAAGGGTGAAGGCCTGATTTGCAAGATTGGTGGTCAGCTGGAGACTGAAGAGGCCCGAGGTCGATGACCATGAGGCGACGAGCCGCCGGACGAAAAGATCGAATTCGACGAAGGTGCCTCCTACGGTTGCGCGAACGCGGGCGGGACCTGCTCCGGTGAGGGCGGCCACCTGGACCTGTGCGACACCCGCCGAGTCGGTGTCCGTCCCCGTCGCCGGGACGAGCGACACCGGGCCCTCGAGGACTTCGAAGGTCACGGGGACCCCCGCCACCGGCGTTCCATCAGCCTGGGTGAGTCGGACCTGGAGGGGGTGCGGAAAGGGTTCGCCCACATTCGCGGACTGCCCGTCGCCCTCGAGTTTCGTGAGATGATCGGGCAGGTTGATCGTCACGGGGATTGTCAGCCCCGAGCGGAACGTGCGCAGCGTGACGGTGACCGCGTTGGGGGGCGCAAGATCGCTCTCGTACCCGAAGTTGTAGAGCGTACCCCAGCGAATGGCGTTGGCGTTCGGGTTGGTGAAGGCATTCGGCGTGAACCAACTCACGTTCGTCCCGTTGCTCGCGAAAACCCAGTCCGCGCCACTCACCGGGCTTCCACTGTGGTCCTCCACGTCATGGAAACGCGGGTTCGTCACCACGGCGCCGGGAGGGATTGGCAAGGAGACGAAACTCACCGCTTCGTGGCTATTGAAGTTCTGGACGGCGAGATCCCAGCGGAACCCCCCGTTGGAAAGGGGGAGAACGCGGAGGCCCAGATAGAGCCGCCCGTCGTTCGGAATGTCCACGGGCACGACGGCAACCTCGGAAGTCGTCTCCGTCCAGGCTGCCATGGCCGTCTCGCCGGGATGGACCGGCTCTGCCCCGAAGCTCATGTCGAAGCCGCCGCCGACGGGCGTGACGTGGAACTCCCGCCATGAGGCGTTGTCGCTCAGGTTGCCGGCCGTCGCCTCGTCGCTCGCGAGGTAGAGCGCCTCCACGAACCAGCGTGCGTCCGGCGCGGACAGATCGGCAAGGGACACCTGGAGTCGCCGATCGACGCTACTTTGAATCGGACCCATCGATGTGGGGGGAAAGGGAAAGACACCGCTCGCCGGATTCACGTCCGTTCGGGGGCCGAGAGAGAGCTGGCTCCCGTTGAGAGATGCGGTCGAGTGATCCGAGCAACCTGCTCCCAGTTGAGTACCGAAGACGCCATTGCAAGGGGAACAGAAACTCTGAGAGACGGCGAAGAAGGGGTGGCGGACCCAGGAGACTCCCACCTGTTCCAACCGCCCATCGAGGAGTCGGTAGGCCTGCAAGGCGATGACGGGGTGGTCGGGAGTCCCGGCGACCCAGTTGACCGACTGGGTCCCTTCATTGCAGACGATGGTGCCTACGGAAAAGGCGTCGACGCCCAATGCCTGGTCGTGGGCGTAGTTCTCGATTCCCGTGATGTCCGCGACATGAAGGTCCGGACCGAGGGTTTGGGCCTCGAGGGAGAGACGGGTGACGAGCAACAGGGCGAAGAGGGCGAGGAAACGGAGCATCGAGCTCGATTCTACACGTCGCCTCTTCCGTCTCATAGATCTTGTGATTGTTGGGCCCGACGTTTCGCCGAGCAGGGGCGCATGATCATGCGAAGGGGCACACCCGGTTCAGTGCCGGCCCCCCTCGACGGTCAGGTCATCGAAGGACGTGGCCGCGTCCGCCTTCGTCCAGAAACCAATGCGTCCTCCTCGGCGGAAGGTGTCGTCCTCGGCGGCGAGGACCTGCTTCCCGTCAAAGCGGATCGTGATGGCATCGCCCCGAGCGGTGACTTCCAGCACATGCCATGTCTTGGGGTCGGCCTCCAGGATGACCGAGGCGAGTTGGCTGCGATGGCCGTCCACCACCTTGTAGACCCGCAGATTGTCCTCGAGCGGGTTCCAGCGGACGATCTGGTAGTTGTCATGATCCTGGGCCCGCCAAACGAGTCCGCCTCCCTGGTCCTCTTCTCCCGTGTTGGCGTGGAGGTCGACCCTCAGCTTCAGGTCGGCGGGGAACGTCTTCTTGGAGAGGAAGAGGTTGTAGGTCGAGCCACTGTTCTCCGTCGCGACGAGGGTGAGAACTTTGCGACCTTCGGGGGCGTCGGTCCTCGATTGCACCCGCCACGTGGCGGGTGTCCCGGCGCTGTTCGTCTCCGTCACGATCCAGCCCGGCGGAAGGTCTCCCTCGGATACGTCCTCGAAACCGAGATGCCATGTCGCCGCGACGTTGGTCGCGGTGGAGGGCTGATCCTGGGCTTGTTGCCGCTCTTGCGAGCTTCCACAGGCGCCGATGAGGACGAGGGCGGTGACGAGAATGAAGGGGAGTCCAATTCGCTGCATGGCACGGGCCTCCTTGGGCTGAGGAGAGAAGATTCGGCGCGGAACAGCCGATTGCCTTGTCTCGGGGGCTGCTCAGACGAGGATGGATCGAATGAGATCCAGTCCCGTCCACTTCTGAAACCATCCGCCCACGTCGGCCGCGAGAGCATCGCCATCGATCCCCGGCTGGGATGCCGTGTGGGCGAGGGCTTCGCCGAGGGAATCCCCGCGGCGGAGCGATTCTAACAGGATGGCTTGGGGGCGAGTGAGATCAGAGCGCCAGACCCGCCAATCGTGGCGATAGAGCAAGACCCACGATGGAGCGGGCTCGGGAACCTCGGGTTCTTCGCCGTCCTTGACCGCCTGGACGTAGGCGTTGACCGGGTACTTGAAGCTCAAAAGGCGGGTGGCCGGGATGAATTCCAACTTGGCGTCGGCCCAGGATTCCGGCGGAATGGCCGCGAGTTCCTCCTTGTCGATGGAGGGGCTTCGGAGCGCATCGAAGACTTCCTCGGTGGCGCGCTCCAGGCGCGCCACCTCCACGACGAAGTCCCGATGAGGGACATCCCAGGCTTCTTCGGCGAGGTAAGCGGGGAACGACGAGCCCAAAAGCGCGAGGTTCTTCGAGCGCGATGGGTGGCGATGGAGGTAGTCCCTTGCCAGATCGCAAAAGAGATCCGCTCCCAGAATGTGGTGGGTGGTCTTGTGCTCTTCGAACAGGATGTCGATGAGGCGCCAGTAGTACATGTTGGCGTAGACCTGGAGCCTTTCTTCCGAACTCATGTTCTTGGAGGGCAGCACGACGTTCTCCAGATCGCGGGCGGCCTCGGGCAGCAACGACAGGGCTTCCGGGGTGCGGAGACCTTCCGCGGCTCCGTTGGGGTGGGTCACGGCGGCAAGCATCCAGCGTTCGATGCGGTCGAGTTGAGGGGATTCAGATTCCATGGCCGGCCTCCTCCGATGCCGTGGCGGCCTGCCGGAAGCGTTCCGCCTTCCTCACCTCGTCGTGAACGACCTCGAATTGCGGAATCTTGTCGTCCCATTCCAGGAGCGTGGCCCGGTTGCCCGCTTCCGCCATGACCCGACGGTAGAGTTCCCAGACCTCGTCGATGACGTGGTCGTCGTGAGTGTCGATGCAGTGGGTCCCTTTGTCGGTGTGCCCCGCCAGGTGAATCTGCACCACGCGATCGTACGGGAAACCCTCCAGGTATTCGTTCGGGTCGAGGTCATGGTTTCTGCAGGTCACGTACACGTTGTTGACGTCGAGGAGCAGCGCGCAGTCACTCTCTTCGGCCATGCGCGCGATGAACTCCGGCTCGGAGATCGTCGAACTTCGGAAGGTGAGATAAGTGGACGGATTCTCGAGGACGAGGGGACGCTCTAGAATGTCCTGAGCGATTCTGATCCTATCGACCATGTGTCGGAGGCTCTCCTCGTTGTAGGGGACGGGGTAAAGATCGTGCCCATTGATCCCGGCGACACCGGTCCAGCAGACGTGATCCCCCAACCACACCGCATTCACCCGTTCGGCGAGAGCCTTCAGTTTCTTCAGAAACGGGACATCGATCGGATCCGTACTTCCGATCGACATCGACACGCCGTGCATGACGATGGGATAGCGCTCCGCGATCTGGTCCAGATACCAGATCGGCCGACCCTCTGTATCGATGTAGTTCTCGGAGATGATCTCGAACCAGTCGATGCTCGGCCAGTGTTCGAGGATGTGTTGGTAGTGAACCGTGCGTAGACCCATGCCCAGGCCGAGGTCCGGTAGCCCCCAGCGATTCGGAATCGTCATCTCTCATCTCCCATTCAAGGCGCAGGTCCCGTCTCCTCGTGGGCGACGGGACCTGATGGCCGGCGAGAATCGCCGTTCGGACCTGAGCGACGGAAGGTCTACTTGCCGTCTTTCTTGTCCTTGGCGGAGCAGCTGCTCTTGCCGTTGCAGCCGTCCTTACCGCTGCAACCGTCCTTGCTGTTGCAAGAACCCTTCTTGGTGCTGTCCTCGGCCGGCTTGTCGCCATCTTCCTTCTTGTCGCCGCAGCCCAGGGTGGCTCCGGCCAGGATGCCGCCGGTGGCGGCCAGAATCATCTTGTTGAAGTCGCGTCGTTTGATGCTCATCGTCAAATCCTCGAATCGTCTTTGGGGGAAGCCGATCCTCATGGCCTCGCCCGCGTCCTCGTTGCTCGATCCCACGCCGACGATCCGCGCCGACGTTCCTCCAGTCTACTCATGTTGCCGCGAAAAACATCACGGAATCCGGCTCGGTCGCCGGAGGGGCGGGGGAGGGCGGTCCGAGGGTTCGGCCCGCCCTCCCCGGGTCGGACTTAGCCGGCCTTACAGGAACTCTTGGCCTTACAGTTGCCTTCGCTCTTGCAACCGCCTTCGCCCTTGCAACTGCCTTTGCCGTTGCAGCTCATCTTCTCCTCGTGCTCGTCGCCGTCATCGTGATCGTCCGACTCGCAGCTGATGGCCGAACCGGCGACGATGCCGCCGACGGCGGCCAGAAGCATCTTGTTGAAGTCCCGTCGTTTCAGACTCATAGAACATCCTCCGGGTGTGCACTGACCCTATCCTCGATCCTCTCCCACAAGGAGATGGCAACGTTCCCGTCCCGAAACCGAAGGTGCGGGGCCTGGCAACGTCCCCAGGGGTCAGGGTCCCATGCCCCCCGGGGATCACTCGATTTATACAACACCGACCGGGCTCCAGTAAATCCCGGAATCTTCGGTCATTTTCCCCACAAGGGGCGGATTGTATCTGCGTAGAGCTGGAAACAATCTTAAAAGATGTGCCGGAGCCGGAAGCCCGCCTTGACGGGACGACGTGGGGGGGCGAAAAGTCGGGGCGTCGGCTCAGCAGCGGGGCTTCCCGCCCCATTTTTTGGAGAAACCCGAGGTATGAGTTCACGGATCGTCGCCCTCCTCGTCCTGATCGTCCTTCCGGCGAGCGCCCAGGAACACCTGACCCCCGAGTTGCTGTGGAAGCTGGGGCGCGTGTCCGGCGGGGACCTCGCTCCGAATGGGGACGACGTTCTCTTCAGCGTTCGGCGCTACGACCTGGGCGCCAACCGGGGGGACTCCGACCTCTTTGCCGTTGCCCTGAAGAGCGGAGAGGTTCGGGCGCTCACGCGAGGCCCGGCTTCCGAGGGGCAAGCGCAGTGGGTGAGGACGCCCTGGGGACCCCGCGTCTTCTTCGTGTCTCGGCGTCCAGGATCGAAAGTGGCTCAGGTCTACGCTCTCGACCCGGCCACTGGTGACATGATTCAGGTGACGGATGTTCCGGGCGGCGTGGGAGAATTGAAGGTCTCCCCGAAGGGCGACCGCATCGCCTACACCCGTCGTGTGAAGATGCACATGACGTTGCGAGAACTGTATCCGGATCTTCCCCAGGCCGACGCCCGCCTCATCGACGGTCTCATGTACCGACACTGGGACCATTGGAATGACGAGACGCGGAGCCATCTTTTCACCGCCGCGCTCGGGAAGGACGGTCGAGCGGGCCAGGGCGTCGATCTGATGGAAGGGATCGACGCGGACTGCCCCGTCCCTCCCTTCGGCGGCGCGGAGCAGTTCGCGTGGTCCCCGGACGGCGACGAGATCGCCTTCACCGCCAAGATCGTCAATGACTGGGCGGCGTCCACCGACAGCGATGTGTATCTCGTGGCGTGGAACGGCGAGGGCGAGAAGACCTGCGTGTCCACGGGCATGGACGGTTACGACAACGATCCCGTCTACTCTCCCGACGGTCGATTCTTGGCCTGGCACTCCATGGAGACACCTGGGTTCGAGTCCGACCGAAACCGATTGATGCTCCTGGACAGGAAAAAAGGGACCATTCGCGAGCTCACCCGCGGTCTCGATCGCACGGTCCATGAAGCGACGTGGCTGCCCGACGGATCGGCCGTGATCGTCCGTTCGGAGGATCGTGGCACGGATCAGCTTTTCGAGATCGACGTCGCATCGGGCGATCTGAGGCGGATCACGTCGGGAGACTACAACTGGTCTCTCCGGGACATTTCTGCGGACGGCAAGACACTGATCGTCGCACGGCAGAGCATGATCCGTCCCTGGGAACTCGGCCGCATGGCCCGCGAGGACGGCGCCTGGAGGGCCCTCACGGATGTCAATGGGGAGATCTATTCCCATCTTGAGCTCCCTTCGGTGAAGGCGCGATGGACGCGGGCCACGGACGGGAAGTCCATCCATTCTTGGGTCATCTATCCGCCGGGATTCGATCCGAAGAAGCGCTATCCCACTCTCGTCTACTGTCAGGGCGGCCCTCAAGGGCAGATCGGACAGTGGTTCAGCTATCGTTGGAACTTCCATCTCATGGCTGCGCAGGGCTACGTCGTTCTTGCCGTGAACCGCCGCGGGCTACCCGGTTTCGGACGCGCGTGGAACGATGAGATTTCCAAGGACTGGGGTGGACAAGCGATGCGGGACATCCTGGCCGCCACCGACGCCATGATGCTGGAACCCTATGTGGACCCTCACCGCATGGGCGCCGTCGGCGCCAGTTTCGGTGGGTACACGGTCTACTGGCTCATGGGCCACCACGAGAGTCGATTCCAATGCATGATTGCCCACGACGGCGTGTTCAATCTCGCGTCCATGTATGGGAGCACGGAGGAACTCTTTTTCGTCAACCACGACCTCGACGGCCCCTACTGGAAGAGCAAGGAGGCGCAGGCTGCCTTCGATCGCTTCTCACCCCACCGTTACGTGGCGAATTGGAAGACGCCTCTGCTGATCATCCACGGTGGGAAAGACTATCGCGTTCCGGACACCCAGGGTCTGGAGGCCTTCACCGCGGCTCAGGTCCAGGGGATTCCATCTCGTCTGCTCTACTTCCCCAACGAGGGGCACTGGGTCCTCTCGCCCCAAAACGGCGTCCTTTGGCACCGGGTGTTCTTCGACTGGCTGGGCCGCTGGCTGGGGGAGAAGTGAGACGGCTCATCTCTTCCGGAAGGCTCGGCGCAGCTTCTCCATGCACCGTCCCCGCGTGGGCCCGATCGATCCCATGGCGAGCCCCAGGGTCCGACTGATCTCTTCGTAACTCGTCTTCTCGGGTCCGTAGAGGAGAAGGAGAAGACGCCGGCAGCGCTCACCGATCACCTCCAGGGCTTCCGCGAGGTGCTCGCGGTTCTCGATCTGGACGAGGACGTCCTCGACTTCCTCCTCGACGAGGGGCTCGTCACGGCGCTCGTCGAGGGAATTCGTCCCCTCCGTGCGGCGTTTTTTTCCCAGTCGGACGGCCATTCGGCGCGCCGTCGTGGCGATCCATCCCTTGAGGGCTTTGGGTTCCTGAATGGAATCCAGGTGGGTGACCAGGGCCAGGAAAGTCTCTTGCAGCACCTCCTCGGCGTCCGCGGGGCCCAGTCCGGCATGGCGTGCCAGGTAGAGCACCAGTCCCCCATGACGGTCGAGAAGAGCCTCCCAGGCCTCCTCGTCTCCCGCACGACACCGTTCCAGCAGGTCCCGATCCATGTCCGCTTGATCCTCCACGGCCGAGGATCTTAGCAGGAGTTTCGAGAATCCTCGTATCATGGGGGAAAGCCGGGCCTCTGGAATGATGAGGCCGAATGGTCGGTCCCGTCGAAAGGTGGCGCCATGGACAGTAGCAAAGCGGTGGAGCGGGTTCTCGATCTCCTCGAAGGGCGTTTGGATGAGGCCCCGGCCCGCGATCTTGAAGACGCAATGAGCGCCGACCCTCGACTTGCCGCCCTGCGCGAAGAGTTGGAGGCCTTGATTCTCCTGCTGGGGATGGAAGATGTGCCCGCCGTGCCTCATGCGACCCGACAGGCCTTGGCCCGTCGTTTGGCTGCCGAAGCCTCCGTCCCGAGGGCGGAGGAGCTGGAGGAATGGTTCCGTCTTTCTCGTGATTCCAGCAAGGAACCAGCTCCCGCCGGCGTGCGACGGATGGGAGGCGGCGTACGCATGATGGTCTTCAAGGACCGAGATGGCCGGCTCGACATCGAGTTGTCGTGGGCGCCGGGCTCCCAGGGAGAGCCGGGCGTACTGAAGGGACAGGTGCTGAAGGCAGCGGGGGGAGAAGAGCCTGGTCGTTGGAAGATCAAGCTGGTTCCCGCCGGTGAACAGCCCCGGGTCAGCCCTCTCGATGCCGATGGCTTCTTCGTCTTCGACAAAGTGCCTCAGGGCGTGCCGCTCTCTCTTTCTCTCGTGGATCCGGCGACGGGCGAGGAGCGTCGCTTGCCCACGCTCGACTTCTGATTCGACGCTGAGCATGATCGACGACGCCCTCGACACCTGGCTGAAGGATGATTCGCTCGAGGCCGAGGATGAAGTCGTGGCACGACTGAGGGCCATGCCGGCGACGTCGACCCTTCCCGCGATCAAGGATCGCTTGGATGATGTGCTCACCGTATCCGTCGCCGACGCGGAGAAGCTGGCCCGCCTGGCGGTGGCCCTCGTCGACGGCGCGTCTCCGCCTCATCTCCGTGCTCTTGCGGTCCGCTGCCACGCCCAAGTGCTGCACGTTCGGGGAGAGTATGGCCCCGCGGCCGAGGCGTATGCCGAGGCGGCAGAGCTTCACGAGGAGGCGTGCCAAGCGGAGCAGGCCGCCCAGGTGAGGAAAACGCGGATCGATCCCCTCATGTACCTGGGGCGCGTCGACGAAGCGGAAGCCGAGGGAAAGAGGGCCCGCGAGGTCTTCGAACGGTTCGGCGACCGACACCGTTTGGCCGAGTTGAACGTCAATCTCGGCAACCTCTACCTGCGCGAAGGGCGGCCGGACGAGGCCCGGGAGTCCTACACGGCGGCGTTGAAGGACATTCCGGAGGATCGGAAAACGCTTCGCGGCGTCGCCGCGCTCAACTTGGGCAATGCCCTCGTCGCGACCTTGGATTTTCAACAGGCGGAACGCGCTTTTGAAGATGCGGCACGCCTCTTCGAGGAGGAGGGACGCGACGCGCTCCTTGCGGAAGCTCTGTATGCCGGTGTCTACTTGGATCTCGAACGAGGGCGGCACGGGGAGTTGCTTTCCCGAACGGATCGTGCGCGAGCGGCTTACGCCTCCCAGCGACACCGACGCGGTGAGGCCCTCTGCCTGCAGGCGCGGGGGCGCAGCCTCTTGGCACAAGGGCTCCCCGGTCCGGCGCTTTCCGCTCTGGAGGAATCCGACGCCCTCTTCGAGGAACTCGGGGTTGCTTCCGAGCGAGGTCGGGGCAGCGTGCTTGCCGCGGAGGCCTATCGTCGCCTCGGGCGTCCGGGCTCGGCCTCCCGCGCCCTCGAGACGGCGCGCGAGCATTTCGAGTCCGACGGAAACGACGTTCTGGCCGAGTACGTGCGTGTTCTCGCGCTGGAGCGGGCTTCGCCCACGGATGAGAGCGTGGAGCCTGCGCTCAGGAAGAGTCTCGCCCTGTTCAACCAACGAGGGGTTCGTCGCGAGGCGGCCCGTGTGTCGCTGGTCCTAGGAGAGCGAGCGCGCCTGGCCGGGCGACTGGAAGCGGCGTCGAGACACCTGGATGAGGCCCGCTCGAGGATGGCAACCGTCCCCGATCCCGTATTCCGTCTCGAGTCTCGCAGGCTGGAGGCCGATCTTCGGCGCGCCGCCGGCGACCCCCTCGGAGAGCGGGCCGCCCTCGAGCTGGCGATGGAGGACATCGAGATCCTGGCGGCGCTCGCGGGCGCCCACGATCTTGCGTTGGGCGTGGCTCGCGACACGGCCGATGTCCCACGACGTCTGGCGCACCTGCATGCCGATTCCGGAGATTTCAGCGAAGCTCTTCGCCTGGCCCTGGTCGCCGGCCGTACCCGGTGGAGGGGGCGTTTCGACGTGGATGAGCCCCGCCGCCGAGCGCTCCTCGAGGAGTTGCAAGCACTCTATCGGGCTCAGATCACGCGCGACCGTTCGGGCTCCCCGCCCGACCCGGGAGTGGTCGCCCGGATTGCGGACAGGGAGGAGCGGCTTCGCGAGACGCTTCGGGGGCGGACGGTCATGGGGGGGGCGGCGGTGTCCACCCGAGCACCGATTCTCGATCCCTGGCCGCCGAAGACGGGCGTCGTGGTGTACTTGTTCACCGACGAGGGGGACTGGGCGCTCTTCGCTCGAGGATCGGGCGACGTGGGGGGCGTTCCTCTCCCGGAGGCGCCGAAACGCTTCCACTGGGGGCAGCGCCTCCTGTGGGAAATGGAGCGTCGGGCCGATCGGCGGCCGGGAGCCTCCGGGGAAGCGCCGGAGGCACTGGAAGGTCTGGCTCGAGCCCTCCTCGCGCCGATTCAGCCCGCCCTCGAGGGCTTGGACCGCCTATTCCTGGTCACGGACGCGGTCACCGGTTCCTGGCCCCTCGAAGCCCTTCCCTTCGGAGAATCCCCCTGGGGCGAACGCATGGAGTTGGTGCGCTGCACTGGGGGGGTGGACGATCTCGTCGTGGCCGAGGCCCCGATTTCGCCAGATGGCCCCGTCCTTCTCGCGGGAGGAGCTGATAAGACGGCTCCCGCAATGGGGCGCGAGCTCGACGATCTCGAGCGTTTGTGGGGGGAGCGATGCCGTCGGACTCCGTTAGGGACCATGCCGGAGGCGCTTTCCCGGGGGGGCGCTTTGGCTCACCTGGCGGCCCACGGATTTCTCCGCCTCGACGCACCGGAGTTCGGGGGGCTCGTGCATGGGTCGGACGTGCTCCATTTTCACAGTTTCACGTCGCGACGGATCGCCTGCCCCCTCGTCGTCCTATCTGGCTGTCAAAGCGCACTTTCCGACGCCCGCTTCGACGGCGCGGCGCCGGGGCTCGCGGGCGCCTTGCTGGCAGGCGGAGCCGACCGGGTCTTGACGAGCCTGTGGCCCGGGGAGGACGAGTCGGCCCGCCGTTTCATGCGATGCTTCCACGGCGCTTTGAAGGGGGGAGAGACCCCTTCTCGGGCTCGAAGCATCGCCTCGCGGCAACTACGGCAGGCTCGGTATCCCCTCAGTGACTGGGCCCCTTGGGTTTTGAAAGGATGAAGATATGACTTCCACTGTGGATTTGGACACTGCGGCGATCGGCGTTCCCTTGACGACGGGGCCCGAATTCGTCTACGATGCCCGAGCGCCAAAGTCCTCACGGAGAATCCAGATGTCTCGTATTCGCCACGGTTGGCTGCCGGCGGCTCTTTTGCTGTTGGCGTCTTCAGTTTGGGCGCAGGGACCCGATATCTATCTCTCCACGCAGCCCCGTCGTCTCATCATGTCCGCCCAGGCCATGAGGCTTCGCGTCGAAGCCGTTCTTCCGGAGATCGGAGCGGTCTCTATTTCCGGCGGGCCGGCGAAAATGAATGCGTTTCGGCGCATCTGGCGGCGCCAGAACTCCACGATGGGTTTGGAAGGGTTGAAGGCCGTCCATTCCGAACGCCTCTCTGGACCGTCGTCGGTCCCGGTGATCAACCCCTCCTCCAATCCCACGGTGATTCAGGGGAACTTGGGTTTCGCCACGGTGCAGCAGTTCCTCGCCGGGCTCGCCGTGCCCATGGGTTTGCAGCTCACACCGATCACGGTGGCGGTCCTGGACAGCGGCGTCGATTTGCAGCATGTGGATCTCCAAGGGCGGATCAGCCCGGCCAGTCGAGACTTCGTTCAGCCAGGCACACCGCCTTCCGACACCGCCAACGGCATCGATGACGATGGGGACGGGGTCACGGACCGGGCCTATGGGCACGGGACCCATCTGGCGGGTCTCATCGCACTTGCAAATCCGGTTGCCGATATCCTTGTCTGTCGGGTCGTCGATGACGAGGGGCGAGGTGACAGTTTGCGCTTGGCCCAGGCCATCATCTATGCCGCCAACCAGGGGGCGAGAATCATCAACTTGAGCCTCTCTCTCCCTCAGCCCTCCCAGGCCGTGGTGCAGGCCATCCATTACGCCCATGACAACGGCGTCATGATCTTCACGTCCGCCGGCAACGGCAGTCAGCCCCTTCTGCAGTTTCCCACTGGGCAGGATGGCGTCTTCACCATTGGCGCCACGGATCCCGGTCCCGGCAACACGCAGCCCTTCTTCGGTCCCATCGCGGGAGAGACGATCGCCCCCTTCACAAACTGGGGATACACGGATTTCTCCGTCTTCGGCGTCGATGTCCCGAGCCTTTATCCCGGCAATCAGTACGCTTACTGGAGTGGGACCTCCATGGCGACGGCGCTCGTGTCGGCGACGGCGTCTCTCGTCCTCGCCATCGATCCAACTCTCGACGACCATGACGTGAAGGATCTCCTCAAGATTCCGGCGGTGGAGATCAACAACCTTCCGGCCGTCTACGGCGAGGACCCCTTGGGAGAAGGCCGGATCGATCTGGCGACCACCATTCTCTACACCGTATTCCCCTCACTGATTCCCTAAGCACCGGCGGTGTCTCCGTCCCCGGGACATCGCTTCCACAGAAGAGGAGCAAGAATGATGAAGACCTTCCGTTCCCTACTCGCCGTCGTCCTCGTCGCGGGTCTGGCCGCCGCGGCTCAAGCCCAGGATTTGACCGTCACTGTGAACGGTGACTTCGCCAACGGTGGCTCCATCGTTTGGGATCTGACCGGAGCGCCGGCCGATGCGCCCACCGCGATCCTGGCCAGCATGGACGACACCGGTTTTTCCATCGGGCCGTTCCTGACTCTCGACATCGGCCCGCAGATCGTACCCGTCGCGGTCGGGCCCACCGACGCCAATGGTGAGCTCAGTCACACGCTGAACTTTCCGGCCCTTCCTCCAAGCATCAACGTGAACTCCATCACGTTCTATTCGCAGGCCGTGAGCTTGGCCGCGGGTCCGCCCATGTTCGGCTTTGCCGTCTCTGACGTGGAATCCGCCACCGTCAACTGATCGCACTCCGCGCAACCTGACTGTCCCCACACGCAAAGCCCGCGACGTCGTCGCGGGCTTTCTTCGTGCGTCCCGACTCCGGGTGACGTGCCGCCCGTCAGGCGGAAGAGGCGTTGACGAGCACGACGCCGAGGCTGGCGGCCACGGCGCCGACGAGAGCGAAGGGAGTGAGACGTTCTCGGAGGAGGATGAGGCCCCAGGTCACTGAGAAGGCCGTGGAGAGGCTGGACGCGGGAGCGACTTCGGTGAGAGGGGCCCGGGCGACGGCTTCGCTGAGGGCCAGAAAGCCCAGGACTTCCAGTACGCCGGGGAGGAAGACGACGCGCAGGGACGCGAACCCCTGGGGCGCCGGGAGCCATCCCTTGTGGAGGAGCCACGGGAGCAGAAAAAGGAGCTCCGTCGACCAGATGAGCGCCACCGCCCAGGACGAGCCGACTTCGTGGCCCACCTCACGGACTGCGGGAACCATGATGCCGAAGCCCAAAGCGCCCGCGGTCGCGGCGAGAACGGCGCGCCCCTCTTGGCCCGTGGAACCGGCTCCTCGATCGGCGGCCCGGGCCAAAAACGCGTTCCCGCACAGAACGAGAACGATGCCGGTGATTCCGAGAACACCGGGCGCCTCTCCGTAGAAGAGGAGGCCCGCGCCGGCGGTGAGGGCGCTCCAGGCGCTGACGATGGGCGCCGCCAGGGCCAATCGGCCGTGCTTGAGGGATTCGAAGAGGCCGCCGTAGGCCACGCATGCGGCGAGGGCGGCGATTCCCGTCCAGACCCACAGTCGCAAGGAGCCCAGGTGGGGCACGCCGTGACGCAGGGCGCCGAAGGCCGCGGCCAGGATCACCCCGATGGCTTGGGCGTAGAAGAGGGCGCCGAAGGTGCCGAAGCGCCTTGACGCCTTTTGGATCGTGACGTTCGCCAGCGACCACAGAAGAGCGCTGGTGAGGCCGAGGAGGACTCCTGGGTGGATCACTCCTCGATGATCCGGGCCTCGATGATGCGGTCCATCAAAGGGAAGGTCTTCTTGATGTAGTCGATCCCGTCTCTTTGGAGTCGACCCGTGTCCACGCCGCCTGGGTTGCCCATGGCCTTCATCTCTCCGTATCCCGAGTAGAGGGAGTCCACCACGTCCATCCCCTCCACGACCTTGCCGAAGGGGGCGAAGCCCTTCTGCTGCGGCGGGTCGAGCATCGTGTTGTCGGAGAAGTTGATGAAGAGCTGGGTCGAGCGGGAGTTGGGAAGGCTGTTGCGCGCGAAGGTGATGTAGCCCCTTCGGTTGGACTTGCGCACGGGGTCGTCGGGGAAGGTGGCGTTCGCCCAGGCGGCAGTGACTTTCGGGTCCCCTGAGATCCCGAATTGGGCCATGAAGGGTTGGGGCGTCTTGACCACGCGGAAGAACGGATTTCCGTCCAGGAATCCGATCTTGACCAAGTTATAGAAGCGGTCCGCCCCATGGGGGGCCCAATCTCGGTGCACCTCGATGACGAACGGACCCTTCGTCGTCTTGACGCGCACCTTGAAGACCATGGGGGCCTTGTCCTTCGCAAGGTCTGGTCGGGTGAGGGCCGGATTGCGGGGCGCGGCGGATGCCTTCGTCTCGTTGCTGTCCTTGGCTGTGTCGTCGTTCTTGGAATCCTTCGTGCAGGCGACGAATGCGCACAGGACGAGGATGGCCAGGGGTGCGAATTTCATGGGGGCGATTCTCCTTGGACCCGAGTGAGCGAATCCTAACGTCGCTGGACGATCTTCAAGAGTCGGGAAGAATTAGCGAATCCAACGGGTATTTCCCCCGTTGAGAAGCGGGACGCCCCTCGAAAACCACGTCCCCCAATAGGAGCACTGCCGATGAAGACATCTTTTTATTGTACGCTGCTTCTGGCCGCCCTGATGACCCTCCAGGGGGCCGCTCAGGCGCAGAAAAAGCCCAAGATCAAACCCACTGTGCCCTTCGCCAAGTCTTGGGATGCCGCGGTGGAAGAAGCGAAACTACTCAACGTTCCCCTCGTGGTGCACAACCACGGCTTCTACTGACCCGGCTGCTGGGGCATGCATTCTGCCGTGATGCAGAATAAGAAGTACATCAAGTTCGCCTTTGACAACGCAGTGGACGTTCTCACGGTCTCGCGGATCGAAGAGGGTGTTCAGAAGGGGGACCGGAAGGCGAAGTCCTTCAAGCTCAAGAAGGGCGACGACACGGAATACCTCGTGTCCTGGCCGAGCCTCACCTTGGATCAGTTGAAGGCCCTCAATCGCAGCAAGGCCGCCACCTACAACCACACCGGCAGGATCCCCTACACGAGCCTCGTCGATCCCTACACCCTGACCGAGATCGAGGGCTTTCTCGGGGGAATGAGCGCCAAGGGGCTCATGTCGAAGATCGCCGAAGCCAAGAAGGCGCTCGTGAAGAAGCATGGTCCCGGTCTCAAGCGGTCCACCCTTGCGAAGATCGACAAGGCCATCGCCTCGGCCGAAGCCCAGGCCAAGACGTATGACTTCGCCAAGGCCATGAAGATCCTGGACAAGGTCTCGGGGCAGAAGAACCAACCGGAGATCATTCAGGAGAAGCTCGCCAAGGCCAAGGAAGCCGTCGTGGCTCTGGCGGAAAAAAGGATCGAAGAGATCAAGGCCATGGATGCCAAGCAGGCCAAGAAGGAGGCCTCCAGGCTCAAGCGCAAGCTGAAGGGGACCGGTCTCGAGGACGCCCTCGACGGCATCCTCGCAAGCCACTGAACCATACGTCGCCGACGGGGGGGGAGCGAGTCCTCCTCGTCGGCGCGTCGTCCTACCACCACCGATGTTTCGCGGCCTGAGGAAAGAGATCGCACAGATAGTCGGCCAAGTCCTCTTGGGCGGGGAACATGAAGTTCTTCAGCAGGAACGTCTCCACGGCTTCCCTCATCGCCTTGGCGCTTTCCCAGCGCTGTTCCACATCCAGATCGATGGCTTTCATGACGATATCAGAGAGTTCCTGAGGGATTTCCCGATTCACGGTGTGCGGTGGTGAGACCGATTTCTTCTCCAATTCGTCCAGGAGCATCGTCGTGTCGCCCACCTCGTGAACCAGGCACCCGGTCAGAAGTTCGTACATCACGAGCCCCAGGGCGTAGAGGTCCGAACGGGGTTCCGTGCCCCTGCGCCCCACCTGCTCCGGAGCCATGTAGGGGTACTTTCCGAAGACGACTTCCCGCTCGTCGTCGACATGGGAGACCGTCGCCTTCGCCACGCCGAAGTCCGTGAGTTTCGGGACACCGCGAAACGAGATGAGAATGTTGTTGGGGCAGATATCTCGGTGGACGATATGCAGGTGGCGGCCTTCACGGTCATGCTTGTTGTGGGCATAACGAAGGCCGTTGAGGATGCGCGCGATGATGTAGCAGCCGAAGTCGACGGGCACGCGCCGACCGAGTTCCGTGTGACGCTCGATGAGATCGAGCAACGTCACCCCGAAGACGTGCTCCATTACGATGAAGTATTCCCGGCGGGTCTCGCCAAGGGTGTACACCTGCACGATGTTCGGATGGATGAGGCCTCCCGTGAGGCGCGCCTCGTCGAGGAACATTTCCGCGGCGCGGCGTCCGAGTCCCTTCTTGGGGAGGACCTTGATCGCCATCAACTTGCTGAACCCGTGGGACCCCACCTTTTCCGCCAGATAGACCCGGCCCATGCCCCCTTTTCCGAGGAGCCGACCCACTTGGTAGCACCCCACGGAACGGATCGTGGCTCCCGGCTCGATGCGCGAGCGGAGCCTCGGGAAAAACCAACGGCGCCTCCCAGGTACGGGAGCCAGGGTGTCGCGATGCCTCTCCATGGCCCGCATCCTAACCGGCCGCACTTCGGTTTTCGCGTTTCCACGGGACGGGGGATTGCTTGACCTCGGGCCCTTTCCCTGCCTACCATCGCTCCTGACCGCGGAGCGCCCGACTTGAAGAACGTTTTCCTCCGAATGCGACCCCATGGGCCGGCACTCATCCTGCTTGCCCTGATCCTGACCGCCGCCGAAGCCTTCCTCCGGCGCGGCGGATGGCTGCCGCATGCCATGCCCGACGGCGGTGCGGGTGTCCTCGGGAGGTTTTTTCTCGAAGCCGCTTCGGGCACCACCTGGGAGTTGAGCGGCCTCGTCTTGTCGGCGTGGGGGCTCTACTTCGCCCAGTGGCGCCTCGCGCGGAATCGACCCGTCGCCGTTTCCGCGGCCTTGCTCTTCGGAGTCCACCCATGGGTTCTCGGCGGAGCGGGACTCGCAAGGGTGACCTGGGCGCTGCTCGCCTGGGTTCTGGCGATCCAATCGCGTCCGCGGGTGCGTTCGCCCCGGTTTCCCAACAGGACCGCGAGGGCCTTCCACCCCATCGCTCTGCTCGGATTCCTGGGCGCCGTTGTTCTGGTCAAGGGGGTCTGGCCCTTCGGATTCCTTCTTCCCCTCTTCGATCTCGCTCTGCGTCGGGAGCCCGGCCGCCGTCCGGGCGTCGATCTCATGGGGCACGTGCCTTGGGTTCTCGTCGCTCTCGCCGCCGGGATCATCGAAGGGACGACGGGCCGGGCCCCGTGGGGAAGCAACGGGATCTCGCCCTGGGTTCTCTTGACCCAGTGGAGTCACCCGGCCTTGACGGGGGCGGGGTGGCTTTGGCTCGCCCTGCCGGGCGGTGCGGCCGCCGTCGGGCTTTTCTTGGGCGACATCCTTCTGGGCTGGGGCGACCACCGCACTCTCGTGCGGTGGTGCGGCGTGGGCGGCGTGTGGCTTCTGGGGACCACCGCTTTGGCCTTCGCCGTCCCACCGCCGTGGCGCACGGCGTTGACAGGCGTAGCTTGGCTCCTCCCGGCCATGACGGTTGCTGTGGTTCTCTGGCGCATCGTGGTCGCCCTCCTTCCCGGCCCTCCTTCCGTGCGACCCGCGTGGACCATGGAGGAGGGGCCCGGTCTCGACCGATTTGCGTTCGGCCCCCTGGGCCCGGCTCCGTCGACGGCGCTTCCACCCGAGCCTCCTCCCCAGGAGATCCCACCTCCCTTCAGTCCGGAGTTGGAGCACGCCTTGGAGTTCTTGGGACAGGCGCGGGCGTGGCGTCGTTCCCCCGGATGGGTCGCAGGACCTCCCGGTCTGGTGGATGGGTTCTTGTCGCTGCGAATGTTGGCACTTCTCTCTCCGAATTCGATCTGGGCCGGTCGGGCCGCCGCGCGTGCGGAGGATCTCTGGTTGCTTCGACCGACCGACGAAGAGATCGGCGAGTGCGCGGGTTTGGAGGGGGTCCGCGAAGGGGGACCCTCGGAGTTCGAGGGGTGGTCAATCGAAGCGGAATCTTTGGATTCCGCCCTCCTCCTCGATGGGTGGGACGGTCTCGATGAATCCTTCCGCCGTCGCGTCCTCGACCTAGTCGGCCGAGCCATCTCGCGAGACGGCCGGGTGTTGATCCATACGACGAATGCCGCTTCGCTCCGCAAGGAACTCGCGGAAGCACCCGGACTCGAGATCGTCGAGGAGACCTCCTGGTCAGGGGGGAGCTTCATGACGCTGACAAGGAGAGACGCATGAGCGCATCGGAATCGGAAACCATGAGAGACCGACCCGCCGATTGCTCTTCTGAAGCGCGTCGCATTCGCTCACTGTTGGAGGCAAGGGAGAAGGAACTGCGACGTCTCGAGACCGTGCTTCGCGAATTGGAGTCTCGCCTCGGTGTCGAGCCGCCGGCGGATGCCGGGCAAAGGCTGGAGGGCCCGATTCTTCCCGCGCATGCCCTGGAGAAGGATACGACGAGCGAGCCGCCCGTGGCGCCCCGCCGCGATCCGGCTCTGATCGCGTTGGGGAACTGGTGTGAGCAGGCTGGTGAGAGGTTGGAACTCATGGCGGCTGCCTTGCCGGACATGGCGCGGCGCCTCGATCAGGTGGCGCAACGGGTGGCCATGCTCGATGCCGGGCAGTCGCGCCTCGAGGCGGAGTTGTCCGGGGAACGTCTTCGGAGACAGCGCCTGCTCCTTCTGGCCGCGGCTCTTGCCGCCGTCGTTTCCCTGTGGTGGATGCGGATCTTCAGGTGACCCGCTTGACCGCACGGTCCCGACCGGCTCTTTCGTCGACCCGTCGGAGGAGGAGACATCCGAGAACGAAACTGAGAGTGAAATAAAGAACCCCGGCGCGCTTCGAACCGCCTGAGACCGTCAGGAGGGCCCAGTTGCCCAGGGGGGCAAGGATGGCCGCCAGACGGCCGTAGAGTCCCCAAAAACCGAAGATCTCTCCGCTGCGACGGGTCGGCGTGAAGAGGGCCACGGTGGCGCGGGATGCGGCCATGGTCGCTCCGAGCGCTCCTCCGGCGAGAACAGCCAGCACCCAGAATCCCACGGCGCCTCGGGCAAAAAGAGCGACCGCCCCGCATGCGATCCACATGAGCAAGCTCATTCGAATGAAACCGACCGCCCCGAAGCGGGCCATGCCCCGACCAACGGTCATGGCTCCGACGGCGGCCGTGACTTGAGCGGCGATGAGGGGAGGGATCGTTTCGGCCGGGCTGAGCGAGAAGTCTTCGGCCAAAATCGAGGCGAACTGAATCACCCCGTACACACCTATGCTGAAGACGAGATAGGCGGTGAGGAAGCGGAAGAGTTCGGGGAATTCACGTCGTCGGGTCCACGTACGGCGCACTTCGGCGAAGGCGCTTGGGCGTTCGGCGGTCGAACTCGCGTCCCCGGGTTTTCGGCTTCGCTCGCGCACGAAGAGAAAAGTCGGGATTCCCCCCAAGAGGAAGAAGCCCGCTACGACGAGGTTCGTGCTACGGAGGGTGAGGTCATCGCCGGATCGGGCCAGAGGGAGGCACACCAAGAGAGCCAGCAGCCCCCCTGCGTAGCCGGTGGCCCAGCCCATTCCAGAGACCTTGCCGATCTCCTCGGGCCGGGCGATCTCGGGGAGAAACGCCGCGATGAGATTCTCACCCGTGCTGAAGGCCACGTTCGCGACGACGAAGAGGAGAAAGGCCGTCGACCAGTCGCCTCGGGTCGGAAGAAACAGGCCCGCGGTGCAGAGCACGCAGGCCAGGTAGCTCGCGAAGAGGAGGCGTTTTTTGATCGCGTGCCGGTCGGCAACTGCTCCCACGATCGGTCCGCTGACGATGATGATCGCGTTGGATATGGCGAGTGCGAGACTCCAAAGATGGCCTTGATCTCCCGCCACGCGCGTCGTGAAGTAGCGAGCGTAGATCACCGTGATGACGACGGTCGTGAATGAGGAGTTGGCGAAATCGAAGAGACACCAAGAAGCGATCTCTCGGCGCTTCTCTCGTGACCAATTCATTCAGCGATCCGCGTTCGGGTCGACGACGTGACTGCGGCCCGTCACGTCGATGACCTCGCCATCCGAGAGATCCAGATCGTCGCGCGCCGGTCCGGCGCTGCCTCCGGGGGCCCCTGCGCCGTCGGGGGGAGCGCCGAACGAGGTCATCCGGAAAAGCCCTTCGCGCGCTTCGACCATGAGTCGCTCCTTGAGCCCCGCGAGGATCAGGGTGATCCCCAGGAGGGGGAGAATCCACCGGATGGCGTCGTTCATGAAAAACGGGGCCAGGATGAGAACGAGTGAAAACCACATGCCGATCCGGCTGGCAATCCGGGTCGCCCGCAGTCGGCCGATGCGGGTCCAGAGGAGAGCTCGAAGAATCCGTCCTCCATCCATGGGGAAGGCGGGAATGAGGTTCAACGTCCCGAGCAGCGCATTGAAGGCGATGACGGAAAGCAGTGGGCTCTCGGCGATTCCTTCGATGTCGCCTCGGGCCCATGAGGCGGGAGTCCCCAGGTCATGCCAGGAAAGGGCGCCGGTGAGTCGCCCCACGAGGAGGGCTCCCCCCGCGAGGACGAGGTTGACGACGGGGCCGGCGGCCGCCACCTTCCACTCCTTGGATGGGGATTCCATGAGGCCGCTCAAGCGCGCGGCGCCCCCGAGCGGGCCCAGGAGAATGTCCTGGACCTGGATCCCCTGCCGACGAGCGGTCGTGGCGTGCCCCAACTCATGGACGAGGACCGTCAGGAAGAGGATGACGGGGGCGGACAGGCGCCAGGCCACCTCGGCGGGGGACCCGCCGGCGCCGAGCGCCAACAGGACGAGGATGCCTCCGAGAAGAAGGAGGCTCGGTTGGAGTCTCACAGCGATGCCGCGAATGCGGAAGATCTCGTAGGCCTGGTTCATGGGTGCCTGTTATAACCCGGCGGAAGTCGCCAGGCCCGCGGAGGAATCGCTGGATGTTTTACGTCGGCCGTCTGCTGCAGATCATCGGTCTCGGCCTGACGGGGATCGGCTGTTTGATCGGCTTCGATTCCGGCACGACGGAGCGGGAGATGTGGACCTTCGCTCTGGGTGGGCTTTTGCTCTTCCTGATTGGTCACGTCTTGATCCCCAAGCGCTGACACCCCTGGGGACGGCTTGATCTCAGGGCGCATAGGACGCACCCTTGTTTCCCTGTAAGTTTGTCGAAACCGAGAGGAGAGTCCGCCATGGGCCGAGGAGATCGTCGCACCCGTCGAGGTAAGATCTGGCTGGGAACGTCCGGCAAGTACCGCCCCAAGAAGGGCAAGAAGAAGGGTGCGAAGAAGGACTGACCTCGCTCGCCGGGGCGCGTCGGCCTTCGCGGGCCCCTGGTGGCTCCGTCCCTGCCGAGGCCGGCCCAAAACTCTGCCGTCGATTTGACATCGTAAGTGTCGCGCTAAAAAGCGATTACGGAGGATTTCCGCCCCGTCGCCGGGGATCTCGGCAATTTTTCCCTGGTCGCAGGGTTTTCGCTCTATAAATTGTAGGAAGATGAGAGTTGGCGCGACCCGCCCGGTTCACCCACCCAAGACATCCCACTCCCTCGACATGAATTGGCACCGCGCCCTTTCGACCCCCTGAAAACGTTTCATTGAGGAGTACTACCCCATGAGCCAGATCAAGACCTTTTGCGCCTGTCTCGCTATGAGCGCCCTCGCTTTCGCTCAGCAGCCGGGCTGCGACCCCGGCCATGCCAACGCCCGGCTGGTCATAAACAGCACCGTGCCCGCCCTTGGAAGCAACGACGTGGACCTAGCCGGGAGCCCCATCATCACCATCGATGTCAGCACAAGTTTGGGCTCCACGGAGGATGTGATCCTCATTCTGGGCACCCTCGCCTGCGGCGCCCTGCCCACTCCGTGGGGCGGGAGCATCGACATGTCTGCGGGAGAAGTCGTGGCGGACGGTCTTGGTCTCACAACCGGAACGTTCCTCGACTACTTGGCCCACACCCCGTTCAGCCTGGCTGCTTCTTTGTCGGGAGCGAACCCCCCGACGGCGGTTCTGGGGACCACGCAAGCCATCGTGACGGATCCTACGAACATGCCCTTCGCCTTCCGCAACACCCTCGCCATCCGTTCGACCTTCGGTGTGGCCGAAACGGTCTACACCCTCGCCGACGACGACTTCGTGCAGCACACCTTGATCACCGCCAATCCCATTGAATTCTGCGGCGTTTCCGCCACCCAGTTCTTCGTCAATTCCAATGGGTTCGTGACCTTCAATGCCGGGTCCAACGACTTCTCGGAGACCCTGGGAGAGTTCTTCGATGGCTGGGGCAGCGCTCCCAATCCCGGTGTTGCGGTGGCCTACAGCGATCTCAACCGTGGTGGACTGACGAGCGGCGCCACCTACGCCGTTCGCGAAAGCGGCAACGGAGTCCAAGTGGAGTTTCGGGATCAGATTCACTGGAGCTCCCAGGAGCCCGCAGGCACGTTCTCGGTGACGTTCTTGGATAGCAGCTTCAGTGACACGAGGATCGACTTGACGGGGTTCATTCCCGCCACCACGGCGACGGATGACATCATCGTGGGCGTCACGGACGGCGACGCCAGCGTGGGCATCGACACGGATCTGTCCGATGGAATGGGCACGGGGATCTCATCGAACATCGGGTCGTATACGAGCCCCCTCGGTGGCCCCGATTCCATCGGTGAGTTGATCCCCGCCAACACGGCACCCGGTTTCGGGACCGTGCAGTTCTTCGAGTTGGGGTTCCATGGAAGTTGTCGCTGGGCGATCACCCCCTGAGATTGCCCGATTCAACCAGAGTCTGAGTGCCCGAGCCGTCCCGGCTCGGGCTTTTTTTTTTGCCATGGCCGACGCGATGGGAAAGGCCTCGGCACCAGGGCGAGAATCGCTTAGGATGCATGGACCCTATCGTTTCGAGAATAACCGGCATGGAATCGTCGATGGTCCGGTGACCCCGTTCCGTCCATAAGGAGAGATCTCATGACTTTGATGCGAACGCTCCTTTTTCTTGCCGTCGCGGTCCTTCCTCTTTCGGGGCAACGACCCGGGTGCGATCCGGGTCACCCCCATGCTGCCATCACTCTCAACGGTCAGGTCCCTCTCGTCGGCAGCGCCGATGTCAATCTTGCGGGCGCCACCGCGGTCACCGTGGACGTGACGACGAGCCTGGGGTCTTCCGAGGACCTCATCTTGATCCTGGGAACCTTGGGCTGCGCCACCCTTCCAACGCCTTGGGGGGGCGCGCTGGACCTCTCGTCGGGGGCGGTCATCGTCGATGGCGTGGGCCTTTCGACGGGGACATTTCTCGATTACCTGGGGCATACCCCCTTCTCCTTGACGGCCGGGATCTCGGGGGCGAATCCTCCCTCCTCGGTCTTGGGAGCGGTGCAGGCGATCGTTACGGACCCGACGCAGGCTCCCTTCCCGTTCCGCAACTCGATGGCGATTCGTGGGACATTCGGGGATATCGAAACGGTCTACGTTCTAGGCGACGACGATTTCGTCCTCCATACCTTTACCCTGGCGGCGCCCACTGAGTTCTGCGGTGCTACGTACTCCCAACTCTTCGTGAACTCCAACGGGTTCATCACCTTTGCCCAGGGGTCGACGGACTTCACGGAGACAATGCCCGAATTCTTCGGAGGATGGGGAATCGCCCCCAACCCGGGGGTGGCCGTGGCATGGACGGACTTGAATCCCGGCGGGATTCAGAGCGGCGCCACCTACGCCGTCCGCGAGAGCGCCAATGGGGTCACCGTCGAATTCCGCGATCAGATCCACTGGAGTTCGAACGAGCCCGCCGGAACGTTTTTCGCCACCTTCCCCGCTGGGAACTTCAGCGACGTTTCGGTGGATCTCTCCGGCTTCCTCCCCGCGACCCTCGCCACGGACGATGTCATCGTTGGTGTGACGGACGGCGACCCCCTCGTCGGCATCGACACCGATCTTTCGAACGGTATGGGGACGGGTATCGCTTCCAACATCGGCGTCTACGTAAGCCCCGTCGGCGGACCGGACTCGGTGGGAGAGACCATTCCCGCGAATACGGCCCCGGGGTTTGCGTCCGTGTTGTTCTTCGAGCTGGGAGCGTCGAGCGCCAACACATGCCGGTGGGTTCTTCTCTGAAAACTCAGCGGGCGATCTGGCTGAGGATATCCTGCGTCAATTCCTCCGGCGCGCGGGCCGCATCCAGACGAAGAACCACCCCCGGATAACCCGAGAGCGCCCGCTCGTAGCCCGCTCGGACACGGGCGAGCTTGGCTTCGTTTTCGAAGAGTTCAACGGTTTGCCCGCGGGCTCGAATACGGTCCAGCGCCAGCGAGACCGGACAGTCGAGGTAGACCGTGAGATCGGGGGTCGGGAACTCGGCGTTCTGAGCGAGAACGAAGGCCTGCTCGATGGCGTCGTCGCCTTCGTAGGCCAAGGACGAGAGAACGTAGCGGGCGGCTACCACGTCTCGGTTGGCCGCCAGGCACGAGAGTACGCCATCGTCCGGTTTGTGCAGGTGATGGTGGCGATCCGCGGCGAAAAGGCGCGCAAAAAGCCGTTTCGCGGCCTTGGGGTCGGGCAGCGGCGGTTCGGTTTTCCGAAGCATCGATCGGATGAGGAGCCCCACGGGGCCATCCGTGGGTTCGAAAGTCTCACGGACCTCTCTTCCGGCGTCCCGCAACGCTTCCGCAAGTCGGCGCGCCTGGGTGGAGGTTCCCGCTCCGTCGATGCCTTCGATCACGATGAACTGCGCCATCAACCCGTTCCCTTCGTTCGAGCTTTTCGCTTGTCCTCGGTGGCATACTGCAACTCGTAGAGTTTGCGATAGACGCCATCCTTCTTCAGCAACTCTGCGTGGCTGCCTTCCTCGACGAGCTCTCCATGATGCATGACCAGGATGCGGCCGGCCTTTTTGATCGTGGAGAGCCGGTGGGCGATGACGAGGACCGTCCGACCACTCATGAGCCCCTCGAGGGCCTGTTGGATGAGCTGCTCCGTTGCCGTGTCCACGCTCGATGTCGCCTCGTCGAGGACGAGCACCGGGGGATCGTGCGCGACTGTCCTGGCAAACGAAATGAGTTGTTTTTGTCCCTGCGAGAAGGTCGCGCCGCGTTCCTGCACCTGGAAGTCGAGGCCGCCCGGGAGGGAGTTCACGAAGTCCTCGGCAAGCACCGTACGACAGGCTTTCATCAACGTCTCGTCATCGATGGAGTCGTCGCCGAGTCGGAGGTTTTCTCGGAGCGTGTCGGCAAAGAGGAAAACATCCTGAAGGACG